>NZ_CP059599.1:1590618-1908742 GCF_022369455.1 Campylobacter sp. RM5004 | reverse complement strand
TTATTTTTACCTTTGATGATGTGAAATTCATTTTTTATTAATTTTTTTTATTTAAAACACCTATATAACAATACTTTTAACTTGAAAAAAATATACCAAAAATATACAAACAATTTACAATTTTTCTTAATAAATTTCACATTTTGCCTTTTAAAATTATAGTAATTAGTGAAATTTTTAAGGCTTTAAATTTTTAAAAATGAAAATTTTGTGAAATTTCATAAGATTTTTTATGAAAAACTTATTATGTGAAATTATATTTCATTAAGAAATTTATCGTAAAAATAGGCTTTTTAGAAAAATATAATTTAAAATTTCACAAGGATTTCACATATGAAAATTTTAGGATTTGACCCAGGAACAAAATATTGCGGTTATTGTTTGCTTGAAAAAAATGGAAGTTCAAATATTCTTTTAGAAGCAGGGCTTATTAAGTTTAAAAGTAAGGAATTAATTGATAATATTTTAGAATTAAATGAAGCGCTTGAAATGATTTTTAAGAAAGTTCCTAGTGCAAGCGTAGCAGTTGAAAATATCTTTTTTGCATACAATCCTCAAAGTGTTTTAAAATTAGCGCAGTTTCGTGGGGCGATGTTGCTTAAAATCTTGCAAACTTATGGAAATTTTAGTGAATACACAGCCCTTCAAGTAAAAAAGACAATCACAGGCAAAGCCAAAGCAGAAAAAGAACAAGTAGCCTTCATGGTAAAAAAACTTTTAAAAATAAATAAAGAAATAAAACCACTTGACATAACCGACGCAATGGCAGTTGCGCTTACTCATAGCTTTTATACTAAAAATATTTAAAATTATTAAGCCAAATTCCTATTTCAAATTCCACGAATTTTTCAAAGAATTTGAATTAGGAATTTGCTTTTAATATTTAGCTTATTTTTCTTTTATTTCATTATCAAAATCAATCAAAATTGCTTGATATTCTTTTGGTAATTCAAAATCTTTAAAACATAAGGCAGTAGAAAATACTCCACAATTTAAAGCACTTTCTCCTATTACGCTAACTTGATTATATTTAAAATCTTGAGTATTTATTATATGATTTGCTCTTTCATAAAGTCCTGAAGTAGTGAGTGCAAGATTGTTTATATTTACTTTTTTAATTGCTTCGCTTGGATTTTTTGGGTTTTTAAGATTTACTAAAATATTTTTATTTGTCTTTAAGTCTCCGCCAAAATTGATTATGAAAGGATATTTTTCACATATTTTAGCACACTCATCAACGGCGTATTCTTTAATCACTCCGCCTAAATCAATTTGAGTTTTTAAATCACTAAATTCAATAAATCTTTTATCTAAAATAAAGGCATTTTTTCCATAAATAGCGTTATTTTCAAGCTTTTTATTAATTAAAGTTATATCAAAAGCATAATCAGTAATTTTGCTTAATTTTAAGGTAATTTCTAATATTTTTTGGCTTTCTTTGTCTAATTTTATGCGATTTTTATTTCTTTGATTTATTTTTGAAATTAAAGAATTTTTATCAAAATAATTATATTTTAGGTGTAGATTTTTGCAAATTTCAAAGCATTTATTAGCTATGCTAGAAGCTAATTCTTCCTTAGCATCTAGCTTAATTACACATTTTGTGCTAAAACAAGCAAATGCGTATTCTTTCATTTTTTAACTTTTATTTTAAAATATGAACTCAGTGCTTCTTCACGAATAATTTTTCCATCTTTACTAAGTTTTAAAATCACACTTAATTCTCCGCTTAAATCATTTTTAGGAATATCAAAAATTTTGCCATTTTTATCTACAAATTCTTCAAATTCATCAGGCAATAAATACGATATATTTATTCCATCTATGTGCTGTGGAAAAATAATATCTGATTTTATTTTTTTCTTACCGCCACTTTCTTTTACTTTTATTACGATATTTTCCATATCAGCAGCTATAAAAGAAAAGATATTTTCTTTTAGGTTTTCAAATTTTTGATTAATATCAATATTTTCGCCTTTTTGTAGTTTATAAATATCTAAAATTCTGCGATTATTAGAAACTATTAAAGTATCATCATCTTTAAAAGCCGCTGCATAGCTTATATTTCCGCCTTTTATACTTCCTGCTAAATATGGCTTATCTTCTATATTAAAAATATGAGTTTGCCCTAATCTATCTCCAAAAGTATAAGCTAGAGTTTTACCATTAGGACTTATTGCATAAGAGCCTGCAAATAGTGCAAAGCCTGTATTAGAGCAATTTGTATCGCCATTATTTATAGCAACTTTGCAAAGCTTAGAATTATAATTATGTGGGCTTGCATAATAAATATATTTAGCATCAGGGCTTACTAAAAAGGGGCTTGTGGTTGCTTTTATAGGGCGACCAAAATATTGCTCTTTAAAATCTGCAATTTTTATGAGATTTGAACTTTTAAAATCGTATTCATATATGCCTTTTTTATCGCCTTTTAATAATACAAATAATCTATTAAGCCTTACATCAGCTTTTACAACATTTGGGATTTTAAAAGACTTTTTTAGCTTTAAATCCTTATCAAAAATATTAAAAGTTTCATTATTATCAAGAGTAATTACACCATCTTGAAATTTTCTAAACAAAAAATATTCACCTTTAGTAAAAGCAAGTTCTTTAATTTTATTATCTTTACTAAACTCAATTTTATGAATTCCTGCGTGGTGTAAATAAGGTCTTGCTTCTTTATTATCTCTTCCTAAATACTTTGGCATAGTATTAACAAATGCAGTTTTATCATCAATAAATTCAGCTTGTTCTACAAATAACTCGCTAGCCCCACTCCATTCATCATCATTTTTGTTTTTCTTTTCTTCTTCATCTTGTTTTGCTTCTGGATATTTTTTACCTAATTCTTTATGGTCTGCATCTTTTATCGCATAAAAATCGTTATAAATAACCTCATCATTATCTAAATCATATAATAAAATAGATGAGTGATAGCTCCCACTTGCTAGGGCTTTATTATTTTTAATATCAATGTCACGCAAATATAAATCGGTTTTTGACTTGCCTTCAAAATAATTTTGATAATGTGTTTTAAAGCTTTCATCAGGATTAATTGATTTTATCAATTTTGCATTTATGCTAGTTTTATTTAAACTATCTTCATAAATATCTATAATTTCTTTAGGGTTTATAACATAACTTGCATTTAAAGAACTTGCTAAAAAATACGCAAGAGTAGAACTTAAAAAAACTTTTTTCATAAACTTCCTTTCATAATAATTTGATAAAAATTATAAGAATTATTATTTAAAGGAAGTTTAATTTTGGTTATTAATTAAAATAATCCAGCAATTTGATTTGCCATTTTATCTTCTAAAGCAGGAATTGCTTCTTCAATTTTTAGATTTAATTTAGTAGCTTCTGCAAACATCATAGTAACTTGTTCAATATAATCACTTTCGTATGTTTGTGCTGTTGAGCTTGATATATTTGAGTTTAATCTTCCTGTTTTATTTCCTCTTACAGGACCTGAAAAGCTATTCATAAAGCCACTTTTTCTTCCATCGCTTACACTTGCTTGACCTTGTGTAGCTCCTTTGCTACTTAAAACTTTGCCTTTTGCTTTTTGTTTAATATTTATATCAACTTGCATTTGATAAATTGTATCTTCTGTAAGTTTTCCTATAATTCCACCAAGTAAAGCTCCGCCTAGACCTGTTCCGATTGTTGCACCTGCAGTTCCGTGATTGTAAGCACCAACACCAGCACCAACACTAGCACCTAAGCCCGCTGCAGCTGCAGCTGTGTTTTCTTGTTTTTTATCGCAATATAAAATATTTGTGCTTAGAATAAATGTAGCTTTGTCAGGATTATCTGTAATCATATATCCTTTTTGCTCAAGTAACATTCTTAATTTGCTTTCTAAATTAATGTTTTGTCCGCTTGTATTTTTAATATTTAAGAATACTATTCTTTTTTCTTTTGCAACTGGGTCAATGAAGATTGATTGAGTCATTGTTGCAGTAGTTTCAAGTGTAGTAGTAACACAACCTGTAAGTAAGCTCATAGCAACTAAAGAACTTAAAGCTAATTTAATGCTTGATTTGTACATAAAAACTCCTTAAACGAAATAGCTTTTATTTTACTATAAAATTTAGTTTTTTTATAATTTTTATTTATTTTTTATGTTTTTTGTTTAAAAAAGTAGAATTTGAAATAGGAATTTGAGTTTTAAAAAGTAAAAAAGGATTTAAGACTAAGCTTAAATCCTAAGAATTATTGTTTTAATTGTAAAAGTGTATTAAGCATTTGATCACTTGTAGTGATTGTTTTAGAGTTTGCTTGATAACCTCTTTGAATTACGATTAAGTTTGTTAGTGATGTACTTAAATCAACGTTACTCATCTCAAGGCTAGATGCTTGGATTTTACCACGACCACCTGTTGTAGCAGCTCCAATTACTGGCTCACCTGAGTTTGAAGTTTGAGTAAATACGTTACCACCTTCAGCTTCCAAACCTTCGTTATTTGTAAATGTTGCCATAGCAATTTGTGCTAGACCAAAGCTTCTACCATTTGTAAAGCTTCCGATGATTGTTCCACTTTCATCAATTCTAATTCCGTTTAAGTCTCCACCACTAAAGCCATCTTGAGAAATACCACTTGTATTACTCTCTCTATCATAGCTAGTAATTCCATCAAAATCATTTGGATTACCGAAATAAAAATCTATGTTTTGATTTGGAGTTGAACCATTGTTTGCTGTAAAGCTAACTGAACTTGGGCTAAATCCTTGTAATGAACCATCACTATTAAATCTAATTGTTCCTGTTAGAACGTTTTTTGGACCTTCGCCACTAATGTTGATTTCGCATGGTTCTGGAACTTGAATTACTATTCCCCACTCTGTTCCACCATCATCTGTGTAGCCTATTTTTGTGAAGTCATATTTAATTGAGTGTTTTGTTCCAAGTGAGTCAAATATATCAATACTTGAACTATGTGCGCTCATATATAATCCTTGAGTTTGGCGAATTCCATCTCCACTTGTAAGTGCTCCTTGCATACCTTGCATAGTTTTCATAAACTTATCGTTTTCATTAACATTATTTGCAGGGTTTGTTAGGTTGCTAATGCTTAAGAACATATTGAAGTCATCTTCGTTTGTGTTTGTGTTAGCTGGAGTTGTTAAATTTGGATTAGCAGCTATAAAAGCAGCTTGTTGTGCCGCTGTTAGTTGATCCCATTGTTGAACAGGAGGTTGAGGCATACCATTTCCATTACCTGCTTGATATAATAATCTAGCTCTATTATTAATAGCTTCTGTTGTCATATCAAATTGATCACCATCATCACCATTGAATGCATCGCCTTTTGGATTTTTTATAACGAATTGTCCTTTAGCATCTACTATTATTTCTACACCATCGTTTTTTGTTCCACCTTGCTGTCCGTTTTGTGGAATTAACCAATTGGCATCTGTTACTTGTCTTCCATCGTAGTTTACATAAAGCCTTGCATCTTTTTGCATAGCTTCTCTTAAATCTTCTGTTGTATTAAATGTCCTTGCTGTATTTGCATTTAATGCATGTGTTGTATTTGTTGGATTTGGATCATAAGTATATTGATAAGCTGTAATTACTTTTATACTTTGGTTATTTCCATCACCTTTATCGCTATATCCATTTCCTGTAGTTAATAATCCTGTATTGTCTGGTTGCCCCCCATTCCCTGCTCTTAAAATAATATTTTTCATAGCAGCTGTTGTGCCTTGCTTATTATCATTGATTAAAACCAATCTATTACCATTTACTATATCAGCTCTTACACCTGTTTTACCACTTACTCCATTAATCGCAGCCGCCATATCTCCTATATTTGCTACACTAGCACTAATTTGAGTTCCGTTTATTTCTATATTTAGAGTAGCTGCTGTATTAAATGATCCATTATTATCAATGGTTGGAGCTCCTGCTACACCTGCATTTCCTAATGTTAATTGCTGAGTTCTAGCTTCTGCATAGCTAACCCAAATTCCTTGACCTTTTCTAAGTCCAAGGCTTTCACCACTAGCATTAAATAATACTCCCATATCAACGCCACGCTCATTTAAGCGTAATTGTCCGTCTTTTGTAGTAATAAATCTATTTTGTGAAACATCGTTTTCTTTATGAACGCCCGCATCAACCTTAATGCCATCGCCATTTATATTAGTCCATTCGTGATTGCTATCTAATTGATAGATAGGAGTTTTTTTATCACCTATGCTATTACCTGAGTTTAGGTTTGCTTTTAAACTTACTAAAGTTGTAGGGTTTGCAGGAGTTGTAAGACCTGGTTTAATTACAATATTTCTAATAGGAGATGTAGTATCAACTTCGCCTGTTACTTCATCTCTTAACCAACCTTGTGCTATATATCCGTTATTATCAACGAAATTACCATAAGCGTCACGAACGAAGTCCCCGTTTCTTGTATATTTATAAGTTTTACCACCATCTGGGCTTACTACGAAAAATCCATCTCCTTGGATAGCTAAGTCTGTGTTTTTCTTAGTTGTTTGGATACTTCCTTGAGCAAAAATCTTAGTAATTGAGTTAATTTGAGTTCCAAGTCCAACTTGCATAGGGTTTTTACCACCAAGCTCTCCTTGTGGAGCTGTTGCAACTTTGCTTGTTTGATTCATTAAATCGCTGAAATTTGCACGAGAGTGCTTAAAGCCTGTTGTATTAACGTTTGCTATGTTATTACCTTCTACGTCCATTGCTATTTGGTGTGCCTGAAGACCTGATACTCCAGACCAAAGTGATCTCATCATTTTTCTATCCTTTATAATAAAATATCTAAGCAGGTTTTAGCAAAAGGTGTTCCAATTTTAAAAATACAAAATAAAATATTTTTTTTAGCAGAGTAAAAACTCTGCTTTTATAGTGGTTTTTTTATTATTTTAGGCTCTTTGAAAACTCTAATTTCCTGTTTCAAATTCCCTTGAAATTTTTCTAAATCTACTTTGCAAGTATGAGCTGTGTTGCTATTTGATACGCTTGAGCTTGGATTTGCACTAGTTAATACATTTACATTGCCATTTATACACATATTATCACACTTATCCCACCAAGCCCCTTGAAAAATCAAAATACTTTTAGGATTAATATCATCAATTACTCTTGTACCCGCGAGTAATTCTCCTCTATCATTAAAAACCCTTACTATATCGCCTGTTTTAATGCCTTTTTGCTTAGCTAAATTAGTATGTAAATAAACAGGTTCAAGATTATTCTCGCTATCTCTTATATCGCTATTGTGTAGCTGAGAATGAAGTCTATAAGGACTATGTGCTGAGGTTAAAAACAATGGATATTTACTAGCTAATTCATCTTTTATCTCGTATTTTGCGATTTTGCCTTTTATAGTAAGATTAATTTTAGAAATATTTTTAAATCTTGTATAAGGCTCAAGTTCGCTTAAGCCTTGCACCTTCTCATATCCACGCTCTAAAAACTCATGAAATGTACTTAAATAAATCCCTTTTGCTTCGTATCTTTTAACAATGTCTAAATAAGCCATTTTAACTAACTCTAATTCATCTAAATCTTTGCAAAACTCATAAGATTTATTAAATCTTTTTGCAATTTCTTTACAAATTGTAAAATCACTCAAAGCATTATAAAAAGGCTCTTTTATAGGCTTTAGGGCAAACAAAATCTCTTTATTTGTGCTTTGTTCTATATCATATCGCTCACCTTCAATTGCAACAGGCAAAACAATATCGCTAAACTTAGCTAAAGACGTCCAAAACGGCTCAAGAGTAATGATACAATCAAGCTTATTTAAAGCCTTTAAACTCTCGTTTGAATCTGGTTGATGAGTAAAATACGCCCCACAAGCATTTATCATAAGCTTTATATCAGGATATTTTATAAGCTCATCTTTATAAGTTGTAGTAGAGTTTGGCTTTAATAAACACTCATTTAGCCTTGAGCTTGGAATATAATGATTTTGTCCTTTTATCTCGCCTAAAAGAGAATTAATATTCTTTAAACTTTCGGTATTTTTTGCACTCTCGCCCTTACAACCACTGCTTAAATTAAACTCAATTCCTAAGCCATCTTTACTAATATGCCCACACATACAAGCTAAGCAAATTATTGCTAGATAGTTAAATTCGCCGTTTAATTGCCTTTGAATTGACCTACCTAATAAAATATTGCTAGGATTATTTTTAAGCTTTAAAGCTAGATTTTTAAGTTCAACTTCGCTAATGCCACAAATATCACTAGCCCAAGCTAAGTCTTTATTAATCCCATCAATTTTGCCTAAAAAATAGTCCTTAAACTCATCAAATCCTGTTGTGTGATTTGCGATAAATTCTTTATCATAAAGATTATTTACATAAAGATAATTACACATTGCTATAGCCATTGCCATATCGGAATTTGAATTCGGAATTAGAGTTTTAGCATTCATAGCCTTTGCACTCTCATTTACCCTAACATCTATGAAAATCACTTCCTTGCTTTTAGCGATTTCTTTTAGATATTTTTCGTGTTCGTGCATAGGAATATCATGAGCGATTTTACTAGTTACAAAGGGATTTGCACCCCAAAATACCACTACTTCAGCATTTTTTATAATCTCTTTAAAATCAGTTGGTTTTTCATACACAACAGATGTGTCAAAAACATAAGGCATAGCTGCGATTGCTGAGCCTGTAGAATAATCACCTAATTCAAACACCCCACCACCAAGAGTATTTATAAGTCTATGAATTAGCATTCTACCCCAGCCAATCTTACCTACTCCACCCCACTCATAACTTTCTGCGTAAATACTGCTTGAGCCATATTTTTCATAATAATGCTTTAGATTTTTTGCTATTAAATCAAAGGCTTCATCCCAACTAATTTCTATATATTCATCATCAAAGCGGTTTTTATCACCATTTAAAAAGCCTTTTCTAACGCAAGGATTTTTTATCCTTGAGCTATGATTTATACGGCTTTTATAATTTTGTATAAGTTCGGTTGGTGCTTCATCATATTCAAAAGGCGTGATTTTATCATTTTCATAATAAAACGCCCCTACCCTACTAGCGATTAATTTTTTCATAAAATCTCCTTTATTTTTAGCTAAAATAACATATTTTCAAATCAAAATCATTAATTTTTATTAAAAATAGCTAATTTTTATCAAAAAAATTAAAATTTTTTAAAAAATCCTTGACAAATAAAATTTTCTTGGCTATTATTACGCTTTTACTTAACAATAACTACTTATTCCGGATTAGCTCAGCGGTAGAGTAGGCGGCTGTTAACCGCTTGGTCGTAGGTTCGAATCCTACATCCGGAGCCACTTTTTTTATTCCCATTTTTTAGGTTTTGTTTTTTTCTAATTCCTATTTCAAATTCTTTTAATTTATATTTTCAATGAAATTAATATTATCATTATTAATAGCTATCAAATCTATACAAAAATCAAAATTATTATAATCTTGAAAATGCTCTTTAAAAACATATATTGTTTTTATGATTTTTTCTAGTTTTCTTGCTGTTAAATAATATTCACTTTCGTAGTTTTTACTAGATTTTACTTCTATAAAATGTAAAATGTTCTTTTTGGTTGCAATTATATCAATTTCGCCAAATTTACATTTGTAATTTGTTGTGATTATTTTAAAGCCATTTTTCGTTAAATAATTTTGAGCTTTGTTTTCGCTTTCTTTACCAAAAATATATGATTTTAGACCCTTAATACTTTTAGATAATGAGTTTTTTTGCACCATTTATTAAATCTTCGTTAGGATAAATTCCACAAAAATATTTAAAAGCAAGTGCTGCTTGATAAACAAGCATATCAAGACCATCTTGTGTTTTGATGTTTTTATTATGAGTTTTACAAAAATTTAAAAATATATCGTGATTATAAGCTAAATCATAAGCTATTTTTGCATTTTTTGCTAAGGTTTTTAAAACATCTTCATTAAGTGGCAAAAGATTATTTAAACTTGCGCTCGTTGTATTAACCAAAATATCAAATTCAAATTCTTTTAAATTAGTATCAACTTCGCATAAAAAATCTTCTTTTTTACTTCTATTAATTACTTTAATATTTATGTTATTTTCTTTTAAAGCATAATAAACAGCTCTAGCAGCCCCACCTGCACCTATTATTAGAGCATTTTTTATATTTTCGTTTTTTATAGGCTCATAAAAGCCAAAAATATCAGTATTATAAGCCTTTAAAAAGCCATTATCATTGATAATTGTATTTGCAGCTTTTATTGCTTTTACTTCTTGGCTTTGTTCATTTACGGTATTAATTACATCTTCTTTATAAGGCAATGTAATATTAACGCCTTTATAATTTAATATATTTTCTTTTAAATCTTTTGTATTTGTTACTAAAATCTTTTCGTAATTTGCTTTTATATTTAATTTTTCATACCAAAAATTATGAATTATTGGAGATTTAGAGTGAGCGATAGGATTTCCTATCACTCCAAAGTTATTATTTTGCATGATAATAGAATGCGTCTTTTTTCACATTATCTCTTATGTATTTTAAAGCATTTGCTTTATCGCTGTTTGAATATGGGCCAACGATAACTCTACTCATTCCTTTATTATCTGTTACAACTTTATATTGTAAGCCTAAAGTATCAAGCTTTTTAATCTCGTGAGATTTTAAGTCAATGTTTTTACCAGCATAAACTTGAATAAAGCTTCCTTGATTGCTTGTGCTTGGAGCTTTAGTTTCTTGTTTTACTAAATTAGTTGGCTTTGATATATTCAAGGTATCAAAAACTGAGCTTTCTTGCTTAGGCTTAGTTTCTTTTTTAACTTCTTGTTTTACTTGAATTACTTCTTTTGGACTTTCTTGAGCTTTTGTTGTTTCTTGGGTAGCTTGTTTAACTTCTTCTTTTATAGGAGTTACTTTTGCTAATTCTTTTACAACATTTTGAACTTCTTGAGATTTTTTAGGTTCTGCTTCAACTATGTTATTTTCTTTTTTAAGTCTTTCTTCTAATGAAGAAAAATCATCGCTAAAGCCATCGTTTTCGCTTTTTAAATTCTCAAATACTTCATTATCTTGACTTTTTTGTTCAAATTTTGCACTAGGCTCTATCGGAGGTAAAGCAGGTTTTGAATTATCACTACTTCCTACAATTTTAAAAATTATTAGTACTATTAAAAATACAATAATTACCATAATGATTTTAAATAAAACTTGCTTTTGTTTATTTTTCTTATTGTTGTTTTCTAATACCAAATCTTCAAATTTATTGTGTTCTTGCATTTTTCATCCTTTACATATGTTTTGACCAAGACGCTCCACGCTCTTTTTGGTAAATTTCATAAGGTAGTGCTAATATATTATATTCTTTTGGCATATCAAGAGTAGGGAATACTCTCCATTCAACAGGCATTTTTTGAGCTAACATTGCGCTTAATTTATTAGCTAACCCACAACCTTCAGTAAAAGCTGTATGACCTTTATGAATATAAAGATGTAAATGTCCTGGAGTTTTGCTTTTATAAGCTGTAAAATTAATAAAACCTTCTTCTCTTAATAATAATTGTGCTCTGTGCCAAAACTTTTCAGTATTAAAACCATTGTAATCAAATACAATATTTTCTACTTTATCTTGAGCATTTACTAGATTATGTGCGATTATGATTTTACCTTCTGCATGCTCTCTCATAAGGCTTGGTGATAAAAATTCATTAATTCTTTCGTATTTATTATAAAAAGTTCTACCTTTATGCTCTATTTTGCTTACTATATTATCTCTTTTAATGAAATAATGTGAATTAATCATTTTAATAAGAGCTATATCATTACTTGTTAGCATTTTAAATCCTTATATAATGGAAATTGTTTAGATATTTCTAAAGTTTTTAATTTAGAAGCTTTAATAATTTCTTCGTTATTAATATTATTTAAAACTTCTTTAATAATTTGTGCTATTTGCACCATTTGCTCTTCTTTCATTCCACGAGCACTAAGCGCAGCTGTTCCTAATCTTAAACCGCTTGTAATAAATGGCGAACGTTTTTCGTTTGGAACTGAGTTTTTATTAGCAGTTATTCCTGCATTTTCTAATGCGATTTGAGCATCTTTTCCACTAAAATCACATTCGCTAAAATCCATTAATAATAAATGATTATCAGTCCCACCACTAACAAGCTTAAAACCTGCTTTTATCAGTTCATCTGCTAAAACTTTGCAGTTTTTAATAACTTGATTTGCATAGCTTTTCCAACTCTCATCAAGATTGTATTTAAAACCTACAGCTTTTGCTGCTATTATATGCATTAATGGGCCACCTTGAAGATTAGGGAAAATTGCTGAATTAATTTTCTTAGCTAATTCTTCATCATTTGTCATAATAATTCCGCCTCTTGGACCTCTTAAAGTCTTATGAGTTGTTGAAGTTACAATGTGTGCATGTGGAAATGGGCTTGGATGAAGACCTGCTACAACAAGTCCAGCAATATGTGCAATATCTGCTAATAAATATGCTCCAACTTTATCTGCAATTTTGCGAAATCTTTCAAAATCAATAATTCTTGCATAAGCACTTGCTCCGCAAACTATTAATTTTGGCTTTGTTTCTAATGCAATACGCTCAATTTCATCATAATTTAAATAGCCATTAACATCTACTCCATAGCTATAACTAGTATATACTTTACCGCTAGCATTTACTTTAGAACCATGTGTTAAATGTCCGCCAGCGCTTAAGTCCATTCCTAAAATAACATCACCAGGATTAATAAGTGCAGCATAAGCTCCTTGGTTTGCTTGTGAGCCTGAGTGTGGTTGAACATTTGCGTAATTACAATTAAATAATTTTTTGCAACGCTCAATTGCTAAAACTTCAGCTTTATCAACTATCTCACAACCACCATAATATCTTTTAGCAGGATAGCCTTCTGCGTATTTGTTTGTAAGAATACTTCCACTAACTTGCATAACTTCAGGAAAAGTAAAATTCTCACTAGCAATCATTTCAAGATTTTCATCTTGTCTTTTAAATTCTTCTTTTATTATGTCATTTATTTCTGTATCAAATATCATTTTAACCCCTTTTAAATTTATTAATCCTTTTTAGGACGCATTGCAGGGAATAATATTACATCTTTAATTGATTTTTTGTTTGTTAACATCATTACAAGTCTATCAATTCCTATTCCTTCTCCCGCAGTTGGAGCCATACCAAAACCTAGTGCATTTACAAAATCTTCATCCATTTCACAAGCTTCATCATTACCTGCTTTTTTAGCTTCAACTTGTGCTAAAAATCTTTCGTATTGATCTAATGGATCGTTTAATTCATTAAATCCATTAGCTAATTCTTTACCTGCTATAAATAATTCAAATCTTTCAGCTATATCAGGATTTTCATCACTTCTTCTGCTTAATGGACTAATTGATACAGGAAAATCTGTAATAAATGTAGGATTGATTAGCTTGTCTTCAACATAATTATCAAATAATTCAGCTTGTAAATGTCCTAAATCTAGTTTTTCATTAGCTTCAAAACCATCAGCCTTTAGTTTTTTTAGTATTTCTTCTTTATTTTCAACTATGTTTGCATCAATTCCACCTATTTTTACCAAGGCTTCTTTATAAGGAATTTTTGCAAATGGAGTGCTAAAATCAATTTGTTTATCATCATAAGTAATGATGTTTGAAGAATACCCTAAATGTTCTATTAGCTTGCTTAATAAATCTTCTGTTAAAGCCATTAAATCTTTATAATTATGATAAGCCCAGTAAAACTCAATAGTGCTAAATTCAGGATTGTGAGTAAGATCCATTCCTTCATTTCTAAAACAACGATTTAGTTCAAACACTGCTTCAAATCCACCAACAATTAAGCGCTTTAAGTGAAGCTCAGGTGCAATTCTTAAGAATCTATCAACACCTAAAGTGTTATGATGAGTTATAAATGGTCTTGCGTTTGCTCCGCCTGCAATTTCGTGCATCATAGGAGTTTCAACTTCTAAAAATCCTAAATTTTCAAAATATCTTCTAACAAAAGAAACAATCTTACTTCTATTTATAAAATCTTGTCTTACTTCTGCATTCATTATCATATCAAGATATCTTTGGCGGTAGCGACTTTCCATATCTACTAAGCCATGGAATTTTTCAGGTAAAATACAAATGCTTTTTGTTACTAAATCTAATTTGCTAACATGAATACTAAATTCGCCTTTTTTGGTTACAAACGCATAACCACTAACTTTAATAATATCTCCAACTTCAATTAATTTTTTGATATTATCAAACCAAACTTCATCTATTGTGCTTTTATTAAAATAGATTTGAATGCTATCACTAAAGTCTTCAATATTAGCAAAAACGGCTTTCCCACCATCACGCATAAATTTAATTCTACCTACTAAATCACAAACTTCTTCTGATTTCTTTTCTTCGAGCTCGTTTATGAAATTATATTTATCTTTAAATTCCTTAATACTCATCGGCTTTGTTACAAAATGAGAATAAGGATTAACTCCTAAAGACCTTAACTCTTCGGCTTTCTTAATTTTTTGTTGTTCTAGTGGGTTTTCAAACATATTTTACCTTTCTATATAATTTATTTTTTTTGACAATCTTTGCAAGTTCCGTATAATTGCATTAAATGGCTTGATAATTTAAATCCATGTTCTTTTGCAATTTTTAATTGTCTTTGTTCTATTGTATCATCTTGGAATTCAATAATTTTTCCACAAGTTTTGCAAATCATGTGATCATGGTGTGGTTTGTTTGCTAATTCAAATTTTTTACCTGCAGAACCAAAAGAAATTGAAGTAACCATTCCTGATTCTTCTAATAAATTTAGTGTTCTATAAATTGTAGCAATCCCTATATTTTGGTTTGGATCCATTGCTTTTAAAGCTTCATATAATTCATCAGGAGTGCTGTGTTCTTCATTGTTGTAAAGTAATTTAAGCAAGCACTCTCTTTGCTTTGTATATTTTAATCCACTTGTTTTTAAGATTTTTTTAAACTCTTCTAACAGAGCATCATATTCCATATTATTTTCCATTTTTATCTCCTTTTAAAATTATTCTTCTTTTTTTAATTCTTTTTCTACTGCTTCTTTTTTAGTATTTATTGTGTTTTGAACTGCTTTAGTATTTGCAATAATTGAACCTGTTTCTATTAATACAGGAAATACCATACTATTTGCAAAAAATTGTCCTATTTTATTGTTTAAAATAGGAACTTCATTTATACAGCTTGCTATTATAGAAAAAATCACAAATATTTTTCCAGCTCCAAATACAAAACCCATAATTCTATCAATAATACCAAGACCGCTTAAAGAAGCTAATTTTGATATTATTCTTCCTAAAATTATAAATATTCCCCAAACCACAACTAACGCTAACACAAAACCAAATAGGTTTAATAACATTTCGTTATCGGTGTTGTAAACATATTGTTTAATTAAATTACCAACTTTTTCTGAATAGCTCGTGCTAACATAAACACCTACTAAAATACCTGCTAATCCAAAACCTTCTTTAATAAGACCTGAGATTATTCCACCTAGGCCTAATATTAAAGTAACGCCGATTATTATACAATCAAGTAATAAGCCGCTATTCATATCAAATTCACTAATTCGTTGTATTGTGTGCTATATCTTAAAGCTAATTCTCTTGTAATTAAACCTGCACGAACAGCTTCTACAAGGCTTTGAGTTTGAGTTTTCATTCCCGTTCCTTGTTGGTTTAACTGCATTTGAGAATAAATTTGATGGTTTTTATTTTCACGAATTAAGTTAGCAATAGCCATATTGTTAATAAGAATTTCGTGAATTGCTAAACGACCACCACCTTTTTTAGGTATCAAGCTTTGTGCAATAACAGCTTGTAATGAAAACGATAGCATATTTCTTATTTGATCTTGCTCTCCACCACTAAAGCTATCTACAATACGGTTAATTGTTTGCATAGCTGAGTTTGTATGCAGTGTTCCAAATACTAAGTGTCCTGTTTCAGCTGCTGTGATTGCTGCTGCTATTGTTTCTCTATTTCTCATCTCACCGATTAAGATAATATCAGGGTCTTGTCTTAACGCGTATTTTAAAGCAGTTTGAAAGCTCTTTGTATCTATATCTACGTTTCTGTATGAAAATACTGAGTTTTTGTTTTTATGCATAAATTCAACAGGATGTTCTATTGTTAGAATATGCTTACTTTCAGTTTCATTGATTTCGTTTAGCATTGCTGCTAGAGTTGTTGATTTACCAGAACCTGTTGGACCTGTTACTAGGATAAGCCCTTTTTCTTTTTTGATTAATTCTTTAAAAATTGAAGGAGCTTTTAAATCATCTAAACTAGGAATGTTTTCAGGAATTAAACGAAATGCAGCTGCAAGTTTTCCTTCTTCAACATAATAATAGTTTGCTCTAAAACGACCAACGCCTTCTACTGAGTATGCGAAGTCTAATTCACGCTCTTCTTCTAAAGTTGCTTTTTGAGCGTCTGATAAAATACTATAACAAGATGCTTTAATGATATCTGAGTTTAAAACATCAAACTCCAAATCATTTAAAACACCATGAATTCTAAGTAGCGGTTTTCTACCTGGAATAAAGTGTAAGTCACTCGCATCATTATCTTTCATAAATGCTAGAATACCATTCATTTGAATGGCTTTTACTTGCTCTTCTTGTTGATGAATATTATCCATAATCTTTCCTTATTCTATAATTTTAGGAACTGAAAAAAAGTGTTCGCTTCTTGAAGGAGCATTTTCTAAAATGCTTTCAATTACTTCTGATTTTTCAGGTATATCTTCTCTTAATGGGGTATAATTTAAATTATTAATTTCTAAATTATTAGTATCAATTTCATTTAAATTATCTACAAATTTTAAAATATCATCAAATTCAGCAAGCAAAGTTTGTCTTTCTTCGTTACTTAATTTAAGTGATGATAATTTTTCTAGTCTTTCTAATAACTTTTCATCTATTAACATAATCTCACCTTGTTAATCTAAAATTAAATCCGATTATATAATAAAAATTTAATATAGCACTAAATTTATCAAGATTTACAAAAAATTGTTACAATTTCAGCTTTAATTTTATCAAAATTTAAGGAATTTAAATTGAAAGAAAATACATATAGTGTTGAAGAATTTGGAATCAAAATTGAGCGTTTTTTGAGAAAAAATAAATTTATAATCATATTTATAATAATTGCAATCATTGCTTATTTTGCATTTAATTCTATTAACGATAGCATAAAGATTAAAAATACAAAAGAAGCAAATAGTTTATATAATGAGTTATTAATTACTAAAGATAATGATAAATTAAATCAATTAAAATCTTTAAATCCTAATTTATATTTAGCATTATTAATGGATGAAAAGTATATTGAAGAATTAGCTACATTTAAGCCAAGTAATGAAGATAAACTACTTTTAGAGATTTATAAAGCTAAGGAATTTGAATCAGGAATTTTCTTAAAAGATTTAAAAACAATTCAAGAAGCATACGAACTATTACAAGCAAATAAAATAGAAGAGGCTAGGGTAAAACTAGATTTAATCAATGCTAATTCAGTATTTTATAAAGTAGCAAATAGCTTAAAACATTATCAAGGCAACAAATGAAAAAATATTCATTATTAGCTTTATCATTATTATTTTTAGCATGTTCAGGTTCAAAACAATATTATGAGCCACAAAATACAGAAAAATTAAGTTCAATAAATATAAAAACTGAAAATATATTAAAAAATTATAAAGATTATGAAATCATAAATCAAAAAGATAATTTAACCTTTATATCTAATAACTTAGGTTTTTTAAAAATATTAAAAGATAAAGAAGTAGTATTTGATAAAAAATTTGAAGCAAAAATCGTAAGCATAGAAACCGAAGGCAATAAAGCTGTAATGGTTGATGCTTTAAATAATGTTATTTTATTTGATTTATTAGAGCAAAATTATTTATTTAGCGATAATTATGGACAAGCAAATGGGGTTATTAAAAAATTAGCAAATCCTATTTTTAGTGGAAATGTTATTATCGCTCCTACTTTAGATGGTAATTTAGTAATATTAAGTAATGTAAATAATACTTTCATTAGAGCTATAAATGTTGGAACTCAAGAATTTTTTAATAATATAATTTTCTTAGACGCAAGTGATGATAAATTAATTGCAGCAAGTTCAAGCAAACTATTTACTATACTAGATAATAAAACATATACAAAATTAATAAATATCAAAAAAGCACTTCTTAAAGATGAATTAATATATGTTTTAGCAAGCGATGGAAGTATTTATAAATTTGATTATTTATTAAACGAAATTTCAAAAACCAAATTTAAATATGCAAATTATAGCGAAATTCACGCAAATAATGGCTATTTATATGCTTTAGAGCATAATGGCTATTTAATTAAGCTTGATGAAAATTTAAATGAAATTGCTGTATTTAATCTAAAATCTAAGATTAAAAAGAATGCATATTTTAAAGATGATATTTTGTTTTACAACGATAAAAGTTACAAACTAAAATGACTTTAATAGATATAGGTAATACAACAGCTTGCGTTTATAAAAACGAACATTTAAAGCGAATAGAGTTAAAAGATTTTTCACCTAGTAGTTTTAAAGAAAAAGTTTTTTATATAAGCGTAAATGCAAATTTTTCGGTATTACCTAGTAATTTTATAAATCTTGAACCCTTTTTTAGCCTAGATACTTCTTATATAGGCTTAGGAGTTGATAGGATTGCATCTTGTTATTATATTGATACGGGTGTTATTGTAGATGCAGGAAGTGCAATAACTATTGATTTAATGAAAAATAAAAAACATTTAGGTGGTTTTATATTACCTGGAATTGAATCTTATCTTAATGCTTATAAAAATATATCTTGTAGATTAAATTATGATTTAAATACCACATTAGACCTAGGTTCGTTACCAAATTCTACAAAAGATGCTATTAGTTATGGAATAATTTCTAGTATAGTAACTTGCATTAAAGAATTTGCCAAAGATGAAACAATATACCTAACAGGTGGAGATTCTAGCTTTTTAAATCAATTTTTTAAAAACGCAATCAATGAGAAAAACCTAGTTTTTCAAGGAATGCAAAAATTAATTAAAGACTTGAATTTATAAATAAATAAAATTATCATTTTTTTAAAAAATACAAAAGGATGGAATATGGCACAGCATTTTGATGTTATTGTAGTCGGTGGTGGAATTAGTGGAGCTGCGTTATTTTACGAGCTTAGCAAATATACAAATGTAAAAAAAGTAGCTTTAATAGAAAAATATCATGCTTTAAGCACTCTTAATTCTAAAGGAACTAGCAATTCTCAAACAATTCACAGCGGAGATATTGAGACAAATTACACTTATGAAAAAGCTTCAAAAGTTAAACCTAATGCTGATATGATTGTAAATTATGCAAAATTAGTAAAAGCAGAAAATAAGTTTATGTTTTCTCATCAAAAAATGGCTTTAGCTGTTGGTGAAGAAGAATGTGCCTTTATGCAAAAACGCTACGAAGAATTCAAAGAACTATATCCATATATTAGAAAATTTGATAAAGCAGAAATCAAAAAAATTGAGCCAAAAGTAATAGAAGCTTTAGGTGGTGGGGATAGACCTGAAGAAATATTTGCTATGGGTGCTTTAGAAAATGATTGCTATACGACCGTTGATTTTGGAAAAATGAGCGAGAGCTTAGCTGAAGAAGCTATGAAGGCTAATCCTGATAATCAAATATTTTTTAATGAAGAAATCGTAAATATTTACAAAAAAGGCGATACTTTTTATCTAATAAGTGCTAATAAAACCGAATTTAGTGCAAATTTTGTTGTAGTAAATGCAGGTGCTCACTCATTATATTTAGCACATAAAATGGGTTATGGATTAGATTACGCATGTTTGCCTGTTGCAGGTAGCTTTTATCTAACAAAAAAACATTTATTAAATGGTAAAGTCTATATGGTTCAAAATCCAAAATTACCATTCGCAGCATTACACGGCGATCCTGATATTTTATGCGATATGAATACTCGCTTTGGTCCAACTGCTTTAGTTTTACCAAAACTTGAGCGTTATCATGGGCTTAAGAGTTTGCCTGAGTTTTTTACTACTTTACGCCTTGATGGAACAACTATAAAAATCTTACTTGATTTAATGAAAGATAGCACTATTAGAAATTATATTTTAAGAAATTTCTTATTTGAAGTGCCGTATTTGAATAAATCTTTATTTGTAAAAGACGCAAGAAAGATTGTCCCAAGTCTTACAACCGATGATATAACTTATGCAAAAGGCTTTGGTGGAGTTCGCCCACAAGTGCTAAATAAAACAGAAAAGAAACTAATGCTAGGAGAAGCAAGCATAGTGCCACAAAATCAAGGAATTATATTTAATATGACTCCAAGTCCAGGTGCAACTAGCTGTATGGGAAATGCTTTAAGAGATTTAAGAATGGTGGTTGATTACTTAAAGCTTGAATTTAACGAAGAATTATTTAATAAAGAACTAAGGGGAGAATAATGAAAAAAACAAAAATAATTGCAACTTTAGGGCCAGCAAGTGATAGCGAAGAATGTATAAGAGAAATGATAAAAGCAGGGGTTAATGTATTTCGCTTAAACTTTTCTCATGGCTCACATGAATATCATAAAGCAAACCTTGATAAAGTTAGAAAAATTTCAAGTGAATTAGGCGAAAATATCGGCGTATTACAAGATATTTCAGGGCCAAAAATTAGAGTTTTAGAACTTCCTGAGCCGTTTTTATTAAAAAAAGGCGATAGATTAGACATTTATAGACATACAATTAAAGCTAATCAAAAATCAGATAATCATTATGAAGTAAGCACAAATTATAATGAAATCTTAGGAGCTGTAAGACCTAGCGAAGCGATATTTTTATGTGATGGTTCTATAAAAGTAATCGTTGAAGAAGTAGGGCAAGATTATTTAAAATGCCAAGTTCAAAACGATGGTAAATTAGCTTCAAATAAAGGAATAAATTTTCCAAATACAAAAATAAACATAGAAGTAATTACTAAAAAAGACAAAGATGATTTATTATGGGGTGTAAAAAACGATGTTGATTATATGGCAATATCTTTCGTTCAAAACGCTTATGATATAAAAAATGCAAAGCAAATCCTAGCAGAAAACGGAAACAAAACTCAAGTATTTGCAAAGATTGAAAAGTTTGATGCGGTTGAAAATATTGATGAGATTTTAAATGTAAGTGATGGAATAATGGTTGCTCGTGGGGATTTAGGTATTGAAGTGCCGTTTTATAAAGTGCCAAGCATTCAAAAATCAATCATCAAAAAAGCTAATGAAATGGGTAAGCCTGTAATTACAGCAACTCAAATGCTATTTTCTTTAGCAAATAATAAAAGTGCAACCAGAGCAGAGATAAGCGACGTTGCAAACGCTGTGCTAGATGGAACTGACGCTGTTATGCTTAGCGAAGAAAGTGCAGTTGGAATCGATCCTGTAAATGCTGTTAGCATTATGTCAGCAACAATTAGCGAAATAGAAAAGATTTATCCATATTGTAATTTTAATCACGACAAAAGAGATATGACAGATACTATTGCAGCATCAGCAGTTCAGCTTGCAAAAGATATTAATGCAGACGCTTTAATTTGTCTTACAAGCAGTGGTGCAAGTGTTAAGAAAATGGCAAGATATAGACCTGATACAAAAATCATTACAATGAGCCATTGCGATAAAACTTTAAAAAGCCTTAGTATTTGCTGGGGACTTAGCGAAACTTATGTAGTAGATAAAGCTTCTAGTTTGCACGAGCTTTTACACAATTGTGTAAAAGTAGGGGTAAAAAAAGGCATAATGGATAAAAATAAAAACTATGTTATAACAGCAGGTTATCCAGTAGGCGAGACAGGTAGCACTAACTTAATTAGAGTTTTAGGTAGAGAACAAATAGATTATTATTTAAACTTACAAAATTAATGCAAAAATATTAAGAATTTGAAATAGGAATTTGAAATTTAAAAAATCAAATTCCGAATTCAAATTCTATGAATTTTTATTTATAAAGTAGGGTAGGTGTATAAAGAATTACGAAATAGGAATTTCAAATTCCTATTTCAAATTCCAAGGAGTTTTATTAATAAAACTCTTTTTTCTTTAAATCTTCAATTATATTGCTAGCTAAATCATCAACGCTATTTGCAGCATTGTTTGTATTATTTGCAACCAAATCATTATCTTTGTTTAGATTATCTATTTCGCAAATTGTTTTATTTATTAGATTAATAGCTTGGGTTTGTTCTTCTATACTCATTCCTATATCGTGGATTTGTTGAACTAATAATTTCACATTTGCTTCTACTTGATTTAGTGATGAGCTAGTATTATTAGCTAATTTTCCAACCTCACTTGCAACAACGCTAAATCCGCGTCCATGCTCACCTGCTCTTGCAGCCTCAATAGCAGCATTTAGGGCTAATAAATTAGTATCTTCTGCGATTTGTCTAATAACATCAATTACGCTTTTTATGCTATCGCTTTGCTGAATGATTTCATGACTTTTGTGTGAAATTGCACCCATTGAGCTTGACATTTGATTGATTGCTGCTGCACTTTCTTCAAGATTGCTCTTTGCTTTATTGCTACCGATTAAAAGCTGTTTCATACTATCTTTTAGATTTTTTGAGTTATTCTTTAAACTATTGCTTATATTTTCTTGAGAATAAAGCATATTTTTTATTTCTTTTTGTAAAGTATTTAAGCTTAGTTCAATTTCTCCGATAGGCTCTTTTATATTATTTACAAACTTCATATTTGCATATTCTTTTAATAAACCATCAATTTTATTAATATCTTTACCGATTTTAGTCTTTAACACTCCTAACATTTCTTTTAATATGCCTTTTAAAGCCTTGATTCTAGGGTTATACGGCTCGCTAAATATATCATTATCTAGTTTTCCTAACTTTATTTCATTTGTGATTTTTGTAATTTCATCTATACAGGTTTGATCTTTTTTATAATTTTCTTTTAGCTCTAAAACGGTTTCGTTTATTTGTTTTGCCATTTTTCCAAACTCATCTTTATTGTTTGTCTTTATTTTCATTACATCATCGCTTTTGTATTTTAAGAAATCAAAAAAACTATCAAGACCTTTATTAATCAAATCAAGATTATTAATAATATTTTTTGAAATTACAAAAGCTAAAAACATATTTATTCCTTGAGCAAATATGGCGATTATGATTTGTAAAATAATGGCTTCTTTTGAATTGCTTTCGTTTTCGCTAGCTTTTGAAAGGATTTTATTTGTAATATCATCTTCAAGCTCTTTATAATCTTCAATCAGTTTTGTAGCAACATCAAAAAACTCACTAGCTTTTACATTAAAATTGCCATTTATATTATTATTAAACGCAATATTTATGTATTCTTGAAATTTTAAGTTTTCATCAAGCTTTGATATTGTTTGTAATTTATCATCTAAAAACTTAAGCTTTAATTCGTTTAATTCTTTTAGTTTATTTAATATACTTGTATTCATATAGCTAACACTTGAAAAAGTTGCAATATCCATAGTATTAGCATTAAATACTCCGTTTAAAGTCCCACGCAATAAACCATATCTTTCTTTAGTTTTTGCTACTAGATTTAAAGCATCGCTAAGGCTTGAATAACTTTCATCAAGGTTTAAAGAAAGTTCTTTTGTCTGCATTAGTAAAGAATTAATCGCTTGTGTATAAGCTGCTAAAACCTCTGCTCTATTTTCTTTAGCATCAACCATTGCTCTTAAATTATTGATTTTTGCTTTTGTGTTTTCATCGTCTATTAAAGCATCAACTTTAGTTCTATTTGCTAACATTGATGAGCTATTTGCTCCTGCTAAAACTCCTACACTAAGACCACGTTCAACTTGTAAAAAATGGATTAAATTATTTGTTTTTAAAATAATTTTTGCATTATCTTGGGCTTTTATAGAAGAGTTGTAGGTTTCATAACTGCTCTTAATTAATAAAATATTATAAATTAATAATATAATTAAAAAAGTTCCTGTGAGCAACAAAAGTTTTTTAGAAATAGAAATTTTAGAAATCATAAGTCCCCTTAATAAATTAATTTAGATGTTAAATTTAAAGTTATTTAAAGGATTATATAAACTTTAGGAGAATAAATGAAATTTTTTTTAGTTTTTTGTTCATTTTGTAGTGTTTTGATGTCTCAAACTTTTAATTATAACGATTTTGATGAGTTAAAAGATATTAATGTACAAGATTATTATGTTAGCGAATATATTGATGGAATGGGTGTTAATTGGGATGGAGAAAGATTATTTAACAACGATAATCAAACATACGAGATAAGTAAGAGTTATACAAAAGATTTCCCACCTTTTGATATTAAAGGGGCTTTATTTTGTGGGACTGATTATTACGACACTTTTAATGATGTAGCTTTAAATAAATTAAAATGCACTAAGTTTTATGTAGCAGATGTGCCTTATCAAAAAGGTGATTTAATGGATAGGTTAAAAGTATTAAAAGAATGGTTACAAAAACATCCAAATAATAATATTACATTTATTAAGCAATATGAGTTTAGCGATAGTGATGAATTTATTGATTTTTTTAATCATATGGTATTAAAAGGCTCTGAAGGTGTTTATATGCATAAGAAAAATACGGCTTATGATGTGCCTTTAAAAGAAAAAATCATAAAAGTTAAAAGATTTTATAAAGATAACTGCATTGTTTCTAAGGTAAATCTTGATTCTGATAATAAACTAATCAATTATGAATGCAAATGGAAAAAAGCTAATGCTTTAAGAGCATTAGAAGATGATAATTTAAGTATAGATAATAAAGAATTAACCACTATCGTAGTAGGTAGTGGTTTTACGATAGATGAGATTAATCATCCGTTTGAGCTTGGGACTAAAATAGGTTTTAAATACTATAAATTAGATAAAGAAAATAAACCTATGCATAGCGTATTTATTAGAAGATTTTAAGGAGATAGTATGAAAAAATTATTATTAGTATTAAGTATTTTTGTTTTATTTTTCACTGCTTGTAGCAAAGATGAAAGCGTAAAAGAATTAAAAGCAGGAGATATAATAACTCTTAAGAGTTGGGATAATCAAGAGCTTAAAATACAAAGATTAGAAAATGGCTTTAAAATAGTTGATAGCAATAAATTATTATTAATTGATATTTTTGGCACATTTTGTCAGCCTTGTAGATTAGAAGCTCCTATGCTTTTTGATATTCAATCAAAGCATTTAGATGATTTAGTAATCTTAGGCTTATCTTATGCAGAGAATGCAGACGCACAAAAATTAAAAGAATTTGCTAAAAACTACAATGCTTATTATTTTTTAACAAATGATGAAAGAGCAGATTTAATCGTAGAAGCAATCACAAATGATATAAAATATAACACTCAAGTTCAATTACCTTTTAAAGTTATGTTAAAAGATGGCAAATATCAAAAACTAGGTAATGAGTATTTTATTTTAGGTAAAGCCGATGAAGGCTTATTAAGAGAAAGTATCAACAAAATCAAAGGAGAATAAATGAAAAAATCTTTAATATTATTAAGTGCATTAGCGTTTTTTGGCTGTGCAAATATACAAAATCAAGGAAATGAAATGAATGTAAATAAAACTCTTGAAAATGGCGAATATAAAATAATCCATATTCTTGATAAGCAAAACAATTCACAATACCCTAATACAGGAAATTGGTCTATTATGATTGAGAATAATAGATTTGGAATGTTTGTTGGATGTAATAGAATTTTTGGAGAAGTTCAACAAAATAATGGTAAGTTAATTTTCAAAGCTCCAGCAAGTACAAAAATGATGTGTCCTGAGGATTTGATGAAGGTTGAAGATTTGGTTACAAGCTCACTAACTGAGCTAGATATTTCTTCAAATTCTTTAGAAAATGATAAAGTGAAAATCACAATAGAAGAAAATAAATGAAAAAATATTTAATCTCATTACTTGCATTAGTTTTCATTGCTTGTGCAAGTAATCAAAATAATGAAAAAATTATTAAAGATGGCGAATATAGAATAGATTGTATTTTAGATACTAAAAGTGGCGTTTGTGAGCAAAACACTGGTGGTTGGGCTTTTTTTCTAGATAAAAATAAATTTATAATCTATGTAGGTTGCAATAAATTAATTGCAGATACTAAGCAAAAAAGCGGAAAATTATTTTTCAACAACTTAGCAAGCACTAAAATGATGTGTTTTAAAAGAGAAGCAATGCTTGAAAAACTACTTTTAGATTCACTAGATGAACTTAGCTTAGAGCGTGAAAATATCTTAGGCAATGATAAGATAAAGATAAAATTTGGTAGCAACTAAATGAAAAAATTATTATTAAGCGTATTTTTAGTTCTTTTTGCAAATGCTAATGCGATTATTAAAGATGGCAATTACGAAATACAAAGCTTAGTGGATAAGAAGACAAATAGTGTTTTAGCTGGAAGTAACCCTTATAATTTTATTATTAATAAAGACGAGTTTGAGCTAAATACAAAATGCAATATGTTTTATGGCAAAATAAAACAAAATGATGGCTTATTAATCTTAGATGAGGTTAAGCAAAATACTTATATGTGTTCTAAAAAAGCCAAAGCTGATGAAGAATTTATACTAAAAACTCTTAAGGAATTTAAAATAAGAAATTGCGAGTTTTTAGAAAACGAAGAAATCAAGATAAATTTAAAAGATTTAGTTGTTTATAAAAATTATGACGAGAAAGTAATTAGTGAATTTAAAGACAAGCTTCTTAAATTATATAATATCTCAAACATTGATATGAGTAATGGCAAACTTTTAAGCAAAGGCGAGTTTTTACAAGCGATAAAATATAAAAATTCTTTATTTAAAGCACCTAATGAAAAAGCTTGGGGTATTGTGATAAAAAATGATGAATTTACTATCTTTGTGGGCTGCAATCTAATCTATGGCAAATTAACTCAGGCAAAAAACGGCGATAGATATACAAACGAGTTTTCTTTTAGTGATATTAAAAGCACAGCTTTAAAATGTAAAAGCTCAAAGCTTGAAAACATACTAAAAACAAATCTAAAAACATTAAAAGAGCAAAGAAATGACTTTTTTAGCAAAGATTTGATTTTGTATTATGAGTAAAAGATGATTTTTCTAGCAAATAAACCTATAAATATAAGCTCAAACACCTACGCAAGTAAATTAGGCAAAAAGTTAGGCGTAAAATTAGGCTATTCAGGAACGCTTGATCCCTTTGCTTGTGGAGCGCTTTTGTGTGCTGATAAAAAACATGCAAAATTATTTCGCTTTTTAAATCTTGAGCCAAAGGTTTATGAAGCTACAATTTGGCTTGGTGCAAGTAGCCCTAGCCTTGATAATGAAAATATAAGCTTAACTAATGTAAATGAGCTTGCTTTAGAGCAAATTAAGGTTGCTTTTAATAAATTTCAAGGCGATATAAAATACACTCCGCCTATATTTTGTGCTAAAAAAATCAATGGCAAAAGAGCTTATGAGCTAGCGAGAAATGGCGAAGAAGTAGTGTTAAGCGAGTGTGTAATGAGTGTAAAAGCAGAGCTTTTGCATTATAATTTCCCATTTATAAGCTTTAGATTAAGTGCTAGCAAAGGAACTTATGTTCGCTCATACGCACAGCTAATTTGCGATGAATTAGGCGTAGTAGGAACGCTAAGTTCTCTTAGAAGAATTAGCGAAGGTGAGTTTAAAGAGTTTAAAAAATATGACGCATACACAAGCGTTGATTTAGAAGAAAATGAATATTTAGGCGATATAAACGATGTTTTATTAGGCAAAAAGCTTAGCTTAAATGATTTTAAATATCAAGAATATAAAACATATAAAATTGACTTAGGAGAATGTTTTAGCATAATAAAACTAGATGAAAAAATAGAATATATTTTAAATAAGGTGGAAAAATGTTAGTAGTGTCAAGAAACGCAGGAGAAGGAATAGTAATTGATGGTGGGATTAAAATCAAGATTTTTGAAATCAAAGGCGATAGCGTAAAAATCGGCATAGAAGCACCAAAACAAACTTTGATTTTAAGAGATGAGCTAGTAGATTGCGTAAAAGATGAAAACATTCAATCAGCTGCATCATCAAGCGATTTATTAGATAGTTTGGTAAGTTCTCTTTCAATGTATAAAAAAGATAAGCAATGAAATCTTTTGCAAAAATCAATGTATTTTTAAAAATTACAGGCAAAAAAAACGGCTATCATCAATTAATTTCAAGATTTTATAGGCTTGATAATTTATATGATGAGTTGTTTTTAGTGCCAAAAGATAAGGCAAAAGATTATCATCTAAAGCAAATTCCTAATCTAAATTCCATAATTAAAAATATTGCTTACGAAAGCGAGTTTAAAGAAGACGTTTTGCTTGATAAAATGTATTTAATAAATGATAATTTGGTAAGCAATTTTTATTCAAAAAGCGATATTTTCTCAAAGGTTTTAAGCTTAGTTGATGAGAATTTAAAACAGGAATTTCAAAATAATTTCGCTCTAATTTTGCAAAAAAATATCCCAACTTTTGCAGGGCTTGGCGGGGCTAGTTCAAACGCAGCTTGTTTTATAAAATTATTAAACGATATAAAGCCTTTTGATATTATGCAAATTGCAAGTAAGAGTGGGGCTGATGTTAGCTTTTTTGCTAGTGGGCTAAAGAGCGCAAATGTTAGTGGATATGGAGAAATTATAGAAGACTTTAGCGATGATGAATGCGAGTTTAGTTTAGAATTTTCTAAGCCTTGTAGCACCAAAGATGTGTTTTGCGAGTTTGCAAAAGAGCCAAAATATTATAAAAACGACGAGCTTAGCAGACTAAAAACAAAGGAGCTTTTAAGTACTTTTAAAAATTACGAGCTAAATGATTTATTAAGACCTTGCAATTCTTTGTATCCTAGCACTATAAATTATGCTAAAAAAGAACTTTTTTTAAGCGGTAGTGGTGGAAGTTTTTTTAAATTAGTTTAATTAATTTTAAAATTTAAAAGCCTAATTCAAATTCTTTTGTTTTTTAATCTAATATAACAAGAAATTTCATAGAATTTGAAATAGGAATTTGATTTTTAATTTTAACAAGAAATAGGTCTTATAAAACCTATTTCGTAGTAAGCAAGACTTTTAGAAGTTTTTTAGCGCTTTCAACGCCTGGTTGATTGTAAGTATTTATCCCCATCATAAGCCCGCAAGCTCCAACAACAAGCTCATAATAATATATCAAATACCCGATATTATAAGCACTTTTGCTATCAAGCTCAATCAGGCTTGTATCAATTCCTTCAGCCTTTATAGCATCAAGACAAGATTTGCTTTGAGCGTAAAGTAGCTCATCTAGGCTATGTCCTACGCTTTGATTTTCAAGGTTTTCAAGTCCTTTTATGGGTTTTATTTTTGGGCTATTCTCGCTTGGTTTTATGCGAATAAACTCAACAAATTTATCCTTTGGACCTTCAATTATGAGTTGTAAAAACGAATGCTGGTCTTTTGGACCTATTAGGCTAATCGGAGTAAGCCCAACGCGTTTATATTCTTTAAACTTGCCAAGACTTTCAGCTACAAGCTGCACGAACCACTCGTTAAAATGGCGTAATTCTTCGCAATATGTAAATAAAACATAGTTTTTATTAATCATTTTTGTTGTTAGCGTGTAGGCTAGATTTATGATATGCTTACGAGCCAAAGTATCACTCATGCAAGCTTTTGCGCCGTTTATGATACTTTCTACATCAGCCCCTGCAAGATATAGTGGCACAAGCCCAACATTACTAAGCACAGAAAATCTACCGCTAACATTTTCATCTAAGTTAAAATGCATAATTTCGTTTGTTTGCAAAAACTCATAAAGCTTAGTTTCTTTCATGCAAATGCCGATAAAATGGTGCCTTAGCTCATTTATGCTAAGATTTAACTTGTCGCATAAAATCCTAAAATAACTTATACATTCAATGGTATTTCCTGATTTTGAAACAAGGATAAAAAGGGTCTTTTCAAGGCTAATTTTTTCTAAAATTTCATTAAAAAGAGTTGTTGAGATATTGTCTAAAAAATCAATGTTTTTAATACCTAAAAAACTAGCAATCGCCCTTGTTCCAACGCTACTACCACCCATTCCAAGCACTACAAAATGACTTTTGTTTTTAAAGTTTTCTTTAGCTTTTTTTAATTTTGAAATTCCTATTTCAAATTCTAGTGGCAAATCATAAAACCCCACTTCGCCACTTTGCCTTTCAGTGTTCATTCTATTTATATAATCATTTATGATTTCTTTGCTAGTTTTTTCAAAATACCCTTCGTAATTTATCATTTAAAATCTCTTTCATAAAAGTATTTTGTAGCTTCAAAAAAGCCTTCTACGCTACCGCAATCAAATCTAAGTCCGCTAAATACTAGCCCAATACATCTTCCTTCTTTTGCTTGAGTGTTTAGTGCGTCTGTTATTTGTATCTCTCCGCCTTTGCCTGCAGGGGTATTGTCTAAGATGTCAAAAATATCAGGGGTTAGGATATAACGACCTATAATAGCTAAGTTTGTTTTAGCGTCTTTTGGGTCAGGCTTTTCTACCATGTCGGTGATTTTATAGATGTTTTCTTCTAGTTTTACGCCTTCTATAATTCCGTATTTTTTGGTATCTTTATTTGGCACCTCCATAAGTGCTACTACACTACAACGATATTTCTCATAAGCTTTTACCATTTGACTCATTACACCGCACTCATCATTTACGCATAAATCATCAGCCAAAATCACTCCAAAAGCTTCATTATTTACCATATATTTTGCATGGTTTATCGCATCTCCAAGACCATTCATTTTGCGTTGTCTAGTAAATGTAAAATTACATACTTCCATTTGACGGCGAACATCGCTCAAAAGCTTTTCTTTTTCACTGCCTTTTATAGCGTCTTCTATCTCATAAGATATGTCAAAATAATCTTCTAAAGCTCTTTTTGTTCTACCTGTGATGATACCAATATTTGTAAGCCCTGCCTCAATAGCTTCTTCCATAGCATAGTGAATTAAAGGCTTATCAAGTATCGGTAGCATTTCTTTAGGTAGTGTTTTTGTAGCAGGTAAAAATCTAGTTCCATAACCCGCCGCTGGAAATATACAAGTCTTTATCATTATTTCTTCCTTTTTTAGGTATATATTAAAAAAGTTTAGCAATAATGTGTTAATTTATATTTATAAGGGTAAATATGCCACTAATATCAATAATAATTCCTATTTATAATTCTAGATTAAGCACTTAAAAAATAGTTTTATAAATGTAAAAAAACAAGATAATCCTATGCGAGAAAAGGTTTGGAAGAGTTATTTTAAAAGATAAAATATGATTTTAGTATATTTTATGGATATATTAAAATACTGATATAGTTATAGTCGAGCAATTTATGTCCTATAGTTAAAAAAACAGCAATAAAGCAAAAAAACTTTTCATGGTTTTAATAAAAAGTCATTCTTGAGATAATTTTCTAAATAGTTAGTAACTCTAATAAGTCAAATTGGATTAAAAACCTATATTATAGTGTTTGATAATAAAAAACTTATTTTTTGAAAGCAGGTGCTTATCAAAGCTAATAAAAATCTATTAAATTTATTTTTTAGTTACAAATATACATCTCATAAAGAAAATAACAAATTATGAAAAAGATAGAAGTAAGTACACAAGATATATAGTATTGAGTATAAGGTTTGATAGTAGGATAAATTTTAAGTCTTAAACTTAGAACCTAGGTTTTAGAGAATCTATTTTTTCAAAGCTATACTAATCCTACAAGATATAGTAGAATAACTACAAATAGGTAAATTAATAATATATTAATTTTAGTGAAGTCTGTTCAGAAGACAAATAGAGATATATGAAAAATGAACTTGTTTTATATGGTCTAATAATACTTAACTGAAAGATGCAAACTTAAGCTTTATGTATCAATTTATATAAATTCAACTACTTTAATAAAGGATTAAAAACAAAATAAGTGAAGAACATATAATAAAACATTAATAATTTATGGTTTTACATATATGTATACTTTTATGCATTAGGGTAATTTATTCAATATAATCACGGGTATAATTATAAATAATTGCAATATAAAAGTTTGATTTAAGCTTAAGTATTATCACTAAAATTAATTATTTACTATTTTTAGTTAAAATAGTACCTATGTACTAATATAGTACAAAATTTATTTAAAAGGAGTAAATATGAGTGATAAAAATACTCAAGTTTCAATACAATCTATAAATGCAACAGTATCAAAAGAGAATGACCAACTCACTCAAACAGTAGTAGAGCAAGTTAAAGCAATACTAGAACAAGTAATCACTGCTAGTAATGCTAAAATAGAAATTAGCAATACACGTGAGGGGCAAGCTACCATTAAAGGTAGTTTTGATTCTAGTGATGGTACTGAAAGATGTAGTTTTACGGTGGAAAAAACCCTCTATCAAAATACAATTTCAAAAACTTATTCTAAAAAACTATCGCCGCAAGAACGAATGGATGCGATTGAAGACATGCATAACAAAGGTATAAAGCAAAAAGATATAGCAGATATACTAATGTGTAGTCAACAGACTGTTTCAAGTGATTTAAAAAAAATCAATAAACAAAAATAAAAGGAGATTAAATGGTAAACATAAGCGATTTAGAAAAGGTGAGACAGGCGACTAAGATTTATAGTCAATATAAGAAAGAATTTGACCTTATAAGAGAAGTTGGTATTAGAGCTGAAGCAGCCTTAAAATTATTATAGGTGGCATTGAAGAGCTTACGCTTGGTGATGATATAATTCCTGCTGTTATTTATCAATATAATATTACAAATAATAAAGAGCTGGTAAAGATTATTAATTTTCTTGCAAAATGTAGAAATTATTCAAGCCACAATGATATAAAAATGGTGAGAAAGAATATTAATAATATTGAAAAGAAACTAAATGATGATTGTATTAAATCTATTGAAAGTTTGAATGCTGTTTATGAGTATATGTTTGTAATTTATTTTTCAAAAGGTAATTATGCTAATAATTTAGAAACTTTAGGACTATTTTCATTATTACCGCCATTTTTTAGACATAATGTACTAGAAAAATATCATTATGATTTGCTAACTACAATTTCAAGCTATAGAAAATTATTTAAAACCATAGAAGAGCGAAAATATTCATTAGAAGCTGATTTTAATCATCACTTAAAGCATGCTATTGATGATATCCTATATCAACTTAGCAATATTTATAGAGATTTTGGTTGTTTTAATTGCTTTAGCAATGCTAAGTCATTAAGTTTAATTGATGCTATATATTCTAACGATTTTGTTTATTCTTATCAAAAAAACGAGATACATTTAGCAATGGAATGTTTTTTAAACCATAGAGTTTATAGATTTTATAATAATTTTAAACATCTTATAAATTTTAACAATGAAAATACTTTAGAAAATACTGAGGAAAAAAAAGAAAAAAAGAAATGAGTGTTATAAGCAAATTGTTTTAGAATTGGATGGAGATATGAAAACAGCTGTTGAATATCTATTGGAGTTTAATATTATTAGACAAAGAGTTTTATTAGATAAGTTATTTTTAGTTAAGATGAAAGCTAAAGGTGTAGATGTTGCTACTAAATTTATTTCTAATGGAATTGATTTAGATGTGATTTATGATTTTGAAAATATAAAGCATGAACTTAATAAAACTGAAGTTATAAAACAACGCTTTGGTGAAATTAAAAATATGAAAGAATACTTTATTGGTAAAACAAAACGTGTTAATAATAATATACAAAATCAAGATAGTTTACCTTACGAAACATTAGAAAAAGCTAAAACAGCTTTTGAAAAACATGTGTATAATCATGACTTAGAGAATTATGATGTAAAATATTTAAAGCTACTTATGGATGAAACTTATGATAGAATTATTGGTGATTCTCAACCTGTAAAAGATTTAAGTAAATACTTTGCAGGTTAGTATGCGATAACAGCTAAGCTTATTGCTTAGTTGTTAGTTTTAACTTGCTGTGTTATGATATGTAAAATTAGTTCTATAACCTGTTGCTGGAAATATGCAAGTATTTATCATAATTATCTTTGTAATTAATAAATATTAAAAAAGTTTAGCAATAATTGATTAATTTTTATTTTAGGATTAAATAAAATGACCAATATAATTTTATGTGGTGGGAGTGGGACTAGACTTTGGCCGCTTAGTAGAAGTCTTATGCCTAAACAATTTCTTAGGATTTTTGATAATAAATCTTTGTTTTTACTAACATGTGAGAGAAATTCAAAACTTTGTGAAAAAACCATTGTTGTATCAAATGAACAGCAGTATTTTTTGGCACTTGATGAGATAAGCCAAACAAACGAAATTTATAAAAACATATCGTATTTACTTGAACCACTTGCTAAAAATACGGCTCCTGCGATAGCTCTTGCTTGTATGGGACTTAGCGCTGAAGAAGTGGTTTTGGTAACTCCAAGCGACCATCTTATAAAAGATTTATTAACGTATGAAAAGGTTGTAAAAAAAGCAAATGAGTTAGCTAATGAAGGCTTTTTAGTAACTTTTGGCATAAAACCAACTCACGCTGAAACCGGATATGGATATATAAAATCAAGCGATAATTTAAATGTAGATGGTTTTTACGAAAAACCAGATATAAAAACAGCACAAAAATACTTAAGCGGGGGGGGGTATTTTTGGAATTCTGGAATGTTTATGTTTAAAGCTGGTATATTTTTAGAAGAGCTTAAAAAACATTCAAATGATATTTATGAGATGAGTTTAAAAGCCTATCAAAACTCTAATAAAAACAATAACACTACTAGGATAAAACTTGATGATATGACACAAATCCCTGAAAATAGCATTGATTATGCTGTTATGGAAAAATCAAACCTGATTAAAGTTGTCCCTGCTGATATAAATTGGTCTGATTTGGGTAGCTTTGAGGCTTTAAGTAATGAAATGAAAAGCGTGGAGCATAAAGTCGTAAATTCAAATAATAACTTTGTATATAGCGATAAATTAGTATCTTTAGTAGGTGTTGATGATTTAATAGTAGTTGATACAAAAGATGCTTTATTAATCTCAAAAAAGGGTGAGTCTCACAATGTAAAGCAAATAGTAAGTGAGCTAAAAGATGATGAAGTAAGCAAGGCTCATACTACAGCTTATAGACCTTGGGGTAGTTATAGTGTGCTTGAAGTTGCAAATGGTTATAAGATTAAAAAAATCGTTGTAAATGTAGGTAAGAGACTATCTTTGCAAAAGCATTTTCACAGAAACGAGCACTGGATAGTAGTAAGTGGAACGGCAAGTGTTGAAATAGATGGGGTAAAGCAACTTGTAAGAGCAAATGAGTCTGTGTATATAAAAATGGGGCAAATTCATCGCCTAAGTAATGATGGTAAAATCCCGCTTGTGCTAATTGAAGCTCAAGTTGGCGAATACACAGGCGAAGATGATATAGTAAGATTTGAAGATGATTATAATAGAATTTAAGAAAGGAATTTAAATGAGTAAAAAAGTAGCTTTAATAACTGGTGTTACTGGTCAAGACGGAGCGTATTTATCTGAGTTTTTACTAAACAAAGGTTATGAGGTTCATGGGATTATAAAGAAGAGCATCACTTTTTAATACAGATAGAATTGACCATCTTATGGAGGATAGCAGTGTGGCTAATAATGGTTTTTTCTTACACTATGGCGATATGACTGATTCTATGAATTTAACTAGAATTGTGAGTGAAGTAAAACCTGATGAGATATATAACCTTGCTGCGATGAGCCATGTTCATGTTAGTTTTGATACACCTGAATATACTGCAAATGCTGATGGTATAGGAACTCTTAGACTTCTTGAAGCGATTAGGTTTTTAGGACTAACTGATAAAACTAAAATTTATCAAGCATCTACAAGTGAGCTTTTTGGTCTAGTTCAGCAAGTTCCACAAACAGAAAAAACTCCATTTTATCCTCGCTCTCCTTATGCTTGTGCTAAGCTTTATGCTTATTGGATTACTGTAAATTACCGCGAGGCTTATAATATTTTTGCTTGTAATGGAATACTATTTAACCATGAAAGCCCTATTAGAGGAGAAACCTTTGTAACTAGAAAGATAACCCGTGCAGCTGCAAAAATCGCCCTTGGAATGCAAGATAAGTTATATTTGGGTAATTTATCAGCTAAAAGAGACTGGGGTCATGCAAAAGATTATGTAAAAATGATGTGGATGATTTTACAGGCAAAAGAGCCAGAAGATTGGGTAATAGCAACTGGAGTTACAACGGAAGTTCGTGAGTTTGTAAGACTTGCTTTTGCTGAGCTTGGAATTGAAGTTGAGTTTCGTGGCAATGGAGTAGATGAAAAAGGCTATGTAAAAGCTTGTCATGGTGAGCATAAACTTGAAATTGGCAAAGAAATTGTAGCAGTTGATCCAAGGTATTTTAGGCCTACTGAAGTAGAGCTTTTAATAGGCGATGCAAGTAAGGCTAAAGAAAAACTTGGCTGGGTACCTGAATATGATTTAAATATGCTTGTAAAAGATATGGTAAAATCAGATTTAAAATTAATGCAAAAAGATAAATACCTACAAGACGGTGGATATAAAATCTTAAGGTATTTTGAATGAAAGTATTAAAAATGCTTGTTGCTGACTGGTGGGGTGAAAATAATGAAGCTAATTTTTATAATAATTTAATTATTAAAAGATTGCAAAAAAAATATAAAGTAGTTTATTCTAATACACCTGATTATTTATTGTATGGACCATTTGGGGATAATCATAAGAAATTTAACAATTGTGTTAAGATTTTTTTTACGCTTGAAAATAAGGTTTCAAATTTTGATGAATGTGACTATGGAATTGATTTTGATAATAATATTGCTAACAATGAAAGGCATTTAAAACACTATCATTATTTATCTGAATCATTTTATGATTCAACATTGGAAAAAAGGTTAGAAAAATTAAAATTTAAAAATAAATTTTGCTCTTTTTTGGTTAGCGCAAGGGCTAAAAATTCTCCGAGAGATGAATTTTTTAATTTTTTAAATGCTTATAAAAAAGTTGATAGTGGTGGGGGGTATTTGAATAATTTAGGTTATAGAGTAGGTGATAGATATAAAAATTTTAAAAAATCGAAATTAGAATGGCTAAAAGAATACAAATTCAATATTTGTTTTGAAAATTCATCATCAAGTGGTTATCTCACTGAAAAATTATTTCATGCTTTTGAGGCTGGTTGTATTCCTATATATTGGGGTGATCCAAGTATAAATGAAATAATAAATCCTAATTCCTATATAAACATTCAAAATTATGCAGATTTTAATGAAGCTTTAGAAAAAATAAAAGAAATTGATAGTAATGAAGAAGCTTATTTAAACATGTTAAAACAACCTATTTTTTTAAAAGATATAGATTATCATAAAATGTATTATGAAAAATTAGATGAATTTTTAGATAATATTTTTTCTCTTAATAAATATAAAGCCATAAAAAGACAAATTAAATTTTTTGATAAAATTAAAATAATGATTGGGATGCAATGAAAAAAACAGATAAAATTTATATAGCAGGACACAATGGGCTTGTTGGCTCTGCTATCTTAAAACATTTAAAAAACAAAGGTTACACAAATTTCGTTTGTTTTAGTCATGATGAGCTAGATTTAACAAATCAAGTAAAAGTAGAGCAAATGTTTGCTAAAGAAAAGCCTGATTATGTAGTTTTAGCAGCTGCAAAAGTTGGTGGTATAATGGCAAACAATACCTATAGGGCTGATTTTATATATGAAAACTTGCAAATTCAAAACAATATAATCCATAGTGCGTATTTGTATGGTGTTAAAAAGCTTTTGTTTTTAGGTTCAAGCTGTATTTATCCAAAAAATGCAAAACAACCCATAAAAGAAGAATATTTGCTAACTGATGAGCTAGAGTATACAAACGAGCCTTACGGGGTAGCAAAAATAGCTGGTCTTAAGATGTGTGAATCTTATAATCTGCAGTATGGCACAAATTTCATCTCTGTAATGCCGACAAACCTTTATGGTAATAATGATAATTTTGATTTAGAAAAATCCCACGTAATGCCAGCGCTTATTCGTAAAATGCACCTTGCAAAACTACTTAGTAAAAATAAATTTGATGAAGTTTGTAAGGATTTGGGCGTGGCTAATATAAATGAGGCTAGAGAATATTTAGCTAAATTTGGTGTGAGTGATAAAAGCGTAGAGATTTGGGGAAGTGGAAGGCCTTTAAGAGAGTTTTTGCATGTTGATGATATGGCAGCTGCAAGTGTTTTTGTGCTTGAAAATGTAGACTTTAAAGATATATGTGGAAATGGCGAGATAAAAAATACCCATATAAATGTTGGTTTTGGAAGTGATATAAGCATAAAAGATTTAGCTTATATGATAAAAGATATCGTGGGTTTTGGTGGAGAGATAGTCTTTAGCGCTGCTAAACCTGATGGCACTATGAAAAAGCTTATGGATAGCTCAAAGTTAAATAAGCTTGGATTTATACCAAAAATAAGACTTGAAGAAGGCATAAAAAGTGTTTATGAAAATTATAAGGAAAAGTTTTGAAAGAGATAAAGCTAAGGATTGTTGATTGGTGGGAAAAAGATAATGAAGAAAATTTTTATAACAATACCTTTGTTCAAATTCTTTCAAAAAAGTACAAAGTAGTTTATTCTAATAATCCTGATTATGTTATATTTGGTCCATTTGGATTAGAGCATATAAAATACATAAATAGTGTTAAAATATTTATTTCAGGTGAAAATGCGAGAGCAAATTGGGATTTTGCAGATTACGCTATTGACTGTGATTATATTGATTTTTTAGATAGACATTTTAGATTTCCATTTGCTTTTTGGAATTATGATTATTGCAATATTCAAAATATTAATAACAGACAAGAATTATTAAAGTATAAGAGCAAATTTTGTGCTTTTATTGTTACATCACCTTCAAATTTTAGCCCAAGAGATGAATTTTTTAAGAAGCTTTGCAATTATAAAAAAGTAGATTCAGGCGGAAGACATTTAAATAATATTAGAGGTTATATAGGTGATAGATATAATGATTTTACAAAGAGTAAAATAGAATGGCTAAAAAATTATAAATTTAATATATGTTTTGAAAATAGTTATCATCCGGGATATATTACAGAAAAAATTTTTCAAGCTTTTTCTGCTGGATGTATTCCGATATATTGGGGTGATCCTAGAATAGATGATATTATAAATCCAAAATCTTATATTAATATAAATAAATTTAGTAACTTTGAAGAGGCTATTGAGTATATAAATATTATTGATAATAATAATGATTTATTTTTAAAAATAGCCACAGAATCGGTATTTAAAGAAAATATTGATTATGTAAAATATTTTAATGATAAATGTGAAGAGTTTTTATTTAGTATTTTCGATCAAGACAGTATTAATGCAAAAAGAGCTTATATGCACCATAGGGTTGAAGATAAAATATGTGAAGTATTATCTTATATACCTGCATCTAATAATAAAAATTTTAATATCAAATATTATTTAAGGCATCCGAAAAAGTTGTTTAAATTATTATTAAGCAAATGATGAATTGTTAGATTTTAATTGTTATTGTAAAGAAAATATTTTTATAATGTGCTAATATGATGTTTATAAGTTGTAAAAATATTATTTTTGCATTTCTATTCTTAATTATATGTTGATAAAATTAAGAATAGTATAACTAATAACACTTGTTTTTTTATTGATAATATTTGCTGTAGTTAATTTTAGTTTTGTAAATATGAATATTAAATTTATTAGAATGTTATATGAAAATAGTAAGATTATATAAATAAGTTATGAGGTTTTAAATGCCACTAATATCAATAATTCTACCAACATATAATGTAGAAAAATATATTGCTCGTGCGCTTGAAAGCTGTATAAATCAAACATTAAAAGATATAGAAATAATAGTGGTAGATGATAAAGGTCAAGATAGAAGTATAGATATTGCATATGAATACGCTAGTCGTGATTATAGAGTAAAAATTATTGATAATACAACAAACAAAGGCACTTATGAAGCTAGAAATATAGGTGTAAGAAATGCTAATTCAGAATTAATTATGTTTTTAGACCCAGATGATGAATTAGAACTTAACGCATGTGAGATAGCTTTAGAAAATATGAAACCTAGTATTGATATGGTTTGCTTTAGTGCGTTTTCTATTATGAATCACCAAAGTTCTTATTTTATTAAACGTAATGATAAATCACTAAGTAACATTGAGTACATGAAAGAAAAAAGTGTATGGAGTATATGTGCTAGGGTAATTAAAAAAGATTTATTTTTAAGAACGATTGAAATTATAGGAAAGTATGATAGGCTAGTAATGGCAGAAGATGCCCTAATAAGCTATGTTTTAGCAAATATTTGTGATAAAATACTATTAAATAATATAAGCATTTATAAATATTATGAAGATATAGAATCTATTACTAAAAGTTATGATAATGAAAAATATAAAGCGGTAGAATATTCATATTTTAAGGTAATAGAGCTTATAGATAATATTTCAAGCATAAATGATTTTAATAAAAATTATTCAGAATATTGCAAGAATAAATTATTAGCTGAATATTATTCATATTCAAGAAGAATTTATAAAAAAAAGAATATTTTAAAATATTTAAAGTTAAAATTAATTAGCATTAAACAGCAAAAGCTTGTTAAAAAAACATACGAAAGGTTAAAATGCCACTAATATCAATAATCCTACCAACATATAATGTAGAAAAATATATTGCTCGTGCGCTTGAAAGCTGTATAAATCAAACATTAAAAGACATAGAAATAATAGTGGTAGATGATAAAGGTCAAGATAGAAGTATAGATATTGCATATGAATACGCTAGTCGTGATTATAGAATAAGGATTATTCATAATGAAGAAAATTTAAAATTACTCCATGCAAGAGCCGAAGGGGTAAAGGTAGCTACAAGTGAATTAATTATGTTTTTAGACCCAGATGATGAGCTTGAACCTAATGCTTGTGAGATTGTTTATAATAATTTTGATAAAAATTGTGAGGTTTTAAGATTTGGATATAATTTAATAGGTTTTGATGATAGTTTTAAATTAAATCACCCTAAAGATTATGATGATTTTATTAAAAGAATAAAGAAATTAGAATATTTTGATTTTTTAATGTGGGATATGGCTATAAAAAAGCAAAAATATTTGGAGTGCTTTAAATATATTCAGGAATATGATTTGACTAATATAAATATTGCTGAAGATGTTGTTTTTAATTTTATATTGAATGCTATTTGTGGTTGTTATAAAAAAATAACTTTTACACTTTACAAATATTATAAAAACAATACTTCTATGACCAATATTAAAACTTTAAATAGTTTGGAAGTTTCTATAAAAACTAAACAAGAAATAATTGTTTTTTTTAATTATTTATTTTGTAAATATCCTAATATTTTTAAAAAAGATTTGTATTATTCTCATGATTTTTTTATAAAAAAAGTAATTATGGAAGAAAAATTACTTGTTCAAAATATGAATACTAGCTTGGTAAATAAATTAATAAATAAAATTAAATATAAATTAGAAATTAAAAGATTAAGATATCTACAAAAGAAATATTTAAATAAAGGTTAAAATGCCACTAATATCAATAATTCTACCAACATATAATGTAGAAAAATATATTGCTCGTGCGCTTGAAAGCTGTATAAATCAAACATTAAAAGATATAGAAATAATAGTGGTAGATGATAAAGGTCAAGATAGAAGTATAGATATTGCAAAAGAATACGCAAATATAGATGATAGAATAAAAATTATTGATAATATAACAAACCAAGGCACTTATGAAGCTAGAAATATAGGTGTAAGAAATGCTAATTCAGAATTAATTATGTTTTTAGATCCAGACGATGAATTAGAGCTTAACGCTTGTGAGATTGTAAATAGTATTGCTGGGGGGGGGCAAAGTTGCATTGATATGATTTGTTTTAATGCTATATATATTCAAGAAAATAAAATTATACAAGTAAAAACTTTTAATGATGAATGTTTTGTAAATTCTAATTTTCATAAATTTATTTATGGAATAGATTCATTTTGGAATTTATGTTTTAAATGTGTTAAAAAAGATTTATATTTAAAGTCTATAACCTTTATTGATATAACAAGCAAAATTAATATGGCAGAAGATGCATTGGTATTTTATTTTATACTTAATTGTTCAAAAAATATAATTTCGGTAAGCACATATTTATATAAATATTATATAAACAGTAATTCAATAATGAATACGGGTAATTTAAAAAAGATTAAAGCTAATATAAGTACTGAAAAATATGTAATTAATTTAATTGGTAGAAATAAATCAAAAGATACTAAGAAAATAAAGAGAATTTTATTGTATAGATTAAAAAAATCATTAGTATATAAACTATATAAATATAGAACAACTAAATATCCAAGAATAAAGCCTTTGTTTAGACTCATATTAAGCATAAATAAAAAATACTTTAAAATTATTGGGTTTTTAAATAATTTTAAAATTTGATACCTAAAAATTTCTTTTTTATTTTTGGCTTCAAGTTGGTTTGATTGTATTCAACGATATCTATAATGCTATTATTTGCTTTGTTTATAAAATTAATTTGATCGTGTACTCTTCCAAGTTTTTTAGCTTGTGTTAAATTTAAAAAATACTCATCAATTAATTTATCATGCATATTTTCAAAGTTGTTATTTTTATATATCATCTTATTGATATTGCTTGTTTTGTTAAAATCAATTTGTTCTAAATTATTACCTTCCAAAAAATCCATACCTATATAGTATATGTTTTTATAACCTAAGGATTTACCTAATAACATTAGCAATATTCCGGAAGTTGGCCTTAAATTATCATAATAATTATATAAGCTTAGTTCTTTTAAATATTTATAATTTAATAAATCTTTTAAAGTGTAAATATATGGATGATGATTTAACAATTCATTTAAATCAAAATTCTCATCCCATCCTTTATTTACATAATTTAAACATATATATTCTATTTCATATTCTTGATTCTTTGATATTTCTTGAATTGTTTTTAGTTGAGAATATATAAACTGTGGATTAAACATAACTAATTTAATGTTTTTACCAATATAATATTGTTTTTCGGCATAAAATTGATTACATCTAAATACATCAAAATTACTTGGCAATGAATTTAAATCTATATTTTTAAGGCTTGGACCGTTTCCGGCTACAATTAAATTATCGCTATCTCTTTTAAAATTTATCATCTTTAAATCCTTTTTTTTACACTAGCAATGTAGTATAACCTTTAAATAAAAATTAAGGTTAAAAAATGCAAATTTTAAATAGAATTATAGATGAAAATCATCCGGCACTAGTTATTGCGGAAATTGGTATTAATCATGGTGGTAGCCTTGAAGTTGCTAAACAGATGGTAGATGCAGCTCATCGTGCAGGGATTGAAATAGTAAAACATCAAACTCATATAGTAGAAGATGAGATGAGTAAAGAAGCTAAAAAGGTAATTCCAGGCAACTCAAACGATAGCATATATGATATTATGGCTAGATGTGCTTTAAATGAAAATGATGAATTAGAGCTTAAAAAATATGTAGAAAGTAAAGGCATGATTTTCATATCAACTCCATTTAGCCGTGTAGCTGCTCTTAGATTAGAGAGTTTTGGGGTAAGTGCTTATAAAATTGGCTCTGGCGAGATGAATAACTATCCGCTTTTAAAATTAATCGCTAGTTTTCACAAGCCTACAATTATTTCAACAGGCATGAATGATATAGCTTCTATTAAAAAGGCTGTGAAGATTTTTAAAGACGAGAACACTCCTATTGCATTACTTCATACTACAAATCTTTATCCAACACCACCACATTTAGTAAGACTTGGAGCTATGCAAGAGATGATGAGAGAATTTCCTAATTTAGAAATAGGACTTAGTGATCATACTTTAAATAACAATTCATCAATTGCAGCTATTGCTTTAGGTGCAACGATAATTGAAAGGCACTTCACCGATCACAAAAATAGAGTTGGAGAAGATATAGTTTGTTCTATGGATGAAAATGAAGCAAGAGAGCTTGTAAATGCTGCAAAAGAACTTCATCAAATGAAAGGTGGCAAAAAAGAAGCAGCAAAAGAAGAAAAGGTTACTATTGATTTTGCATTTGCAACTTGCGTAAGTATAAAACCTATTAAAAAAGGAGAAGTGTTTAGTGTAGATAATCTTTGGGTAAAACGCCCTGGAACAGGTGAAATACTAGCTGAACATTATGAGAGTATATTGGGCAAAAAAGCAAAATATGATATAGAAAACGATACTCATATAACCTGGGATATGATAAATGAGTAAAAAAATACTTTTTGTAAGTGGGACTAGGGCTGATTGGGGAAAGATTAAACCACTTATAAAAGAGATTGATAAGTGTGATGATTTTTCTTATATGATTTATGCTTGCGGTATGCATTTGCTAGAGCAATTTGGAAGCACTTATAAAGAGATTATTAAGGATGGATTTTCAAATTTATATTTAGCAAAAAAATATGAAACAAATAAAACTGATATTAATTTATCTCATTTTATAAGTGATTTTAGCGAGTTTGTAGGTTCGTATAAACCTGACATGATAGTAATTCACGGAGATAGACCAGAGGCGTTAGGTGGAGCTATTGTTGGGGCGTTTAACAATATTCTAGTAGCTCATATTGAAGGTGGAGAAAAAAGCGGCACTATAGATGATAGTATAAGACATTCAGTTACTAAGCTATCCCATATACATTTTGTAGCAAATGATGAAGCTAAAGCTAGACTTATTCAATTAGGGGAAGACGAAAAGACCATTTTTATAATAGGTTCAGCTGATATTGATGTAATGCTAAGCGATGATTTACCAACTTTAGAAGATGTTAAAAAATATTATGGTATAGATTTTAAAGATTACGCAGTATTTTCATTTCATCCAGTTACGACCGAAGTTAATTTTATACAATATCAAGTTGAGAATTTAATTCGTGTATTAATTGATAGTAAAGAAAATTATATTTGCATATATCCAAATAATGATTTAGGTAGCGAAATTATTTTAGGTGAGTTAAAAAAATTAGAAGTTAATCCAAGATTTAAGTTGTTTCCATCAATTAAATTTGAAAAATTTTTAATTTTGTTAAAACATGCGAAATTTATTATAGGAAATAGCTCAGCTGGTATTAGAGAGGCTAGGGTTTATGGAACTTATTGTATAAATATAGGCTCTAGACAAAACGCAAGAGTTAAAGATGATATTAGATTTTTAAAGACTTTTAAATCAGATGATAGCGAGCTTTTAGATTTTATAAAAACACATGATTTTAGTATAAAAAATAAAGATAATATTTTTAGTAGTGGAAATTGTGCTAATGAATTTTTAAACGTATTAAAAAATGATTTAATATGGAAAACAAATTTACAAAAAAGGTTTAATGATTTATGAAAGTTTTGGCAATCATTCCAGCAAGAAGCGGCAGTAAAGGTGTAAAAGATAAAAATATTAGACTCGTAAATGATATTCCTTTAATGGCATACACTATAAAAGCCGCTAAAACAAGTGACATTTGCGATGAAGTAATGGTATCAACCGATAGTGTAGAATATGCAAATATTGCTAAAAGTTATGGTGCTAATGTGCCGTTTTTGCGTAGCGAGAAGACAAGTAGTGATACGGCTAAAACTTTAGATTGTGTTTTAGAGGTTTTAGATGAATATAAAAAAATAGGTAAAACATTTGATGTTTTAATAATTTTACAACCAACTTCACCGCTTAGAGATGCTAAAGATATTAAAGAAGCTTTTAAGACTTTTTTAAAACATGAAAAAAGTGTAGCTAGTGTATGCGAAGGTGATAATGTAGTGCTACTTAGAACTATAAAAGATGATAAATTAGAAAAAATAATAGAGCAAAATAGCACAATAAGACGTCAAGATTTTAAGAAAAATTATAAAATCAACGGAGCTATTTATATAAATTATATTAAAGATATAGATGAAAATACAAGCTTTAATGATAATGAAATAGCATTTGTTATGAAACAATCACATTCAATTGATATAGATGCTGAATGGGATTTGCAGCTTCTAACAAAATTGATTTAAATTTTGAAATTTTGCTTATCATTTAGAGAATAATTTCGGAATTTGAAATAGGAATTATCTAATTTTTTTTAGCTTATGATTTCTTAGTTTTATCATTGTAGATGAGCTAGATTCGTTTAGATTATCATCTACAATTATATTTGCGATACTTTTTGCATAGTTTATATTAAATTTATCCCCGTGTAAATTAGCACTACTTGAGTATAAATATTTAAAATCTTTTAAAAATATACTATGTTTATTATCATTTACTAGCCTAAAAGATAAGCCGTTTTTATGAATATATGTGGTTTTTTTTGCTCTTCTTATTTTGTTTTTAAACTTATTTGGGCATTTTGCTAAAAGTTTTAAGCTTGTTAGATAAGCGCTTGTTGTTATGCAAGGCTGATTTAAATTTCGCTTTTTGGCAAAATTAATTTCTTTATAATCCTTGCTTAAAAACCCTGCAGTAGTGTCAGTTTGAGCTAGATAAATCATTTTACAAAGCTTGGAATTTTATTTAAAATCATGGTTGTAAAATCTATCATTTGATTCATCATCCACGGCATTAAAAATATTATTATGATAACAACTAGGATTATTTTAGGCACAAAACTTAAAGTCATTTCGTTAATTTGCGTTGTAGCTTGAAAAATACTTATCAAAAGACCTGCAATTAGTCCAGCAAGTAGCATTGGCAAAGATAGCATTAAAGCGATTTTAAAAGTTGATACTCCAAGCGAAACAAGTGTGCTTTCCATATTAATCCTTATCATCTAATTATTAAATAATTTTAGGCAAAATAACTAAATATAACCAAAACAAGGAAGAGCTATTAAAACTAATTTTTTAAAACTAATAAAAGAATTTGATATAAACCTTTGGCTTTTAATATCTATACTCCTTACCCATTGTTGTTATTGTTTGATTTTTTATTTTAATGAAATAACTCCGATGGCTATTTTTAATATTTATTCTATTACAAATTATATTTTAGCAATTTGTTTTTATTCAATACATAGAACAAAACTAGCCTTTTTTATGACATTTTTTGAGATTTTTACTCATCAAATCGTAGGCTCTTATTATTTAGGTTTTGCTAGTGGGTTTAATGTTGTTTTAATGTGTTTGTTTTTCTTGCAATTTACATTTTTTACTAGATGGTCTAGTATTGCAATGGTAAGTTGTGGTTTGATTTTAAGCGTATATGGATTACATTATTTTAAAGATTATTTGGTTGGCGAATACTCTTATGCTCAAGAATTATTTTTCTATGTAAATTCTTTTGCTAGTGCTGTTTTTATGATTGTATATGGTGCGTTAGCAACAGTTTCTCAGAGCAAAAAACTAGCAGATTTGACCTATTTGATACACAAAGATTTTTTAACAGGTCTTTTTAATAGAAAGTATTTTGAAGAAAAGGTCGTTTCTAATCTTAATAAAGATGAATCAATTTTAATAGCAATATGTGATATAGATAATTTTAAAGCTATAAATGATAATTATGGTCATGATATAGGCGATATTGTTTTAAAAAGCGTAGCATCAGCAATTTATTACGAAATATTAGAATATAAAGGTGTGGTTGCTAGATGGGGTGGTGAAGAATTTATAGTAAAAGTAAATCTTAAAAACAATCAAGAAGCAGAGCATTGTATGAATATAGTAAAAAATTCAGTAGCAAGACAAGAACTTAAAAAATACAATATAAAACCAACTATAACAATAGGTGGAATTTTTATACAAAATCCTAATAAAGATGACTTTGAAAAATATTTCAAAATAGCAGACCAAGAACTTTATTATGGTAAAAAAAGCGGAAAAAATTTAGTAAATATTCAAGTATCTTAAAAAATATTTTTAATTTTAAGTTTTATTTAAGATTAAATATATATAATTCAGTCTTTATTTCATATATGCGGGAATAGCTCAGTGGTAGAGCACAACCTTGCCAAGGTTGGGGTCGCGAGTTCGAACCTCGTTTCCCGCTCCAGTTATTTTATATACTAAAGCCCAGGTGGCGGAAATGGTAGACGCAAGGGACTTAAAATCCCTCGGTAGTTTTTACCGTGCCGGTTCAAGTCCGGCCCTGGGCACCATAAGGTGATATAGCCAAGCGGTAAGGCATGGGCCTGCAAAGCCTTGATCCTCGGTTCAAATCCGAGTATCACCTCCAATAGGCTTTTTAGCATAAATTATCGCTTGTTTAATAATTTTCGGGAGATGGCTGAGTGGTCGAAAGCGGCGGTCTTGAAAACCGTTGAGGTGCAAGCCTCCAGGGGTTCGAATCCCTTTCTCCCGGCCACTTCATTTTTAACAATCTTTTTCATTTTATATTTTATTAAAATTAAGAATATTTTGTTTTAACTTTTAGCTCCTTCGTTAAAATAAAATATTCTTGAAAGATTTATTTTATTTATAGCAATTTGTGTATTTTGAGTTTAAGTAGGTTTAATTTCCTATTTCAAATTCTTTAAAATTTTCTTGGAAATAGGAATTAGAATATTTAAAGGCTTATTGTTAAATAAGAACATTCTTACTATTAAAAATCCCTTAATTTAAATTTTTTAAAAAATGTTTTTGATAGCTAACTTTAATATTTGATTTAATTCCGCTAAAAGACCATCGGAGCTAGGAGTGTTTGCAGTCTCTAAAAGCATATTTGGTATTAGAAGTAGAAATAAAATTAATATAATATGTTTATTTATCTTTAGGTTCTTTAATTCCCATTCGGTAACGCTAGGAATGATTTTTTGGCTTTTTCCAAGATTTCGCAAATCTACTTAAATCTATCTTCTGATGTGTTTTTGTAATCTTGTTTTTGTTCTTCATTTATTTTTCTCATTTTTGTTACATTTTTTATTTTAGCTTCTTCTAGGTATTTTTCATAATAATCAACTGATTTAACTTCATCACCACAGCCAACAAAAAACTAAATCGCCTACAACCATTAAACTTGATATTAAGTTGCTTTATTTTTAAAGAATTTGAAATAGGAATTTGAGTGTAATATATTTAAAGATTGCTGTAAGATAAAATTATATTATTAATAGTATTGTGATTAATTTCAATAATCATTTAAGCAAAATCACTTGCTTGATATTTTTTAATTAAGAATCTAAATTCCTATTTCAAATTCTTTGTGAATTTTAGGAGATTTACTCCTAAAATTTAATGCCAAATTGATTTACCAATAAACCATCAAGCATTCCATTATATTGCTCAATAAAGCCAAGCTCTCTTACAATTGTTAAAGCAAAATAAATTGATGTTATAGGTCCAGCACTCGTAATTATATTATCACGCACTACAACAGGCTCATTTAGTCTAGTTCCTTTAAGACCTTTTTCGCAACCTGGATAGCAAGTAAATTCATAGCTTAAAACCCCTGCATTATCTAATACAATAGGTGAAGCGCAAATTGCTGCTATTAATTTCTTTTGTGAATTAAGATTTTGTAATATAGATTTTATTTTCTCGCTATTTTTAAGATTTGTCATACCGCCAAATCCACCAGCTAAAGCAATCGCATCAATGCTATTTAAATCTACTTCGCTAAGCTTTACTTTAGCTTTTAAAACCATTTTTGTATCAAGCTCTACATTTAAATCATCTTCTAAACTAGCACAGATAATATTTAAATTAGCTCCGTATTGTTTAGCCCTTGATAAAACATCAATAATGCTAATTAACTCAATATCTTCAGCCCCATTTGCCATAGGAATTAAAATATTTTTCATAATCTCTCCTTTTTATCAAAATTAGTAAATATTTTAATTAAAATTAAGTAATTAATTGTTAATATTGATTTTCAAATTTTTTCAAAGGATGTTTATGGAATCAACGGTTCAAGATGTAAAAGCAGCGACAGCTGAAACTCTAAACAAAATGATTGATTTACAAGGTGCAGGTTTTGATTTTGAAGGTTTTGCACTTAAGTATGGATTTAAGATTTTAGGCTCAATTATTATTATTGTTTTAGCTTTAATTCTTATGAATATTGTTGGCAAGATTTTAAAAATTGCTTTAATGAAAGTAAGCACAGATGAAACGCTAACAAATTTCTTAGTTAAATTATCAAAAATCATTATTTTAGTTGTTGGTATCTTAGCAGCGCTTAATAATATAGGCGTAGATACAACTTCGTTTGTGGCTTTATTTACTGCGACTTCATTTGCAATATCTTTTGCATTTAAAGAAACACTTTCAAATATTGCAGCTGGTGTTTTAGTTATTGTTTTTAGACCTTTCAAGATTGGTGATTATGTAAAATTCGGTGCGGTTGAAGGTTTTGTAGCTGATATTAGCTTATTCTCGGTTACTCTTAGAATGCACGATAATACAAATATAATAGTTCCAAACTCTCAAGTAATTAGCAATAGTATTTATAACTATTCTCGTGAAAAAGTAAGGAGAATAGATTATTCAAAAACAATTGAACCATCAGCTTTATGCGAATTAAGAAAAGAAATTGAAAACACTTTAGGCTCAAATGAATTAATCTTAAAAGACCCAGCAATTTTTGTTGGTGTAAAAAGCGTAAATGATACAAATATTGAAGTTAGCGTTCAAATGTGGGTTAAAAACGAAAATTACGAAAGAGCGTCAATGCTTATTAATGAAGCTATGACAAAGGTGTTTATAAAATAATTTTTAAATTTACGAATAGGAATTTGAGTTTATAATTTAATCAAATTCCTATTTCAAATTCTTTTTTACAACCAACCTTTTTTCTTAAAAAATACAATAGGAATTATTGTTGAAATCACCATCAAACTAACAGCTATAAAATACCCATATTCCCATTTTAATTCAGGCATATTTTCAAAGTTCATTCCATAAATCGTGCCTATTAAAGTAGGCGGCATCATTGCAACGGTTACTATAGTAAAAAGCTTTATGATTTTGTTTTGTTCTATATCAATTTTACTTGTTAAAATCGTTTGAATATTGTCTAAAATCCCAAGTTGCGAAAGGCTAAATTCAATTAAAGAATTTAAATCTTTTAAAATAATATCAAGATTTTCTTTTATATGAGCGCTTATTTTATCGCTTTTAATTAGTGATGATAAGGTCTTTTTCTTCTCAAATAATGAATATCTAATCTGCATATTTAAATCTTGAAGATTTGAGATTTTGCTTAGATAAAAATCATAATCAAGCGATATATTTTGTGCTAAAATCTCAGCCTTTAACGCCCTTGATTCTTTATCAATCCACTCTAAAACATCGCCATCTTTATCCACTCTAATATCAAAAATCTCATTTAATATTTCATAACCGCTTTTATAATGAGTTGGATTTGCAAGTATTATATTTTCTACATTTATAAAGGTAGGAAGTTCTCTAGCCCTTATAGTAAATAATACTTTTTTGTTTAGTAAAAATGTAATTGTATCTTTTGTAGTTGTTGTGTTATCAAGAGCGTCTTTGTTTAAAAATACATTATTTATTGTGATAGTATCTTGCTCTTCCCAGTATCTTGCACTTTCTTCTATATTATACTTTTCATCATCATTTGGAAGCTTTAAATTAAAGTTGTTTTCAATGAAACTAATTTCATCTAAAGTAAAGTTAAATAAATCCACCCACAAAACATTTTCAGGGATTTTCTCATTAGTTTTGATTTCGTATTTTATAACGCTAGAATTTTCTTTACAATAAACAAAAATCATAAAAATCCTTTATAGTTTTTGCTTATTATATTAAAACTTCTTATGTTTTGAATATTTTAAACGGCTTAAAAGCCGTTTAGATTATAGAGTTTTGATGTATTTTGCTAACGCTTTAAAATCTTCATCTTTTAGATTTTTTACTTGTAATTGCATAGTTTTTTGTGATTTTCCGCCGAATGTTCCTGCTTTATAACCACTTAATGCTTCATAGATTTCTTGCTCGCTTAAAGTATTTATGATAATTTCAGCACCAGGAGCTAATTTTTCAGCTTTTTTTCCATGACAGGCAACGCATTTTTTAAATAAAGTTGCACCATCAACACTTAAAGCACTTTCAATATTCTTACTTGCATTATCAATGCTTGAAGTAATAGCTTGTGCTACATTATCTGCATTTTCTTTGATTGTGTTAGCTACTTCGTTTGTGCTTTCTTTTAAAGTATTTGCAACATTTTTTGAAGTTTCGCTAATATTTTCGCTCGCATTAGCTACTACTTGATTTATGATAGGCTCTGCTTTTTCTACGATAGGTGCAATGTTTTCAGTGATTTTGTTAGCTGCATCATCAACTGCATTATTTATCTTCTTAGCACCTTCATCTACAACTGATTTTACACTTTGTGTAACTTCTGATTTTACTTCTTCTTTTTTGCTATCATCACAGCCCATTAACATTAAAGCGCTTACAGCTGCTAAGCTTAGTAAAACTTTTTTCATAAGATCTCCTTAAAAATATTTTAGGACAAAATTTTATCATTATTAAATAATTGCAAAATTAAATAAAAAAATTAATTTTTATTATATAGTTTTTTATATTTTAAATTATAAAATTAAGATTTATAAAAGATTTTTTATTATATAATTTTTTATATTTTAAGGAGTTAGTATGAAAAAAGTATTATTAAGTTTAGTTCTTGCTTCAAATTTATTAGCAAGTAATTTAAACATAGCAGCAGCTGCAAACATAGCTTATCCATTAAATGAGCTAAAGAAAATTTTTGAAGATTTACACCCTGATATAAAGCTAAATATTAATTCGGGTGTAAGCGGTGCGTTTAATGCTCAGATTAAAAACGGCGCAGAATATGATGTATTTTTAGCTGCTAATATGGACTTTGCTAAAGATTTAGAAAATTTAGTAAATAATAAAGCAATCACCTATGCTAAAGGCAAGTTATTATTATTTTCAGCTAAAAAAACACCTAGTCTAGATGATTTAAAAACAGCATCTTGTATAGCAATCGCAAATCCAAAAACAGCACCTTACGGACAAGCTGCAAAAGAAGTTTTAGAAAAAGTGCCTAATAGCAAAAACATAATAACAGCAACCAATATTCAAGCAACCTTGCTACAAGCTACAAAAGCTTGTGATTATGCTTTTATTGCGGCTTCAAGTTTAGAACAATTAAAAGAATTAGGATATAGTGAAAAAAATATTTTAAAGCTTGATGATAATTTATACGAACCTATTTTACAAGGTATGATAATTACTAGCAAAAACCCTGATTCTAAGGTGTTTTTTGACTTTTTATTAAGCGATAAGTCAAAGGAAGTATTTAGTAAATATGGCTATGAATGAGCTTGTTTTAAAGCATAATTTTGATGATTTTAGTGTTGATGCGAAGATTTGTTTTAAAGACTCTGAAATCATCGCACTTTTTGGAGATAGTGGCAGTGGTAAAAGCACTATGTTAAAACTAATTGCAGGGCTTATTGATAAGCCTTTATTAGAAGATGTTGCTTTTTTGTTTCAAGACTGCACTTTATTTGAAAATTTTAATGTTTATGAAAATTTAGTTTTTACTAATACAAAAAGCCTATTTGATGATTTAAAATATAAATTTGGCAAATTACTTGATAGTAAAACTGCTAAATTTTATGATGAGTTATTAGAACTTGCTAATCTAAAAGAGCTTAAAAATAAACCCATTTCAAGCCTTAGTGGAGGGCAAAAGCAACGCTTAGCATTAATTTGTGCTTTGAGTAAAAACTCAAAATATATTTTATTAGACGAGCCTTTAAGTGCTTTAGATGATAGTAATAAATTAGCCCTAATTAAGCTAATTAAAAAAATTAATAAAGATTATAAAAGCACGATAATTTTTGTTTCGCATTCTTGTTTTGAGATAAATGCTCTTGCAAATAGGGTGTTTTTCGTAAAAAATGGTAGAATTGAAAAATGCCTAAATAAAGAAGAATTTTATTTAGAAAAAATCCAAAATAATGAGTTTTTATGCACGATTTAACGCCCATAATATTATCATTAAAACTATCTTTTATAACTACTTTAATATTATTTTTTATATGTTTATATCCTGCGTTTTATTTAAGTAGAAATGATTTTTTTGGCAAAAAAGTCTTACTTAGTGTGCTATCTTTGCCATTAGTATTGCCACCAACCGTTTTAGGATTTTATTTGTTAGTTTGCTTTAGTCCTAATAATTTTTTAGGCAAATTTTTAGCACAATTTGACATTAAATTAGTATTTAATTTCAAGGCATTGTTGATTGCATCTGTTATTTATTCTTTGCCTTTTATGTTTAATCCTATTTATAGTGCGTTTTCAAATTTGCCTGATAATTTATTTCATAGGGCGAAATTATTGCAAAAAACTAAAGCCAATCTTATTTTTCGCCTTTGTATACCTTTAATTAAGCCTAGCATAATTAGTGCTTGTGTTATGAGTTTTGCGCATACGATGGGAGAATTTGGGGTTGTGATGATGATAGGTGGGAGCGTAGAAGGCGAGACTAAAGTAGCTTCTATTGCTGTTTTTGAAGCGTTGGAAAATCTTGAGCTTAGCAAGGCAAATGAAATAAGCTTAATATTATTAGCTCTTTCTTTTGCGATACTTTTTATCTTACAATTCGTAAAACAAAAATAAAGAATTTGAATTAGGAACTAAGTATTTAAACTTTTACTAAATAAGGCATAAAATTTTAAAATCTTAACTCTTAGTATTCACTCGCATTATTATTACAAACTAGCAAATAAATTGCTAGTTTGTAATAATAGTCTCAAGAGTGGTTAAAACTAAATAAAAAGAATTTGAATTAGGAATTTGAATTTTATTAAATCATTAAATTATTTTTTAAACGAATTGCTGTGGTTTGCAATATTAATGCAAGTTAGTGTTAGAATGTTTTTATCTTTTTCGTAAATTAGCACCAAATCGTTTTTCACATGACAATCTCTATAACCTTTAAATCTACCTTGTAATGCATGGTCTTTATAAATCGGCTCTAAGACTTCATCATTTGCAAGGCGTTTGATAATATCTAGTGTTAGTTTTTTATCTTCTTTACTTAGTTTTTTAAAATCAGTTTTAAAGCCTTTTGATTTTAATATTTGATATTTACTCATAGTTTTTCCATCTCGGCCTTAAACTCTTCAAAACTCTGCCCTTTTATCTCCCCACGTAAATATGCAGCTTTTAATTCTTTTACTTCTTTTATAGAATCTAAAAATTCTTTACTATTATAAAAATCATCTAATTTATTTTTATTTTTCTTGATTTTTATAGGTTCATTAAATCCCTTTGCAATCTCCTTAAAAATCTTCAACATTTTTGGATTATCGTTCATAGTAATTGTTACATTCATATTCTACTCCTTTTGTAATCGTTATCTTATACTAATTATGCTTAAATTATCAAGTTTTAAAGAATTTAAAGTAGGAAATTGATTTTTAAAATTTAAAAAAGGGAGCGAGTGCTCCCCTTAGAATTATTGTAATAATCTTATTTGTTTTTACTACTGTAATAATCTCATTACGTTTTGTTGAACAGCGTTAGCTTGGCTCATTGCATAAACACCTGATTGAGCTAGTATTTGGTGCTTACTAAATGTAGCACTTTCTTCTGCAAAGTCAACATCTCTAATATTACTTTCAGCAGCTTTAACGTTTACTTGAGTAACTGAAATGTTATTTACAGTTGAAACAAGTTGGTTTTGAACAGAACCAAGGTCTGAACGAATTGCTTCAAGAGCTTTTTGAGCTGATTCAGCAATATTCATCATAGCTTGAGCACCTTTTAGTGTCATAACACCTGCTGCATATCCATTCTTATTGTCCGCAGTTTCACTTGCTTGCCAATCGTTTGAATTATAACCCATTGCATCTGCTGTTTCTTTATCAATCTTAGAGTTTGTTTCTCTTAATGAAACAGTTTTTTCGCTAACATTTTTATCATAACCAATAGTGCTAGTAATGTTTAATTTCTCAAAATCTCCATTGGCATTTATAATATCTCTACTTGCTTCTACAACTATGTCTTTACCGTTAGTTGATACAAGGCTAAGTCTTCCGAAGTTAGTTTTAGTATCGTTTGTAAGACCAATCATATCTTTAAGGCCTTCTCTATTTGGTTCGTTAATACCTTCTTTAAGACCTTTTAAGAATTGTTGCATAGCATGAGCTGCAATTGCGTTTTCACCATCAGCTGTATTCATAGTCTTACCTTTACCCATATCTACAATTTTCTGTAACGCTTCCATAGCTTTATCAATTCTATTATTAGCATCACTTATTGTCTGTGGGTTGTTACCAGCATCTTTAATTTCAGCTAATGCTGCAGAAGCTGCAATCATCTCTGGGCTAGCATTCGCTGTGTGGTTTTGGTTTACAGCAAGGTTTAAAGCACCTATAGCTTCAGCAGTAACATTTTGTAAATCTATTTCTCCATTAGTTGCAGCTAAAGCAGCAGCTTTACCTTTAGATGCACCGTCCCCTGCAATCCTTGCATCTAATTCATAGTGTGCTTTTTGAATATCTTCAAATGTATTTTTATCATTAAAGATTGAACCTGCTACGTTACCAGCAGGAGCGCCGTTACCCTGACCGTTACTTTGACCTGTTGTCCAACTTGCTTCTAATGCTAAGTCTATAACTTTTTGACCTTTATTAGCTGGAGTGTTTGCATCGTTTACATATAAAACATGCTTATCTGGATTATTAACACCTTGATTTGCAGCAATATCTAAGTTCTTATCCACCCCATCAGTTATCTTAATACCACGACCATCTCTATTATTTAATACAAGCCTACCCTTACTATCTACAGAAGCTTCTACTCCCGTTTGATCTTTAACTGAGTTAATAGCAGCTCTTAAAGCACCGTTACCATCTTTGTCTTTAACTTCAATTGAGCCAATAGTTACACCATTTATACTAAAGCCTTCAAATGTAGTTCCTGCTTTAATAGGTTGCTCGAATACACTCTCAACTGTAACAGAAGCTTTTACACCAGTTTTATCAGTAGCTTTGTTAATAGCTTCAACTAATGAACCTAAACCTTGTCCAGCACCAACTTTATTGCCATTAGTAATTTGTACAGGTTCAAATGTAAAGTCATTAATCCCATCTACGTTTTTAAATGTTAAATTAATCTTATCTCCTAATGCAAGGTCACTTTGTCTTACATTATGCCCAGTCTCAAACCTAGTTAAACCAATCTTATCACTTGTAGTTGCCCCAATACTAGCCTTAACAGTCTCATTTGAATAAGCACCAATTTGAAACTCCTTATTTGAAAACGTTCCAGATAGTAGCTTTTGACCGTTAAATGATGTAGTATTACCAATATTATCAAGCTCTTCCATAAGTCTTGAAATATCAGCTTGAAGCGCCTTTCTTGTCTCAGTTGTTTGACCATCTTGAGCTGATTGAATAGCTTTATTCTTAATAGTTTCAAGTATTTTAATTTGCTCATCCATAGCCTTATCAGCTGTTTGAATAATACCAATAGCATCATTAGCATTCATAATAGCCTTACCAAGTGAACTAGCTTGACTTCTTAAGCTATCTGCAATTGCCATACCTGAAGCATCATCAGCAGCACTATTAATTCTAAAACCTGAGTTTAGCTTTGAAAGTGAGCTATCAATAGCTCTATTGTTCATAGAAGCATTAGCGTGAGCGCTTAATGGTGGGGGAGTTTGATTAATTTAGATTTAATAAAATTAAAAAAAAGGAAAAAGATGAAAAAAATTACTTGTTTGGAAAAATTGCAAGATTTACAAAAATTAGAGCAAATTTATAATAATTTAAAGATAAATATTCTAAAAGAAAATCAATTTAATATAAATTACAATGAAATTAAGCTAAAAATATCAAAAGCAAATGATGAAGAATTAGCAAATATTTATGATAATTTAGAATATTTACAAATGAATTTTATGAATGAAATCACATATCTTGAAAAAATTATAAAGGATATAAAATGATAATTTATGGACTTAGCTATATTAAAAATCAATTTAATTCCGTGGAATTTGAAATAGGAATTAACGAAAACAAAATAAGTTGTATTGAATATAAAAACGAATATCTAGCTAAAAATAATATGAAAAAAGCTTTATTTTGCAATACTTTAAGTGAAGTATTAAAATCAAACGCGGCTTTGTGTGAATATATAATCCCAAATATTAATATTTTAACAGATAGCGTTTTGTTAGCTGAAAAATACTTGTTCGATAGCAAGATTTTAACCCTTGCAACTAACGATGAAGCTATTGTTAAGGCTGCTAATGTTGGTGTTGATTGTGTTTTGATAAAAGAATTTGATGAAAAATATAAAGAATATTTTATAGGCTAGAAAATCTAGCCTAATTATTATAAACCTTCAAATGGGTTTGTTACTACATTTTTGCGGTCGCATACATAAGGAATTAATGCAACTGCTCTTGCTCTTTTAATTGCAAGCTCAACCATTTCTTGGTGTTTCTTGCTTGTTCCTGTTAATCTTCTTGGCATTATTTTAAAGCGCTCTGATAAAGCGTGTTTTAATAATGCTGTATCTTTATAATCAATAAAATCAACTTTTGCTTCTGTAAATTTGCAATATTTTCTTGAATACTTTCTTTTTTCTGCCATGATTTATCCTTTAAAATGGTATCTCTTCATCATAAGAAGAGTTATAGTTATAATTGTTTCTTTCTTCAGCAAAATTGTTTTGTTTTTGATATGAATTATTCTCTCTTGAGAAATTATTTTGCTGATAATTATTTTGAGTAGGTCTAGCGTAGTTATTATTAGCTTGAACATTGTTTCTAGCAGCATTAGTTTCTTCAGGCTTATTATCAAGCATTTCCATATTTTCAACTACAAGTTGAATTTTTGAGCGATTTTGATTTGTCGCAGTATCAACCCAATTTTGTTGTTGTAAATAACCTTCTGCCATAAGTTTTGAGCCTTTTCTTAAATATTGCCCTACAATTTCTGCTAATCTATTATAAAAAACTACATCTATAAATAAAGTTTCTTCTATTCTTTCGCCTGTGTTTGAAGTTCTATATCTACTAACAGCAATAGCGTTATTTACTACCGCATTTCCAGTAGTGCTAATGGTTTTTATCTCAACATCTCTTACTAAACGACCTATTAGAATAACTTTATTCATTTTTTATCCTTTACTCTGCTGGAGTTTCAGCCTTTGCTTCTTTTTTATTTTCTTTTTTACCTAATCTTTTGCCTTGAGAAAGTATTTCCCACGCAGCGATTTCGCGTCTGTTTTCATATTTAACGATTAAAAATCTGATAATATCTTCAGTAATTTTTAAAACACGCTCAAGTTCTTTAATTAAAGCACCTGGAGCTTTGAAATATATTACATAATATACGCCACGCTCATATTTATCAATTTGGTAAGCTAATTTTCTAGCACCCATTTCAATAGTATTTGCAATTTCAGCACCATTTTTAACTAGAGTTTCTTTAACAAACTCAACTCTCGCCTTTAATTCTTCATCTGTTAGCGTTGGCTTTGCGATGAATAAAACCTCATAATGTCTCATGATTCTCCTTTTGGATATTAAGCCTAATTAAATTAAGCAAGGAATTTTGCATAAAGCAAGGCAAGATTTTAGCAATTTAAACTTAATATTTTATGAGTTTATTAAAAAATAAATCTTTAATAGATTTGAATACATAATTTCTTTTGAAGAATTATTGCTATCTAGCTTTATTTCATATTCAGCATCAAGTAAAATAGCAAAAATTTCTTCATAAAATTTAGATAATTTTCTAGCTTGATTTTCTAATTCAACGCAAACTTGCCTTGGTGGTGTATATCCAAAAGCAACTTTATAATCAATTCTGCCATTTATTTTAAGATTTGAGCTAATCGTAAATAATCTTAAAAGACTTGAATAAAGTTTATTAATTAGTGCAATTTCATCTTCGTTTTCTATGATTTTATAAATATATTCTTTTGGCTCTTTTGTATTTAAAAAATTTCTTAAAAAATCATCAAAACCTAAAGCATTATCAACTTCGCAATGCTCTTTTAAAGTATTTATATCAAGAATTTGATTTTGGTATTTTAAAAGCTCACAACCTGCTTTAAAAATATCAAATTCGTAATTTTTTTGAAGATATTGCAAGGCTATTTCATTTGTTTTTATATTGTAAAAATTCGCTACATCTTGTAATAAACTAATCTGCTCAAAGCTAGTTTTTTTATCAAAAAATCTAACAAAATTATTATTCATAACTAGCTCTAAATCTTTTAAAGCTTTTGTTTCATAAATAGCTAAAATTAGTCTATTTTCACTATTTACGCATTTTAAAATTTCTTTTAAATCCTTATTTGAAATTCCTTTTTCAAATTCCAATACGAGTAGTTTTGAATTTGAAAATAACGAGCTTTCTCCTAGAAAATTAATAGCTTTTTCCAATTTATAATCGCTATCTCTTAGGATTAATCTCTCATCGCTTTTATCAGCACTTTTTATTATTTCAAGATTTAAAAATATGCTTAATCTACAACTTCCATAGAGCATAAAAGCATTAGCTAATTTGTTTTTTATTTTGTTAAATTCTGCTTCATACATCTTTAACTATCCTAGCAAAAACCTTAGCGCTTATTAAATCTACTTCATAAATCTCAACCAAAACTCTAGAAAATAATGGCACATTTGGGTTTGCTATAAAAATTCTTGCACCCTTGAACTCATCATCTAAAATTCCTATCGTAATTTCTTCATTTTTTGTAATTTTTACATAAAATCTCTTGCCTATATTTTGATGAAAATACCTTGCATATACTCTATCACAAAAATCCATTGCAACCTTATCTGAAAGCCTTTCAAGAGAACTTACTTCAAAGCATTTATTTTCTAAATTAGTGCTTAAATATGAAAATAATTTATCATTTTTTTGCATAAGAGCTTTTAATAATCTATGCAAAATCAAATCCGAATATCTTCTAATAGGACTTGTAAAATGCGAGTATCTATCAAATCCTAAAGCAAAATGCCCAGCATTTTCATGTCCATATTCAGCTTTTTTCATAGAGCGAATTATGATTTTATCTACTTCTGCACGAATGTTTAATTCATCTGCTAAAGCTTGAATATTTTTAATATTTTCGTAAATATTTTCGCCACCACTAAACTCAATCCCTAAAAGCTGTAATTCTTCATACATAGCAGTGATTTTATTGTAATTAGGACTTCTGTGGTTTCTAAAAATCGCTAAATCAGGACACATTTTCGCAGCTGCTTTATTTGCTAAAAGCATACAATCTTCAATTAATTGATGAGACCTTGTTGATTGCTCGTAATATGTTTTTTTAATTTGCCAGTTTTCATCAATTTCCATTCTAAGCTCTTCGGTTAAGAAATTAAAGCCTTTATTTAGTCTATTATTTCTTAATTTTTGTGTAAGTTCATTTAGAGCGTAGATATAATTGCATTCTTTTAAATCAATTCTATTTTGAAAATATTCATCAACTTCATCATAATTAAATCTTCTTTTTGAATTAATTATTCCTTCAAAAATTTCTTCTTTTATTACTTTTGAGCTTTCAAAATATATTTTAAAACCAAAGCAAAGCCTATCCTCATTAGGATTTAGCGAACAAATTCCTTCACTTAAAACGCGTGGCAACATAGGAATGCTCTTGTGTGGAAAATATATACTAAATCCACGCTTTAAAGCTTCATTATCTAGTGCGCCAAAAGCTCTTACATACTCGCTAACATCGGCTATTGCTACATATAAAATCTCATTTTTTTCATCAAAATAAATAGCATCATCAAAATCTTTTGCATGAATAGGATCAATAGTGCAAAATGGCAAAGCTCTTAAATCAAGCCTATTTGGATAAAAGCTAATATCAACACTTCCAGCATAAGCATTTGCTTCATCTAAACAAGCTTTATCAAAAACTTCAACTCTATCATATAAAGCCATTGATATTTTTTCATCTACTTTGTTATCACTAATATGACCTAGCACTTCTACTACATTAGAGCTTGCATTATCAATTTTTAAAATTGTTCCAATAGGAAGTGCTTTAAGTGATTTTTGAGATACGCTAAGCTGTCTTAAAAGCCCTGTTTTAAAGCATTTACCAAATATCACATTTTTTAGCATTTGAGTAATAACTAAAGAAAATTCTTCTTCTCTTTTTAATACCAAAACAACTATTGCACTAGGGCGACCTTTTTTTACTTTATTTTTCTTAGCAATTACTATATCGCCGTATCTTGCTGAATGTAAATCTTTTGATCTTATGAGCAAATCACGCTCTAAAAAAGAGGCTTGTAAAAAGCCATCTCCTTTTGAGTTTATATCCATTTTGCCATAATAAAATCCATTGTTAAAATAGATTTTATTATTGTATTCGCTTACGATTTTTTCTGTTAATAAGACTTTTATTAGTTCTTTTTGCTTTGAATTAGCTTCTAATTTATTAAAACCTTGTCTAATATTTTCTAAGAATTCAAGCATCTTGTTCTACTACTTTAATAGCTTCTATTAATTTATCCCCTAATAATCCATTATTTTTAGCATCTAAGATACATTGAACCATTATTTCTTCATTAAAAATTCCAAAAATATTTACTAAGTTTGAAACGATATTTAAAGCAACTGCATTGTTTCTTATATCATTACTTGCTTTTTCTGGAGTTACGCTATAAAAAATAGCATCAATCATATCAACTTCAAGATTCCATTTATCAAAAATCATAGAAGTTACTTCTTCACTACTCATTCCCAAAAATTGTTTTTCATACTCGCTTAATTCTCTTATGTTTTTAAGTTCGCTTAAGCCTTGTTTAAATTCATTAGCTTTATTAGTTTCTATTAGTTCAGCAGATATTATAATTTTTCCAATTTCTAGCAAAAACGAAGCAGGAATTACAACTTTTTTTACATCATCACTACCTTTGCTTAGCCAGTTTATTGCTAGTGAATTTTGCATTGTTGAGATTTTTGCAAATTTTGCTTCGTCCATATTGTATGCACTTAAATTAATCTTAAACGAATTTTTTACTGCTGCATTTAAAGCAAAACCTTTAATTGTTGTCATTCCAAATAAATTAACAGCTCTATCAACACTACTAATTTCTCTTGAAAATCCATAAAGCGGGGAATTTGCTGATTTAAGGATATTTGCAGTAAGCATTGGGTCTTTTTCTACTACTTTTGCTAAGTCTTTTAAAGACGCACCTTCATCATTGCAAATTCTTTGAATTTCTAGTGTGCTTTCATTGAGTGGAGGTAGGCTTTTTATTCTTTTACTAATAAAATCTTGCATAACAAACCTTTTTTGAGTAAATAAAATTTGATAATTTTTTATTAGATTGTAACTAAAATAGTTATAATTTGCTTAATTAAATCAAAAGAAAAGGAAAAATTATGGCAGTAAATGTTTATTATGATCGTGATTGCGATTTAAGCTTAATTAAGTCTAAAGTAGTAGCGATTATTGGTTTTGGTTCTCAAGGACACGCACACGCAGAAAACTTAAGAGATAGTGGTGTAAAAGTTATTATTGGTCTTAGAGATGGAAGCTCAGCAAACAAAGCTCGTGCAAAGAATTTTGAAGTTTTAAGCGTTGCTGATGCAACTAAAAAAGCTGATGTTATTATGATTTTAACTCCTGATGAGTTCCAAGCACAAATCTTTAACTCAGAAATCAAGCCAAACCTAAGCGAAGGTAAAGCAATAGCATTTGCTCATGGTTTTAATGTTCATTACGGACAAATTGTTGCACCTAAAGGCGTTGATGTTATTATGATTGCACCTAAAGCTCCAGGTCATACCGTAAGAAACGAATTCGTAAATGGTGGCGGTGTTCCTGATTTAATCGCAGTTGCACAAAACGAAAGTGGTAACGCAAAAGCTCTAGCACTAAGCTATGCAAGTGCAATCGGTGGCGGACGCACAGCTATAATTGAAACTACATTTAAAGATGAAACAGAAACAGACCTTTTCGGTGAGCAAGCAGTTCTTTGTGGTGGCTTGACTGCACTTATTGAAGCTGGATTTAATACTCTAGTAGAAGCTGGATATGAGCCTGAAATGGCATATTTTGAGTGCTTACACGAAATGAAATTAATCGTTGATTTAATGTATCAAGGCGGTATTGCTGATATGAGATATTCTATTTCAAATACAGCTGAATACGGCGATTATATTACAGGTGAAAAAGTTATCACCGAAGAGAGCAAAAAAGCTATGAAAAAGGTATTAAAAGACATTCAAGATGGCACATTTGCAAAAGATTTCATCCTTGAAAGCCGTGCAAATTATCCTAAGATGAATGCAAGACGCAATATTACTAAAAACAGCCTTTTAGAGCAAACTGGCGTTAAATTACGCAAAATGATGCCTTGGATTGAAAAGAGCAAATTAGTTCAACAAGACAAAAATTAATGGCTAAAAAAAAGCAAAAAAGCAAAGCTAATTCTAGCTTTGCTACTTATCTTAAAATCATATTCGCATTTTTAATAATCATAGGAATAGGACTTTTAACATACTTAAACCTAAACGAAAATAAAGAAACAAATAAAAGTTTAAAAACTGAAATAACAAAAACAATAAAACCAAAAAATGATGAAAAAAACATTGTAAATGCCATTTATAAAGCCCCTAAAAATCAAAATGAAGAAAAGAATTTAAAACAGGAATTTAGCGAGATTTTTGCTAATCTTGATATAAATAAAAATGATGATAATTGCAAAATAACAAGCGTAAATTGCTTTGAAACAAAAGAGTATTCAGCCTTTGGAAAAGACACAAAGGCAACAAATATAAAAGCAAAATTAGCAATAATTATTGATGATGTAGCGACAAGGCAAGAAAGCGATGAAATAAAAGCAATTATTAAAAGTGGTAAAAAAATCACACCTAGCTTTTTTCCAAACACTAATAATCATCCTAATACAAATGATTTTGCTAAAGAATTTAGCCATTACATGATACATTTGCCACTTCGTGCTGTAAGTTTTAGTAAAGAAGAGCCGCTTACTCTAACGCCACAAGATGATTATAAAAACATAGAAAATAGAATAAAAAATATAAAAATAGCTTTCCCTAATTTAAAGTTTTTAAACAATCACACAGGCTCAGCCTTTACAAGTGATGAAGATGCTATGAGAAGACTTTTTAAAGCACTTAAAAAATACGATTTGATTTTCGTAGATTCAAGAACAATTGCAAGCACAAAAGCACCAGTATTAGCTAAAGAATTTAAGCAAAATTACATTCATAGAAATATATTCTTAGATAATTCACAAAATCTATCAGATATTAATAAAAAGCTTGATGAAGCAGTGCAATTTGCATTAAAAAATAAGCGTGCAATAGCAATAGCGCATCCACACAAAAACAGCCTAAAAGCAATTAGCGAATATGATTTTTCTAAAGTTGAGTTAGTTTATATAGATGATATCTACAACGATTATAAATGAGTTTAAAACTCTTGCAAAGCCACCTAAAACTATTTACTATAAAGGAAATTTAAGCCTACTAAATAAGCCAAAAATAAGCATAGTAGGTTCAAGAAAAATGAGCGTATATACCAAAAACGCAACCTTTATGCTAAGCAAAAAGCTAAGTAATGCAGGATTTTGCATAGTAAGCGGTGGAGCAATCGGCGTAGATATTGAAAGTGCAAAAGCAAGTATGCCTTATCATATAGGTATATTTGCAAATGGACTTAATGAAATATATCCAAAAAGTAATGAGCAAATCATAAAACAAATTTATGAAAACGCCCTTGCATTAAGCGAAAACGAGCCAAACCATATCCCACAAAAATATGACTTTTTGACTAGAAATCGCCTTGTGGTTGCTCTAAGTGACATTTTAATAATCGCTCAAGCAGATATTAAAAGTGGCTCGCTAAACTCAGCAAAACACGCACTAGAACTTAATAAAGATATTTTTGTATTAGCTCAAAGAATAGGAGAAAGCGATGGCACAAATGAGCTAATCGCAAACTATAAGGCTAAAATTATTTATGATATTGATATATTTGTTGATGAGATGAAAGAGCGTTTTAAAACTCAAAACACCTACACTCCACATTATGATGAGTTTTTAGAATTTTGTAAAAACGGAGCAAATCTTGATGAAGCTTTAGAGCGATACGGCGAATTAGTATATGATTATGAGCTTGATGGTAAGGTTGTAATTGATGGAGTATTAATTAGGAGCGTATAATGGAAAATATCTTAGCACTTGATTTAGGACTTAAACGAATTGGAGTTGCACTTAGTATAATGGGGATTCCTATGCCTCAACCTGCCATTATTAGAATAAATCGCAATCAAGCTGCCGTTGCAGTAAAAGAGCTAATAAAAAAGCACAAAATTACAAAAATTGTAATAGGCATTCCTATGGGTGGTAGTGCTGAAGATGAGATGAGAAGAAGGGTAGAACACTTTTCAAAATTAATTGAATTTAGCAATATAGCTTATCACGATGAGAGTTTTACAAGCAAGCAAGCTGCAAAAATCATTAGTAGCAAGAAAAAAGATGGCAAACAAGATAGCATTGCAGCATTTTTACTACTGAAAGACTATTTAGGAATGTAGTGAAAAAGCTTGTATTTTTGCTTAGCTTTAAGTTTTTATTAGCAAGTGATTATGATTTAGGATTTGAGATTTTTAAAAATATTGATTTTACTAAAGAGCATGTTGAATACGAAAATGATTTAAAAAAGGTTTATGATTTATGGTCTAAGGCTTGTAAGGATAAAAATATTCAAGCTTGTTATGATTTAGGTTATTTGTATGAGAGTGGAATAGGAACTAAACAAGATTACAAAAAAGCCATAAATCTTTATGCCAAAGCTTGTGAAAATAAGCTTTATGAAGCTTGTTGTTCTCTAGGTTTTATGAATGCTTACGGCATAGGAACTAAGCAAAATACAAAAAAGGCTACTAAGTTTTATAAGATTGCATGTGAAAATAATTATGCTCTAGCTTGCTATTTTTTAGCAAGTTTAAAGCAAGGCAAAGTTGCTTTAAAATATTTAAAAAAAGCTTGTGATTTAGGCGATTTAAAAGCTTGTGAGAAATTAAAATAATTTAAGATTTTAGCAGCATTTATTGTTTAAAATCATTTAAGAATTTGAAATAGGAATTTGAAATTTTAATAATCGTTTAAAATAGTTATAATAAGCCTTTAAAAAGGGGTGATTATGAACGAGTTTTTAATATATCTAGCATATTTTTTAGATAATTTACATGATTTAGCTGGTGGGATTATTAGTATTTTAATTCCTATACCATATGGAGGTTTTATTGCTTATTCTATGCTTTTTGCCCTTACATTTTTTATAGGATTAAAGCTCTATCCTAGATTTATAAAAGTTTTATATGTTGTATTTTTTTATTTAGATTTTAGTGTTGAAATTAGCGACCATGATTCTGTTGGAGCAATATTGTTTTTTCAAATAATTTTCCCTTTTATATTGTATTATCCTATTAAATCAATTTATGAATTTATAATGAGACAAAATCAAAAATTTATTAAAGTTATATTTTGTTTTTTCTCATTTTTAATGATTGCCTTTCACGGAATATTATTAATAAGTCATTTTAATTTACATCAAAGCCCAAAGCACGAAGTAACAGAGCTTAAAAAACCAAATACCTTATTATTAAGCACAATTGAAAAACAAAACTATACGATAGACGGAAAGTTTTTTAAAAGTGTAAAATTGATAGTTGATAAAGAAGTGCAATTATATGAAGATTATAAAAAATTTGAAAAACGCTTTGAAGAAGAAGCTTCAAAATTACCAACTAGACTTAGCAAAGATAAGCTAATAAATTATGATATTTATGGTTATTTTGTGGATTGTAGTTACGCAAAATCATATATGTCTTTTAGAGGACTAAAAATCCCAGAACATCCTGATTTTGATAGAATTTCTAATTCTTTTGCTAGGATGTTTGTTGATAATTATTATCTTAAATTAGGTAATTACGATAATAATAGAGGTAGTTGCTCTAAAGATGTTTATAAAAATTATTTAAATAAATTAAAAGGAGAAATAAAATGAAAAAAATACTATTTTTACTATTCGCAGTATTCTTAGGTGCTAGAGAATGCACGAGCTATGAAACTTGCTTAAATTTATACAAAAAAGCAGGAGGGGGAGAATTAGCCGTAAAGCACTTTTATGTAAATCTATGCTCGCAAAAAAACCCGCAAGCTTGCAAAGAAGCTGCTAAATACACTGGCTTTTATTCGCATACTTCAAATAGATTTTTAGAATCTGCTAAGCTTTATGAATTAGGTTGCAATTACGGCGATGGCGAATCGTGTTATAAGGCAGGAGAATTTGCAGTGTGTGATAATATTCACGCTGCTTATGAGAGATTTAGCAAATCATGTGAATTAAATTATAGAAGATGTGATAGTGATATTTGCGAAGATCCTTGCGTAAGAGCATTAAACATCAAACAAAATAACATTCTAAATAGCAAAAAAAGACCTTATGATGTATTTAATATGTATAAACCTACCAAAATCGCTCCTGATGATAGCACATTTGCCATTGATGCATGTGAATATAATCTTCATTTTAAACACAAAAACACTACTAATTGCGTTTATGCAGGATATATGCTATTGCTTGAGCGAAATTACGAAGAGAGTAGAAAATATTCAAAAATCGCTTGCGATATGGGTGATTTGGTAGCTTGTGTAAATATAATCGCCTTAAATAATGCTGAGTTTAAAGAAGATAAAGCTCTTTTAAAAGACTTTTTAAAAAAGGCAAATTTTGCATGTAAAGATAAAGATTTTTATAATTGTGGAGCTTTAGGGATGGCGTATTACAATGGCTTTGGTATGAAAAAAAATATTAAAAAAGCTAAAGATATTTTAACTAATTCTTGCCTTTATGCTAATCCTTTTGCTTGCATAAGTATAGGAGATTTTTATCGCTACCACGAAAATAATCCTAAAAAGTCTTTAGAATATTATTATAAAGCTTGTGATTTAAGGCTAAATAGAGCTTGTGTAATCTATGATGAAGTAGTTAAGGAGCTTAAGTAATGCGTAAGTTAATTTTAATAATGATTTGCCTTTTGCTAAGTGCTTGTTATAGTTTAAGACCTAGCAAATCTGAGTTAGAAAACTGGTGTAATGAGAGAGATTATTGGTGCGGTCGCTTAGGAGCTTATTATTATGAAAAAGATGATTATAAAAATGCTCTAATTTATCACACTAAAAGCTGCAACAAGGATAATAAAGCTTCATGCCATGACGCTGCAATTAGTTGTGAAATGCTAGAAGATTATGACAATGCTATTTTGTTTTATACGAAATTAAACGAATTAGGCCAGCCACTAGGACTTTCAAGGATAGGTGATTTATATAAAAATGGCTTAGGAGTTACAAAGGATTTTAACAAAGCTTTAGAACTTTATATGCAAGCTTGTGAGCTAGGTAGCAAAGAAGCTTGTAAAAACCTAGCTAAAATTTACGAAACGGGTGAAAATGTAAGAGCAAATCCACTAATTTCTAAAGCATATAAAAAACGCGCAGAAAAAGCTAGTAAATGGTAAGGAATTTGAAATCGGAATTAGAATGAAAAAATTATTGTATTTATTGCTTTTAGGGCTAAGTTTAAATGCAAATATTTTAGAAATTAAAGAGCTAAAAACTAAGTGCAATCAAAAAGATTTAAATGCTTGTGTTAGTTTAGGGAACGAATATTATCAACAAGCTTGTTATGCTAAAGCAAGGGATATTTGGATTAAGGCTTGCAAGGGTGGTAATAGTGCGGGGTGTGAATACTTGTATAATTTACATATAAGTGGGATATTTAATTTAAGCAGCTTTTTTAAAGATGAGTTTAAAACGCAATCAGAATTAACCCACAAAACTTTTAAATTTAGTGCCAAGCATTGCAACGAAGGTTCGATTCAACATTGCTCAATTTTGGCATTTTTTTATGCTAATGGCTTTGGTGGAGTTAAGCAAGATTATGCTAAGGCTAGGAAGCTTTACGCTAAAGCTTGTGATAAAGAAGTAGAGTCATCTTGTAATCATTTAGGCTTTTTGTATAGCGAAGGGCTTGGGGGTAAGCAAGATTATGCTAAGGCAAAAAAGTATTTTGCAAAGTTTTGTGAGTTTAAATATCTTATTGATAATTGCGAAAATTATGAAATATTAAAAGGTTTGGGTTATTAAAATATGAAAAAATTATTGTGTTTATTGCTTTTAGGGCTTAGTGTTTTTGGTGTAGATATTTTATATCTTAAGGAGCTAAAAGATAAGTGTGATAAAGATGATTTGGTCGCTTGTGCGTGGTTAGGAGCAGAGTATTCTAGGCAAGATTATGTTGCCAAAGCAAAAGAATATTTGATTAAATCTTGCAAAGGTGGCTCTGATACAGGATGTAGTTTTTTAAGTAGTTTACATAATGAAGGAATGTATGATTTAAGCGATATTTTAAATGATGATTTTAAGCCAAACGACGAATACTCTTATAAAACTTTAAAGCCACATATTAAAAATTGCAAAAAAGGATTGATTGGAAGTTGTGAGATTTTAGCATATAATTATGCTAATGGGCTAGGAGTTAAACAAGATTATGCTAAGGCTATAAAACTTTTAAAAAAAGCTTGTGATGTAAAGGAATGGTTTTCTTGTTATAGATTAGGCTTTATGTATAGCCAAGGAATTGGAGTAAAGCAAGATTATGCTAAAGCAAAAAAGTATTTTGAAAAATGGTGTCATCATTCTAGAGATTGTGAAAATTATGAAATATTAAAAGATTTGGGGTATTAAAAATAATTTTAAATATTCACTAAAAATTTAATAAACAAGATTATAAAAACAAAAATTATTTTAAGGAAATATTATGAAAAAAATATTATGTTTAACACTTTTAGGTGCTAGTATTTTAGGTGCGAATGAGCTTGAAAGTAAGTGTAATAACGGAGATTTAATAGCTTGTGATTTTTTAGGATTACAGTATTATGATAATCAAAATTATATAAAAGCAAAAGATTTATGGACTAAAGCTTGCAATAGCGGAGACGCATTAGGATGCTATAGTTTAGGGATTTTATATAAAAATGGATATGGTGTGAAACAAGACTACTCTAAAGCTAGAGAATTTTACACTAAAGCTTGCAATAGCGGGAATTTTGAGGGTTGTCTTTATTCAGGGCTTTTATATAATGAAGGGCAAGGTGTAAAAAAAAATCACTCTAAAGCTAGAGAATTTTACACTAAAGCTTGTGATGGTGGAAACGCTGTGGGTTGTTTTTATTTAGGAATTTTATATTTAAATGGACAAGGGGTAAAACAAAATTACTTTAAAGCAAAAGATGCGTGGATTAAAGCTTGTGATGGTGGAGATGTTTCAAGTTGCTATAATTTAGGACTTTTATATGTAAAAGGACAAGGTGTAAAGCAAGATTATCTAAAAGCAAAAGATTTTTTCACCAAAGCTTGTGAAGATGGAAGCTCTCTAGGTTGTTTTAATTTAGGTGCTTTATATGGCAATGGAGAAGGTGTTAGACAAGATAAAAAAATTGCTAAAGAATACTTTGGCAAAGCTTGTGATTTAGGCAATCAAGATGGTTGCGATGAGTATAGAAAACTAAACGAGCAAGGATATTAATGATATTTAACCACGCCGAGCATTTTAGCGAGATTTATGGATTTAAAAAGCCTTTGGATTTGGAGTATTTCGGAGTATTTATAAACTCTATTAAATGCTGTGAAGACGAGTTTTTAAAGGCTTTTAGCGAGTATTTGCCTACAAAATTAGATGATAATTTTTATATTTTTAGGCAAGAATTTAAAATAGGAATTTCAACTCACGATTTAGCAATAAATGGCGGTATTTATATACAAGATTACTCAAGCTATTTATGTGCTAAGGCTTTAAATGTTAGTTCAAGCGATATTATTTTGGATATGTGTGCCGCTCCGGGTGGTAAGAGTATAAATCTAGCTAATTTTAGCGGCAATTGTGAAAATCTAAGCTCAAATGAGCTAAATAGCAAAAGATTTCATAAGCTTAAAACAATCCTAGCAAACTACGGCGTAAAGGCAAAAACTTATAATCACGATGGCATTTTGATAGGTCGCAAGACACCCAAGCGATTTAGTAAAATATTGCTTGATGCTCCGTGTAGTACATTTATGCATGATTTTAGTATAGAAAAATCGCATAAAGAAATAAAGCAAATCGCCACTACTCAAAAAAAGCTTCTAAACTCAGCCCTAACAGCATTAAAAGTTGGTGGAGAGCTAGTATATAGCACTTGCACGCATAATTTTTATGAAAATGAAGCAGTGATTTATAATGCGCTTAATTCTAAGTTTGGTGTAGAATTATTAGATATTTCTTTGCCTTGCGAGTATTTACAAGGACTAAGTAATTATGATGAAAAATATAGCGATGATAGACTTACTAAAACCTATCGCATAAAGCCAAGCAACACACATTCAGGCTTTTTCATCGCAAAATTAAGGAAGATTAAATGAGAGACTATGGAAGTGAATTATTTAGCGTATTAAGTGAGAGTGATTGGGCGAAGAAATTAGCCAAATTTGATGATTTTTACGATGATTTTTTGAGTAATAAATTAGCTTTTAATGAATACGAGCCTTTAATTTTAGATGAGCCAAGCTATGCAAAAAGCCTTGATATTATTCATCCAACGAGAATAAAACGACCAAAAGAGCTAAGCTCTGATGCTGCCTTAGCAAAGACACTTCATCAAGTAGCGCATATAGAATATTCTGCGATTGATTTAGCACTTGATGCTGCTTATAGATTTTATAAGGACGGCGGATTAGATTATGCAAGCGATTGGCTTGAGGTTGCTCGTGAGGAATGTCTTCATTTTAGCCTAATAAACGATGCTTTAAATGAATTAGGATTTTCTTATGGAGATTTTGGGGTTCATACAAATTTATTTGATGCAATGAAGGCTACGAATGAAAATCTGCAAGTTAGAATGGGCGTAGTTCATAGGCATTTAGAAGCTTGTGGGCTTGATGCAAACCCTTATGTGGTAAATAAAATTAACAGCACAAAAAACCCTATAAAATCAAAGCTTTTAGAGATTTTAAACATCATTCTTCACGATGAGGTAAGTCATGTTAGCAAGGGCGATAAATGGTATAAATATGCCGGCGGAAGGAGCGATAATTTTTGCGAATTATTGCTTGAGTATAAACATTTGATTAGACCTATAAAGAATATGAACGAAAACGCTAGAATACTAGCAGGCTATACAAAAGAAGAATTAGAAGAGATTAAAAAGAATTTTGATTAATGATTTAAAGAATTTGAATTAGAAATTTGATATTTAAACTTTTACTAAATTATGCATAAAATTTTAAAATTTTAGCCCTTAATGTTTATTTTAATTAAAAGAGCAGTTTTAATATTAAGCAAATAATATAAATACCTAATTCCTATTTCAAATTCCAAGAAAATTTCAAAGAATTTAAAATAAGAATTAGGTATTTAAAAACAATTAAAATTATTTGTAATAAAAACCATAAAAGCACTATTTTAACAACTTTTACTCATTAGCATTATAAACTTTAAATATTCACTCGCATTATTATTACACACTAGCAATTTATTTGCTAGTTTGTAATAATAGTCTCAAGAGTGGTGAATTAATAAAAAAAGTAATTTCAAATTCCTATTTCAAATTCTTTTTTATTTTTCTTTGTTTTAACCACTCTAGAGACTGCTCTTTTAATTAGACTAAAGCCTAATTAAAAGAGCAATAAGAGTGAATAAGTAATGATTGTTATTTACTTATTTTATTTTTTATTTTAATTAGATTTTAAAGTTTGAAATAGTTTTAAGAAGTAAAAAAGGTACTAAGAGTAGCACCTTTATAGTTTAATTCAGTTATTACTATTGTAATAACCTTAGTCGTTTTTAAGGCGACAAGCACCTTAAAAACTTCTATTATTACTACTGTAATAATCTCATTACGTTTTGTTGAACAGCGTTAGCTTGGCTCATTGCATAAACACCTGATTGAGCTAGTATTTGGTGCTTACTAAATGTAGCACTTTCTTCTGCAAAGTCAACATCTCTAATATTACTTTCAGCAGCTTTAACGTTTACTTGAGTAACTGAAATATTATTTACAGTTGAAACAAGTTGGTTTTGAACAGAACCAAGGTCTGAACGAATTGCTTCAAGAGCTTTTTGAGCAGTTTCTGCAATATTCATCATAGCTTGAGCGCCTTTTAATGTCATAACGCCTGCTGCGTAGCCGTTTTGGTTATCGCCGTTATCTCCTGCTTGCCATTCATTAGCATTAAAGCCCATTGCATCTGCTTGAGCTTTATTAATAGTAGCATTTGTTTCTCTTAAGCTTACTGTTGCTTCACTAACGTTCTTATCATAGCCGATAGCTGAGTTTGTAGTAAAGCCATTAGCATCTTTAACTTCAACTTGAATATCTCTACCATTGTTTGCAACTAAGCTTAATCTTCCCATGTTTGTGCTGTTTTCGGTATTTAAGCCAACGATACTTGATAAACCTGCTTTATCAGGTTCATTCATACCAGCCTTAAGCCCTTCAAAAAACTGCATATAAGCATGAGCTATCATACCTTGTTGAGCTTCTTTAGTATCCATAGTTTTACCATCAGCTGCGTTTATTACTTTTTCAAGTTTTTTAGTGATTTCATCTATTTTTGCATTAGCACCATCTACTGTTGTTTGAGCTCTTAATTCTTTAAAGCTATCAACGATATCTTTAGCTACCGGATCAGTATTACCTGCAGCTCCGTTTAAAGATAGATTTAATGCACCTGTAGCGGTAGCTGCTAGGTCTCTTAGATTTAATCCTGAAGCAGCTACAGCACCGCCATCTGTCTTAAATGTATTTATTGCGCCAATAACATCTGCCATATTATCAACAGTTGCATTAGCAGCATTTTGTATAGGAGCTGTTACACCTACTAGTGCTCCTGCTGCATCGGCTAATATTTTACCATCACCATTAGCTGTATTTATATCTTTTAGTTTATCTTTTAAGAATGCTTTTCCGGCAGTATCTATAGCGTCATTTAAAGTTTGTAAGGCAGTATTAATTGCTGGCTCTAAAACACCATATGCTGTACCTTGAGTTGCTTCATATGTACCTTTGAATGCTGTCATCTTAGTAGAAAAATCAGCTAAATCACCTTTTTTTAGCGCATCTACCATAGCAGATACTGCACTATCTGCCGCTACTTTATTTAAAAGACTGGTTGCGTCTGTTGGGGTTTCTGCATCCGCAGCCTTGAAAGTAGCCAATGCATTAGTAACTGTTTCGCTAAATGTTTTAATGGCACCATCAATAGTTTTATTAAATTCATTATATAAATCAGCTACCTTAGAATTTTGGAATGCCGCCTTAGCCTTAGCAACACCATCAGCATAAATAGCCGCATCTTGCACTCCATGAGCATTCTTAACATCTGCAAACGTATTTTCTTTAACAAGAATAGAACCGTTTGTATTATTAGCTGTTGTCCAAGTATCTGCTAAATTTAAATCCACACCTTTTTTAAAGTTACCTGTTGTAGTATCTCTTACTACTAAACTATGCATATCAGACGCAGGTAAAGCTTGGCTCACATTATCCTCAACCTTAATACCTCTACCATCTCTGTTAGCTAAAACAAGTCTTCCTTTAGTATCTACAGAAGCTTCAACCCCTGTTTGATCTTTTACAGCATTAATAGCTGCTCTTAAAGCACCGTTAGCATCTTTTTCTTGAACATTTACTGTTCCAATCTTAACGCCATTAATTGAGAAGTTTGAAGTAGTCTCACCTGCTTTAATAGGTTGTTCAAACACTGTTTGAGCAGTTACACTTGCTTTAATCCCTGTCTTATCACTAGCCTTGTTAATTGCTTCTGCTAGTGCACCTAGACCTGTAGTAGCACTAGTATCACCTTTACCATTAGTTAATTGAACCTTTTCAATAGTTACATCATTGATACCATCAACGTTTTTAAAGGTAACACTTACACTACCCGTCAAATCCGCCGCCCTCACATTATGCCCAGTCTCAAACCTAGTTAAACCAATCTTATCACTTGTAGTTGCCCCAATACTAGCCTTAACAGTCTCATTTGAATAAGCACCAATTTGAAACTCCTTATTTGAAAACGTTCCAGATAGTAGCTTTTGACCGTTAAATGATGTAGTATTACCAATATTATCAAGCTCTTCCATAAGTCTTGAAATATCAGCTTGAAGCGCCTTTCTTGTCTCAGTTGTTTGACCATCTTGAGCTGATTGAATAGCTTTATTCTTAATAGTTTCAAGTATTTTAATTTGCTCATCCATAGCCTTATCAGCTGTTTGAATAATACCAATAGCATCATTAGCATTCATAATAGCCTTACCAAGTGAACTAGCTTGACTTCTTAAGCTATCTGCAATTGCCATACCTGAAGCATCATCAGCAGCACTATTAATTCTAAAACCTGAGTTTAGCTTTGAAAGTGAGCTATCAATAGCTCTATTGTTCATAGAAGCATTAGCGTGAGCGCTTAATGCAGCAACGTTTGTGTTAATTCTGAATCCCATAATTTTCTCCTTAAAAAAATAATTGTCTTGATTTCCTTATCAAGTTACAACTATATCGGTGTAGCAAAAAATAACTTTAGGGGTAAATTGAAAAATTTTTAAAAATTTTATGAAATTTTGAATTTAAATGGCTTTTTGTGATTTTTTCTGTTAGGAAAAAATCGTAAAAAGCCTTGTGTTAGCTCGTTTTTAAACGAGCTAACCAAACGTGTGGGGTAAATTTTAAAAAATTGCACGGAATTTGAAATAGGATTTAGGATTTTGTGAAAAACTTGTGAAAATAGTGAAATATTTGTGGTTATTTTAATGAAGCTGTAAAGGATTTTAGCCTATAAAGCATCGTTCTAATAAAACTAAATATAAATAATGGCTAATCATATATGTAAAATCATGCTATGTCTTTAAAATAGCTAAAAAATAGGGCTTTTTGGAGCTTGTGTTTTTTAGAGTTTGCTATAACTAAATTAATCAAACTCCCCCACCATTAAGCGCTCACGCTAATGCTTCTATGAACAATAGAGCTATTGATAGCTCACTTTCAAAGCTAAACTCAGGTTTTAGAATTAATAGTGCTGCTGATGATGCTTCAGGTATGGCAATTGCAGATAGCTTAAGAAGTCAAGCTAGTTCACTTGGTAAGGCTATTATGAATGCTAATGATGCTATTGGTATTATTCAAACAGCTGATAAGGCTATGGATGAGCAAATTAAAATACTTGAAACTATTAAGAATAAAGCTATTCAATCAGCTCAAGATGGTCAAACAACTGAGACAAGAAAGGCGCTTCAAGCTGATATTTCAAGACTTATGGAAGAGCTTGATAATATTGGTAATACTACATCATTTAACGGTCAAAAGCTACTATCTGGAACGTTTTCAAATAAGGAGTTTCAAATTGGTGCTTATTCAAATGAGACTGTTAAGGCTAGTATTGGGGCAACTACAAGTGATAAGATTGGTTTAACTAGGTTTGAGACTGGGCATAATGTGAGGGCGGCGGATTTGGCTAATTTAGATGATGGTAATGTAACTATAACATTCAAAAACGTAGATGGCATAAACGATATTACGCTAGAACCAGTTAAAATGGCAGATAAAGATGCTAATAATCGTCCTGTAATTAAAGCTGGTCAAGGCTTAGGTGCTTTAGCAGAAGCTATTAACAAGGCTAGTGATAAGACGGGTGTAAAAGCAAGTGTAACTACTGAAACAGTATTTGCTCAAACAATTAAAGCGGGTTCAACTACTGAAGATTTTACAATTAATGGTGTAAAAATCGGTAAGATTGAAGTTAAAGACAAAGACGGAAACGGAGCGCTTAGAGCTGCTATTAACTCAGTTAAAGATCAAACAGGAGTAGAAGCTTCGGTTGATAGTAAGGGTAGACTTGTACTAAACAATAGAGATGGTAGGGGAATTAATATCACAGATGGAACATTTGGAACACCTACACAAAAATTAACTGATGCAGCTAATGCCGTAATAATCCCAACAGGAACAGCAAATGGAATTACTGGAATTTTTGATGGTGCTGGTGCAATGACTGGACAAGCAACAGCTGCTAATGGCCTTGATATCACAAATGCTATTACAAATAATGCAGCCAATACAGATAGTTATTCAAATTTAAAACAAAAGCTTGAAGGACAAGGGCAATTTGATATTATTTCTAAAACAGCAGAACAAGAAGCGTTAAATGCTATGGCTGGTCAAGTTAATAACCAAGGTCAATTTGGAGCTGCCTTAGGCTTAGATATTACAGGTGGTTTAACAGGTGTTACTGACCCTAATGTAACAACTCAATTAGATGCAGTCAATAACTCTAAAAACATGGATGAGTTAAAAACTAATTTAGAAGCATTAAAAAAAGAATTAATATCACAAAAAAATAATTTGAATCAAGCAGATTTAGCAAATAATTTTACAAATGCAGGTTCTGCTACAGCTGCAGGTAGTGCGTTAGGTATAGATGCTGCTATGGCAAAAGTTGATGGTTGGATTAAAGCAGCTAATACTCCATTAGGCATGAGTAGCATTGTTGGTTTAAGTGAACAAAATTCAGTTAATTTTGGAAGATTAAGTTTAGTTTCAAATAATGGTAAAGATATTCAAATAGAGGCACAAAATGGTGCCGGAGCAAATGTAACCGCTGCTATAGGTTATGATAAAAACGTTAGTGAAAAAACAATTTCACTAAGAGAAACAAACTCAACAATAGATAAAGACTTAGCAGATGCAATGGGCTTTAATAGTGAAGAATGGATGAATACAGGAACAACTATAGATGGATTAGCTGCAGAAGTAGACCATACTAACGGCTACGCAGCAGGTGTAATGACTCTAAAAGGTGCTCAAGCTATGATGAACATTGCTGAAACTGCTCAAAAAGCTCTTGAAGCAATTCGTTCAGACCTTGGTTCTGTGCAAAACCAACTTGTTTCAACTGTAAATAATATTTCAGTTACTCAAGTAAACGTTAAAGCTGCTGAAAGTAATATTAGAGATGTTGACTTTGCAGAAGAAAGTGCTACATTTAGTAAGCACCAAATATTAGCTCAATCAGGTGTTTATGCAATGAGCCAAGCTAACGCTGTTCAACAAAACGTAATGAGATTATTACAATAGTAATAATTAAAACAATATTTAAAGGTGCTATTCTTAGCACCTTTTTTACTTCTTAAAATTATTTCAAACTTTAAAATTTAATTAAAATCAAAATTAAAAAAATAAATAACAATCCTTACTTATTCGCTCTTATTATCAAAAACAAAGAAAAGTAAAAAGAATTTGAAATTATTTGTTTTATTAATTCACCACTCTTGAGACTATTATTACAAACTAGCAAATAAATCGCTAATAATAACGCGAGTGAATAGGTAGGAATTGTTTTTTATTTTAATTAAATTTTAGAATTTGAAATAGTTTTAAGAAGTAAAAAAGTTGTTAAAAATAGTGCTTTTATAGTTTTTATAATAAACGATTTTAATTATTTTTAAATACTTAATTCCTAATTCAAATTCTTTAAAACTTATTGGAATTTGAAACTTGTATTATTTATGTAAGCATTATTAAGATTACTTTTAATTAGACTAAAACCTGATTAAAAGAGTAATGAGAGTGAAATTGTAGTTTATAAGGCTATTTTTTTTGAATTATTTGTAGAAATAAAATATATAAAATTAATTACTTAAAAGCCTAATTTTTTTAATCTCGTTCTTTAACTTAAAATCCTAATTCAAATTCTTTGAAAATTTCTTGGAATTTGAAATAGGAATTTTAATACAAAAATTAAAATAATTTTTTGTGTTTTATAGCATTTGCTAGAAGTGCTATTGTCGTTCCGTTATGCGCAAAGGCTGTTGCGGCAGGGCTTAAAAATCCTAAAGTAGCAGCACCTAATATAAACGAATTCACCCAAACGGTTGTGCTAAAGTTTTTATCAATTTTTTTCATAGTTTCATTTGCTATCATTTTAGCTTCTAAAATACAAGCAAAATCATCTCTTAGTAATCCTATATCAGCACTTGCTTTTGCTAAATCAGCACCTTTTTGCATAGAAATACCAACATCAGCCTTTACAAGTGATGGAGCGTCGTTTATGCCATCTCCTATGAAAGCAACTTTTTTACCTTCAGCCTTTAATTGCTCTAAAATACTTGCTTTATCTTGCGGTAAAAGCTCTGAATAAACTCTATCAATTCCAAGCTCCTTTGCCACTTCTTCGGCTCTACTTTTAATATCGCCTGTTAGCATTATTAGCTCTTTTACGCCGTTTTGCTTAAGCTTTGTAAGGACTTCTTTTGCGTTGTGTCTTATTTCATCTTTCATAGCGATTACGCCTAAAAGCTCTTTTGCTTTTGCAACATATAAAAGAGTTAAACCCTTATCTAAAAGCTCTTTAATCTCGCCATTTGCAATAGAAAAATCAACGCCTTCATCATCTTCTAAAAAGTGTCTTGAGCCTATGATTACTTCTTCATTATCAATACTTGTTTTTACCCCATGTGCAACGATAAATTCTACTTCTCCGTGATTTATATGAGAAAATCCACGCTCTTTAGCAGCTCTTACAATGGCTTCTGCAACAGGGTGAAAATAATGCTCTTCAGCACTTGCGCTAAGGTTTAGCAAGGTTTTTTCATCGTATTTTGGACTAAATACATGAACGCTTTCAACCTTTAAATCTCCATGAGTTAAAGTGCCTGTTTTATCAAATACAAAGGTATCAACCGAGCTTAAATTCTCTAATGCAGTGCTACCTTTAAGTAATATTTGTCTTTTTCCTGCATAAGAAATAGCACTCTTAAATGCTACTGGAGTTGCTAATTTTAAAGCGCATGAATAATCAGCTTGAAGAACGCTAGCCATCGCTGCACTTCCTTTATATAAATAAGCAAGTCCTGCAAGTCCTAGTGTAACAGGAACTAAGCTATCTGCTAATTTATAAGCTTTTTGACCTATTTTTGATTTTTCTTCTAAGCAGTCTTTCATATAATGCAAGATTTTTGCGGTTGATGTGTTTTCTCCAACGCTTTCAGCCCATATTTTAATACGCCCATCAACTACCACAGTCCCACTTAAAACCCTATCTCCACGGCTTTTACTAACAGCTTCGGCTTCTCCTGTCATAGAAACTTGATTAATACTTGCATCGCCATCAACAATATAGCCATCAACTGCAATGCTATCTCCTTGACCAACAACAACAATATCGCCTATTTTTAAGTCTTTTACGCTAATTTTTTTAAGTTCGCCATTAGATTCTACCCAAGCATGAGTTGTTTGTGGTTTTGCTAGTTCTTTTATCAAATCATCGCTTTTTGCCACAACACTTTCTTCTATATATTCACCTATGCTTAGCATTAGATTTGTGCTGTTTGCAGCTTTATAATCTTGTCTAATTAGGCTTACTCCAACCGCAGCAGCTTCAAGAACTTTAGAAGTTAAACCTTCATTTACTAGTTCTAAAGCACCTTCTTTAAGTAGTGGAATAGCACTTAATTTTGAAAAAGCAGCATCAAAAATAGGATTTGTTTTATAGCTATTTGCTAATGCTAAGGCTGAAGTATAAATCATAGCCTTGCTAGGAGTTTCTTTTGCTTTTGCAAGTTGCTTTACATTATAAGTGCTAAAAAAGCTTAATATTTTTTCAGCTAATTCTTTTGTAATCTCTTTTGAGCTTGTAAATACTATACTTTTTGCAGCATTATTAACACTTACGAAAATACCTGAAAAGCTAAGGTTAAACTCGCTTACTAATAAATGATTATCGCTTAGATTATTTAGGTCATTTAGCCTAATTCTAAGACGATTTTTAGAATGATGAATAATTTTACAATTATTCTTGCATTGAAGCTTTTGCATCTTCTACTTGCTCTTTAAACTCTTCAATAGCTGCACTAGCAAAATTTTGTAATTTCGCAACGCCTTTTGCTAAAGTATCTTTTGCATCTTTATTGCTTAGTAAATAAGTAACCGCAGCACCTATTAAAATCCCTTTAACTAAAGGAGAGCCAAAAAGACCATTTCCTTGCTGTGTAAGTGAGTTAAATAGTCCTTGATTGTTTGCTTGATTAAAATTTTGATTATTGTAATTTTGGTTATTTAAATATGGATTGTAAGGACAATTTGGATTGTTCCAGTTGTTGTTCCAGTTATTATTCCATTGATTGTTTGAATTATTATTTAAATATGGATTATTATTTGCCATTTGTTTTTCTCCTAAAAATTGATTTATTAAAATTCCGCTAACGCCTGAAATCAAAGCGCTTTTATAATCTTTTTTAGCGATTTCATTGCTAGCTTTAATAGCAAAATATGAAATTGCACCTGCCTTTAAACTTGTTTTAAAATCTTGCGTTGTAAAAAAATGATTTAGTCCCGAACTTAATAAATGGTCGTTCGGAACTCTATTTGAAGTTAGCATTATTTTTCTGCTTTTTTATTGCTTTTTTTAGCTGCTTCTTTTTCACATTTACAGCAAGGTTTTAGATTTGAAATCTTTAAAATTGCGTTTTCTGTCATTTTTCCTGCATTTTTTGCAAAATCTTCTGAATTAAATTCACTTATGCATTTTTTAATACTATCTTTTTTATTATAAATTGTTACAGCAGCAACGCCTAAAGCTGCACCTAATATGAATGGAATTGGCATGGTAATCTCCTTTTATTTTAAAATATCTTTTAAAAAATTATTAACTAACGAATCCATATTAATTTCATTAGTTACTAGGCTTTTTCTTAAAGCCACCTGATACTCATTAACAGAGCTTGCCCATAACCTAAAAATAAGGTCTTTTAGCGTTTCGTTTTTGCAAACTGTTGCAGCTATTTTATAAGCTTGAACGATTTCAAACTCTTTTGCTAAAAGTATCACAAAAGCATCATTTAAAGGACATTCAATAAGCAAGGTTTCGCTAGAACTTTGCATAATTTGGCTAAGTTGCAATTTAGCATTTAAAATATCTCTTAAAACGCCATTATTAAAGCAATTTGCGAAATATTCATAATGCTTTATGCTAGCTAAATCAAGCTCAAATGCTCTTGTAATTTCACTATTTTTTAAGTCTTGTAAAAAGTCTTGATTTTCAATTTTTAGCTCAAGCAATGTTAAGCTCCTTTAAGGCTTCATTAATTTCATCAATATTTTTCGCATTAATTAAATTATCAAGACTTGCTTTGCTAATAAGGTTAAAATCATATAAAATAGTAACCTTGCCTAAAATTTTATTAACTTTTACTTCGTTAATTCCTTTTAGTGTAAAAACTTCGTCAAGATTGTAGTTTTCTAAATCTTTTAATTCTTTAATTTTGCTAGAAATATCAAGTCTTAATCTCCCATTTGTATGATGGGTAATCGTGATGTATTTTAAAACTTTTTCTAAAATTTCTGCCTTATTCATCAAAAATCCTTTCGTTTTACGCTAAAAATTGTAGTCCTTAAAACTTAAAATAAAATAAAATATATAAGATAATGATAATCAAAAAGTGATAAAACCTAGCATTTAAGCTATTTTGATAATCTTTCCGTTATTAAATTTTTAAGGAAATTTTATGAAAAAATTATTTTTTATTACGATTTTAAGCACGATTTTATTATCAAACGACCTTATTAATGGTAAAGTTGATATTAGCATTCAAAATCCAACGATTAGTAAAAGTGAAATCACTTATTCAAAATACCCTATAAATGGCAAAACTTTATTAATCTTAGCTCCTAATTATCGCTCAGCTAATAAGACTTTAAGCATTGTTTTAGATGATAAAGAATATAGCTTTTTGGTTAAAGAAGGCGAGTACAAAAAAGAGCAAATCAAACTAGCAAAACCATCAATCATAAAGCCAAATAAAAAACTTCAAGAAAGAATTAGTAAAGAATATAATGAAGCAGTTAAAATCTATGCAAAAAGCACACCAAAAAGCTATATAAAAAAGCCTTTTATTTTGCCATTAAATAGCGTTATTACAAGTCCATTTGGAAGTGCAAGAGTATTTGAAAATACTCTTAAAAGTTATCATTCAGGAACTGATTTTAGAGCTGCAATTGGAGTTAGTGTTCCAGCTAGTAATGATGGCGTTGTAGTAATCGCACAAGATAGATATTATTCAGGCGGAAGTGTTGTAATTGATCATGGATTTGGAGTGTATTCTCAATATTATCACTTAAGTAAAATAAATGTAAAAGTTGGAGATTTTGTTAAGCAATCAGATATCGTTGGACTTAGCGGAGATACAGGAAGGGTAAGTGGGCCGCATCTTCATTTTGGTATCGCTATAAAAGGAGTTAGCGTTGATCCACTTGATTTTATAGAGAAATTTAACGCAAAGGCTTTTAATTGATATTTTCTAAATATTTTGACGCTTGGAGCAAAGAGTATTATAAACAAGGCGTAAATGTCGGTAAAAGTGGGGATTTTTATACAGCTGTTAGTGTTGGAGAGCTTTTTGGCTTTTTATGTGCTAAAAGATTTATTGCTTTGGTTGATGAAAAGATTTTGAGCTTACCTATTGATGTGGTTGAAATCGGTGCTAATGAAGGGTATTTATTAGGAGATTTTTTAAGATATTTAGAAGATAAACGCCCTGATATTTATAAGCAAATTAGTATAAATATAATTGAACCGCACGATAATCTAAGAGTTTTGCAAAAGAAGAATTTAAAACAGGATTTTAAACATTTTTATTTAGATGATTTTGTAAGTGATAATGCCTTTTTCTTAGCAAATGAGCTTTTTGACGCTTTTGCTTGTGAGCTTTATAAAAATAAGCAATTTGCATATATAGAAAATGATGAAATCGTATTTAAAAATCACAATGAAAAATATGAATATTTAGATGAATTTGGTTTTAGTAATTGTGAGTTTTCGCCTAGTATTTATGAGTTTTTAAAAACTATTAATAAAAACTGCAAGAGCTTTTATTTTCTTACATTTGATTATTTTAACACTTATGTTAAAGATGATTTTAGCATTAGGATTTTTAAAAACCATGAGCTAATTGACCCATTTAACGCTAATTTAAAAGAATTATTTGGAAAATGCGATATAACTTGGAATGTAAATTATCACGAATTTGAGTATTATCTTAAAAAACTTAATTTAAAGCATAGTTTTAAAAAGCAATCAAGAGCTTTAATGGAGTTTGGAGTAGATGAGTTTAGTGATATAAAATACGCTAATGCTATAAAGTATTTATTCTTTGGATTTAGTGATAATTTTCATTGTTTAGAATTTAGTAAAATAAATTAAAAGGAGGCAAAATGAAAGAAGAAAACAAAAAAGAATTAATCAAGGTTGATGCAAACACCATAAGCGAACTTGAAAACGAATTAAAATCATTGCTTAAAACTCGCAATGTAGAGCTTAAAGAGCAAATAAAAAATATTCAAGAAGAGCAAAACAGATTTGAATATCAATTAAATGATAAATTAAATAAAATTGAAAAAGCAAAAAAAGAGCTAAAACCTAAAAATAATAATACTTTAAATGTTTTAGTATCAATTTTAATTATTTTAGTTTTAATTGATGTTGGATTTAGAATATTTGCAAATTAAGTTTGGGAATTTGAAATTCCTATTTCAAATTCCTTAATTTTTAATCTTGTTTATTAGGCAAGATTAGATTTAAAACAATAGCTAGTAAAGCACTAAGCCCAACTCCAGAAAACGAAATGCTTCCAAAATTTGCACTTAATCCGCCAACGCCTACTATCAAAGTAGAGCTTATGATTACTAAGTTTTTATTATTAGTTAAATCTATTTTAGCATCAACTAAGGTTTTTACACCAAGGCTTGCGATTGTTCCAAATAAAAGTATCATAACACCGCCCATTACAGGTAATGGAATAGAACTTAAAATCGCATTAAATTTGCCTACAAACGCAAGGCAAATCGCAAATATTGCAGCCCAAGTCATAATCTTTACTTGTGCGTTTTTTGTAATCATAATTGCACCAGTTACTTCTGAATATGTTGTAACAGGAGGACCACCAATTAAACCTGCAACACAAACTCCAACACCATCACCACTTAAGGTTCTATGTAAGCCTGGGTCTTTTGTGTAGTCTTTTTTAGTTACTGCACCAATTGCCATAACCGCTCCAATATGCTCAATTACAGGAGCGATTGCAACAGGTATCATAAAAATTGCTGCACTAAAATTAATGCTAGGTGTCTCAAAATGTGGCACAGCAAACCAAGGAGCTGCTTTAATCGCCGTTGTATCCACATAGCCTAAAACAAAAGCTATTAAATATCCACAAATAGCACCTATTAAAATAGGAACTAATTTAAACATTTTTGAGCCAAAAATCGCAACAACAATAGTAACTAAGAATGAAAAAGTAGAAAGCATTAAAGCTATATCTTTATCAATCACTTGATTTGAGCCACTCATACCCATAGCCATTCCTGCTGCACTTACTGCAACGCTAAGACCTATTACTATAATTACAGGGCCAATTACAACTGCTGGAAAAAGCTTTTCAATAAACTTTTCGCCTTTTGTTTTAATAATTGCAGCGAAGATAAAATATACAAATCCCGTGCAAAATAAAGCAAACATAGTTGAATTAATTCCCCATTCTTTCATAGAATAAATTATAGGGGTTATGAATGCAAACGATGAGCCAAGAAAAATAGGAACTTTAAATTTCGTAATAATTTGAAAGATAATTGTCCCACACCCAGCACCTAAAAGAGCCATTGCAGGGTTAAGTCCTGTAAGTAAAGGAACCAAAACCATTGCACCAAAAGCTACAAATAAAATCTGAAGTCCAGATACTGCATCTTTAAACATAAAAAAATCCTTTTTTATTTTGAGTTATTATCTCACAGGGGTAAGGTAAAAAAGGATTTTTTCATTAAATTAAATAAACATAAAGGAGGATTGGTGACCCATACGAGACTCGAACTCGTGTTACCGCCGTGAAAGGGCGATGTCCTAACCGCTAGACGAATGGGCCTTTTAAAAGTTTTTCTTGTGTTGTAAAAGCCGTTATTATATGTGAAAATTCTTAAAGTTTTCTTAAATTATAAAAAATTTTTTAATTTTTTTAAAATTTTTCTAAAAACCTAGTTTTTAATGCCAAAAAATACCACTAAAACGACTATTTTAATCTTTTATATTTAAAATACGGCTTTTTTATAAGGAGAATATATGAAAGAATTAAAAGAAGCTACATTAAGATTAGTAGCAATGCCACAAGATACAAATCCCGCAGGAAATATTTTCGGTGGTTGGATAATGAGCCAAATAGACTTAGCAGGTGCAGTAGCTGCTAAAGAATTAGCAAATGGTAGAGTTGTAACTATTGCAGTAGAGCAAATGACTTTTAAAAAGCCTGTATTTGTAGGAGATATAGTAAGTTTTCACGCAAAAGTAATAAAAGTAGGAAATACATCTATTCAAGTGCAAGTTGAAGTTATTGCTGAGCGTTGCTCTCCTAAATTATACGGAGTTTGTGTGCCTGTTACAAGCGCTGTTTTAACTTATGTAAATGTAGATGAAAACGGAGAAAAAATAAAAATAGATGAAAATCTAAAACGCTATAAGGGATTTTAATTATTCTAAAATCCCTAATTTTATTTCACTTGCATTAAGTTGCAAAATCACTTCATCATTTTCGCTTAAACTTAAAGCTTTTATTTCTTCTTCGCTTAATAAAATACTAAAAATGTGATTATAAGCATTTATTTTTACATATCTTAATTTGCTTTCATTTTCGCTAGGGCTAAATTCTTTGCTACAAGAATATATTTTTTCATTATTAAGCTTGCTAATTACTTTGCCAAATAATTCGTTTTCAACGCCAAGTCTTAAGGCACATTCGTTCTTAGCTAGCATAATTTTTGTAGGAAAAATTATTTTTATATTTGAATTAATTCCTAATTCAAATTCTTTAAAAATATCGCTCAAAAGCTCTAATTTTATTAGCTTTTCTGTGTTTTCAAGCTTTGCTTTTATAAAGGTTTTAAAACCAAAATCAGTATAAGTAATTATTTTTGCATTAAAAATATTTGGCGAACTAATCATTATTATCCTTAATTGTTAAAATAGTTTTAAATATTATAAAGGATAAAAATGAAATATATTTTGTTTGACACTGAAACTACTGGAAATGGCGAGCTTGATAGGATAATTCAAGTTGGAGCTATGGTGCTAGATAGTGAAAAATACGAAACAAAAGACATTGAATATGCCGAAAATCTTTTTGATAGTATCAAAGAAAGAGATGTTTTAATTTATGATGAATTATGTAGCTGCGATCAAGAAATTGCTTATGAAGCTATGGAAGTGCATAACATAACTCCTGAAATGCTTATAAATAAGCCGAAATTTCACGAAACAAAATTCGCAAAAATGCTAAATGAATATAATTCAAACGAAAATTATTTAATAGCACATAATATTAAATTTGATTTAGGAATGCTAGAAAAAGAAGGCTTTAAAAACAATTATAAATTAATTGATACTTATAAATGCGTTAAGGCGATTTTCCCTGATTTTAATCATCACAGATTGCAATATTTAAGATATTTTTTAGGACTTTATAAAATTGAGCAAGCCGAAGCAAAAAGACTAGGAATAATTATAAAAGCTCATGATGCAATAGGCGATGTTTTGGTTATGAAATTATTATTAGATGAATTATTAAAGCACAAAAGTTATGAAGAACTGCACGAAATTACAAAACTTCCTATTGTTAGCACAAAATTTGGCTTTGGCAAATACAAAGGCAAAAGCTTTGATGAGGTTAGGGCTATTGATAATGGCTATTTATTATGGGCTATGAATAATTTAGATGATGAAGATTTAAAATACTCAATTAAGAAATTTTTAGGCTTATTATAGAATTTGAAATTCCTATTTCAAATTCTTTTCAAACTCCTCCCACATTAAGCGCTCACGCTAATGCTTCTATGAACAATAGAGCTATTGATAGCTCACTTTCAAAGCTAAACTCAGGTTTTAGAATTAATAGTGCTGCTGATGATGCTTCAGGTATGGCAATTGCAGATAGCTTAAGAAGTCAAGCTAGTTCACTTGGTAAGGCTATTATGAATGCTAATGATGCTATTGGTATTATTCAAACAGCTGATAAGGCTATGGATGAGCAAATTAAAATACTTGAAACTATTAAGAATAAAGCTATTCAATCAGCTCAAGATGGTCAAACAACTGAGACAAGAAAGGCGCTTCAAGCTGATATTTCAAGACTTATGGAAGAGCTTGATAATATTGGTAATACTACATCATTTAACGGTCAAAAGCTACTATCTGGAACGTTTTCAAATAAGGAGTTTCAAATTGGTGCTTATTCAAATGAGACTGTTAAGGCTAGTATTGGGGCAACTACAAGTGATAAGATTGGTTTAACTAGGTTTGAGACTGGGCATAATGTGAGGGCGGCGGATTTGACGGGTAGTGTAAGTGTTACCTTTAAAAACGTTGATGGTATCAATGATGTAACTATTGAAAAGGTTCAATTAACTAATGGTAAAGGTGATACTAGTGCTACTACAGGTCTAGGTGCACTAGCAGAAGCAATTAACAAGGCTAGTGATAAGACAGGGATTAAAGCAAGTGTAACTGCTCAAACAGTGTTTGAACAACCTATTAAAGCAGGTGAGACTACTTCAAACTTCTCAATTAATGGCGTTAAGATTGGAACAGTAAATGTTCAAGAAAAAGATGCTAACGGTGCTTTAAGAGCAGCTATTAATGCTGTAAAAGATCAAACAGGGGTTGAAGCTTCTGTAGATACTAAAGGAAGACTTGTTTTAGCTAACAGAGATGGTAGAGGTATTAAGGTTGAGGATAATGTAACAACAAATAAACCTACAACTGATATGCATAGCCTTGTAACACAAGGAGCAACAGGAAATCCTAACGCAAAAAAAGGAGTAGATTTTAATACAGCTGCTACTTGGACAACCGCAGCAGGAACTCCAGCAGGTGGTTCAATATTGATTAAAGAAAACTCGTTTGCAGATGTTAAGAATGCTCATGGAGTGCAAGATGCATTAATTTATAAAGACGGAACAACAAAAGCGGTTAATAACTCAGTTCCATATCAAGAATTAAAGAAAATACAAGATGCACAATCAGGAGCTCTAGATACATTAAAAGATAAATTAAAAGATATTATTAAAACTAATATTTTAGATAAATCTGCAGCTACAGGTCAAGGAACACAAAAAGCGACTTTAGATGGTCATGCATTAACTGCTATTAAAGCAATTGATAATTCGGCAAATTTAAATGCTATCAGCACAGCATTAACAACTTTAGATGGTAATTTAGGTACAGTTAATACTACAATAACAGGGGCAACTCAAGATGCATTTCAAACTGCATTTGCAAGTGCTGTTAAAGATTTTGTAATAGCAACCGATTCAGCAGCTAAAGAAGCTCAGAAAAATTTAAGAGAATCAGGTGCTGACGTTACAGCAGGTGCTGCACAAACATTAAATAATCAACTAAATACATTATTAGCAGGAACTGCGGCTGCTTTAGATACGACTACAGGTTTAGGACAAGCAAATGCTGCCAACGCATTTGCTGCAATTGCAACTTATGCTGGTATTGATAATACTTTTAACACAACAGGAACTCAAGCTTTACAGGGTAGAGAAGTAGATTTTACAAATCTTGCTGCAGAAAAAATAGGTGCTTTAAACCTTGCAGTAAATACCGCTGGAACTTCTGGAATTGAAAAAGAAATTACAGACTTGTTTAATGATTTAAAAACCCAAAAAACAATAGATGGAGCTAACTCAACTATAGATAAAATAAATCAAAAATTAGACAAACTAATTGATGCAGCTGATGGTAAAACTATGGATACTAAAGAAGCTCAAGAAGGTATGGTAGCTCATTCATTTAAGCAATTCTTTGCTGGACTTAAAGCTGGTATAAATGAGCCTACTAAAGCTGGTTTATCAAGTATCGTTGGCTTAGATACAACTAACTCAACTAATATGGGAAGACTTAGTCTAGTTGCAAACAACGGTAGAGATATTCAAGTTGAAGTTAAAGATGCTAATGGCTTTACTACAAACTCAGCTATCGGCTATGATAAGAACGTTAGTGAAGCTACAGTTTCACTAAGAGAGACAAACGCTACTATTAATAAAGCTCAAGCTGATGCAATGGGCTTTAATGCTAATGAATGGCAAGCAGGAGATAATGGCGATAACCAAAACGGCTACGCAGCAGGTGTTATGACACTAAAAGGTGCACAAGCTATGATGAACATTGCTGAAACAGCTCAAAAAGCTCTTGAAGCAATTCGTTCAGACCTTGGTTCTGTTCAAAACCAACTTGTTTCAACTGTAAATAATATTTCAGTTACTCAAGTAAACGTTAAAGCTGCTGAAAGTAATATTAGAGATGTTGACTTTGCAGAAGAAAGTGCTACATTTAGTAAGCACCAAATACTAGCTCAATCAGGTGTTTATGCAATGAGCCAAGCTAACGCTGTTCAACAAAACGTAATGAGATTATTACAGTAGTTTTAATTATTAGAAAAATAATTAAACTAAACTACAAAGGTGCTATTCTTAGCACCTTTTTTACTTCTTTAACTTTTTAAAAAATATAATCAAAAAACATTTTAAACTTTTTAAGAATTTGAAATAAGAATTTGAATTTATCATATTATTTTAATTCACCACTCTTGAGACTATTATTACAAACTAGCAAATAAATTGCTAGTGTGTAATAATAATGCGAGTGAATACTAAGAACTAAGATTTTAAATTTTGTGAATTATTTAGCAAAAGTTTAAATGCTAGATTCCGAATTCAAATTCTTGAAAAATTTTTGGAATTTGAAATAGGAATTTAACTTTCTTATATTATTTTAATAATAAATATTAATTTCATTTTAAGTTAATTTAGTAATAATTCTCAATTTTAAGGAGAATAAATGAAAAGAAAACTATCTTTAATCGCTATTGTTTCATTAGTATATGCAAACGAGATTGATATAGGTGAAATTGATGTAAATAAGCCTATGAATGAAGTTAATAAAGGTGAATATTCAAAATATTCAAGTTATAAAGAATATAATTTCAGTGATACAGAGCCAAATAAAAGAATAGATGAAAGTATCAAGCAAAACTCAAATATTAATTTAAATATGGGGGATAATATTTCTACAAACAAAGCAGAAATCAGCCCAAAAGACTTTAGTATAAATGCAGCGCCGTTTTATCAAAACGCATTTTTAGTAAATGGAATGAGCTTTGATAATGCAATTGATCCAGCAGGTAATCAAAACATAAACGCCTCATCACTTTGGAGAGCACCTGTTATGGGGGCTCAAGGTAGCGTAATTAATATAAATATTTTAAAAAGTTTAAAGATTTTAGATAGCAATATCAGTGCAAAATACGGCAATTTTGAAGGTGGTGTAATTGATACTAAGCTAAAAGATCCTACGAAAAAATTCGGAGCTAGAATATCTACAAGCTATACAGATGGTAATCTTAATAAAATCATAATAGATGAAGAAAATAGAGCTGATTATGAAACAAGTCGTGGCAAAAACATAAATAATAATTTTGTAAAACAAAATCAAAATATTTATTTAGAAAGTCGTTTTAGCGATGATTATGGAATTTTGTTTGATTACTCAAGGACAACTTCAACGATAAAAATGCCAACAAAAAGAGAAGTTTTAGCACAAGGATATTTTTATCCTAATCAAAGCAGAAGAAATGAAAACTTTTTATTAAAAGGCTTTATCGCTTTAGATAATCACATAATTAGACCTAGCGTTATCTATGCTCCTAGCGTTTATAAAGGCTTTTTAGAAGGAGTTATTGATTCTAATTTAGAGGCTAAATTTGGCGGGATAATTTCTAGCGTTGAGCTTTTTAGTGAATTTGATGGCTTTAATATCACTCAAAATTTAGGCTATAGTATTCAAGATAGTGCGAGATATTTTGATAAAAATATGAAATTTGGCTTTTTTACAAACGAGGTTGCAAACTGGGGAACAAGTACTTTTTCTATGAAAGGTGGATATGGCGATATTAAAGAGCGAACAAAAGAATTAAATTATAAGCTTGATTTAGAAAGCGATGTAAAAGAGTTTAAAAATACAGAACATACTTTCTATGCAGGACTTGAGTTAAGTCATAAAAAAGCTAGTTATGAAACCTTAAAACATTTAGCAGAATACTATAATCCTACTATTTTACCTGCTGGCGTGGTTTGTAAAGATGGCGATGTGTTTTGCTTGATGGGTGATGTAGTAGATAGAAAAGGAAACACAGGAGCAGGGCAGTATCTAACAAGAGCAACTTTTACTCCGGAATTTAAAACAGGAATTAGTGCAACTAATTTTGATTTATATTTAGAAGATGATATTAAATACAAAAGATTTAATCTAAGATTAGGTGCAAGGGGAAGTTATGATGGCATTATTAAAAAGTTTAATGTAGCTCCTAGAATTACAAGTGAGTTTGATTTATTAGGCGATGAAAGCAATTTCTTTGGAGCTGGATATAATAGGTATTATGGTAAGAATTTCTTCGCATATAAGCTATATGATAATATTTATTCTTATACGCAGTTTTTAAGTAGAACCGATTATGCTGAAGAGTTTAAGCAAACTGGCGGTAAGAAGAATATGTATAATTTTAATGAGTTAAAACGCTCATTTAATGATGAGTTTAGCGTATTTTATAGGGGTGAGTTTAAAAACACAAAGTTTAGTTTAAAATACTTAAAAAGATTAGGAAAAAATCAAGTGGTTTTAAGTGATAAAGAAACTTTAGGCTTAGCTGATATTGATGATGAAAATTTATCAAAAAATTATAAAGTTTATACTAATTTAGGCACTTCAAAAGCTGATATTATAAGCCTTGATATTGCAAATGCAAAAAGTATTGAAATCTTTAATACCTTAAATGATTTTAGTTTAAGTGCAAGTTATACAAAGAAAAAATCAGATTTTAAAGACTATAGAAGCGATGAAAGAGATAGAAATAATCAAGTTAAATACAATGGCGAAATAATCGCTCAAAAAGACCTTCCGATAATTGATTATTACGATAAATACAAAATCACTTTTTTATATAATTTAAACATTCCTGATTATGGTTTAGGAATTGCAAATTTATTTACATTTACGCCTAGCAAGAAGGCTTTAATTTCTAATTACAATAGAGCCGAACGCATAAGAGAATATGAGCTAATTAAGCTAAACGATCACTTTACTTGGGATATGAATATTGCTTATAAGTACAAGATGAAAAAAGATGTTGAGTTTTTTGCGAATGTAAATATTGAAAACTTATTAAATACAAAAAACAAAATAAACGCAAGCAAAAAAGACGATAAGCTAATATATGATTATGCAAGCGGAAGAAGCATAATGCTAGAAGTTGGATTAAATTATTAATCTTTTTATTCCTATTTTTAAGTTTAAAAATAGGAATAATTTTTCTTAAACTACTTGAAATTCCTATTTTAAATTCCTTTGATTTTGTGCTTGAAATTTGCGGAATTTAAAATAGGAATTTGAATGTTGTAAAGCTTATTTTTAGGCTTAGCATTTACCCTATTTTTAGCTTAAAATTAGCTTAATAGTTAGAAAATTTGTTTGATTTTATGTTAGAAAAAATTTCCCCGCTTTAGGGGGTTGTAAAATTAACATTATTTAAAAAAGAATTTGAAATAGGAATTTGAATTTAAAAGTTGCTTAAGTTTTGTGAGAATTCCTTGGTTTTTTGCATTAGTTTTGATGATTTTATAATTTAGATTATTCGTATTATTTGGGATAAAATCGCAATTAATTTTCTTATCATTCATATAAAAATATTCTTTGCTAATATCTTTTATAAAAGGCTCGTTGTTTAAAAGCACATTTCCATTGCTAAAAGCGTTTAAAAACTCTTGTTTTCTAGTATTTCTAAAATCATAAAACCTAAAGCCTTGCTCTAAACAATGCAAATAAAACTCAAGCTCTTCTTTAATATCAAAATCAATTTTATTTTCTTGAAAAATGCTTTGTTTTTTGGGTTTAAAATTGTAAGTAAAATCACATTTTTTATTATAAATCTTAAAATAATCTTTAGTATAAACGAACCTTAATATCCTTGTTTTTATTTTTAAAAAATATCTTAAATCGCTTTTTAAAAACCCACAAGCAATTATTTTCACGCCTTTAGGAAACGAAAAATCATTTAAAAATGAAATATTTTCTACAAAAACAAAATCAAGTTTGCTTAATTTATTTATATATTTCAATGCTTTTTCATTAAAGATATTTACATGATAAATGTTAGGATTTAAATTAAATGTATCTGTATTGCTAATATATAAAATCAAATATTTTTTGCTTAAATTATTTGCAAGTTCTCTTAAAATTATTTCAATTTCGCTTACATTTGAATAGATATAAAACCCATCAAAATGTTTTGAAAAAACATTATTTAATGATGGATTTTTAAACATTTTAAAGCTTTAAAACACCAGCTTCAATTAAAGAAATTGAGTGGGGCTCAACCACTCTTTGATAAACTTCTTCGCCGTTTTTTAAAAAAAGTATCGTAGGAATATGGCGAATATTTAGCTCTGCTCTAATGTTTTCGTCTTTATCAACATCAACATGATAAAAGCTAATATTAGGATATTTATTGCTAAGTTCTTGCAAAAATGGCTCAGCAATCTTGCAATCTCTACACCAAGGTGCTCCAAAAGCTATAACGCAAGTAGCATTGTCTTTAATCTCTAAAAAGCTTTTATAATCAATTTCTTTCATTGCTTAAGTCCTTGTATTCATCTTTGTTTAAAGTCTTTAGCTCGCAATCAGTCGCAATTGCTGCAACCATTGCACCATTTACGTTACTCATAGTTCTTACCATATCAATAATAGGATCAATCGCAAAAATAACGCCTAATAAATAAAACTTATCCCCAAGCCCAAGCCCAGTAATCATAATAGAAGCTGCAACTATTGAAATACCAGGAATACCTGCGATACTAAGTGAGCCAATTATTGTAATAATTACTATTAAAACAGCACTAGATAAATCAATGCTAAGTCCTGCACTATGCATAACAAAAGCAGCTACTAAACCCACATAATATCCAGCACAGCCACTCATTCCAATGGTTGCACCAAGCCCTGCTACAAAGTTTGCATTGTTTTCGCTTACGCCTAATCTAGTGTGAAGTGTGCGGATTGTTATAGGTAAAACACCTGCTGAACTTCTTGAAGTAAATGCTAATAATAAAACTTCAAAAGCTTTTTTATAATACACGATAGGTGATAAGCCGTGAAATGCTAAAATTATAGAAAATACAATAATCATTAAAATACCACTAGCATAAGTTAAAGCTATGAATAATCCTGCTTCTTTCATTGCTGCTACACCATTTGCAATCAAGACATTTGCAATCATCGCAACAACTGCATAAGGCATAAGAGCAATTATATTTGTAATAACATTCATAATGATTTTATTCATAAATATTATTAGGTTTTTATAAGTGCTAAATATTTCTTTGTTTTCAGCGTTTGCACCAAGTTTTCTTGCCCCTAAAGTGAATAAAAATGCAACCAAAATAACGCCTAAAATATTGTTTTTAGCAAAAGATTCAATTATGTTATTTGGCATTAGACCCAATAAAATAGAGCTTAGAGTTCTTGCTTCTTTAATAGTTTTTGAAGTTTGCACTACCACATCGCTTCCTAGATTAAACATAATTCCTAAGCTAAGACCTATCGCACTTGCAATCGCTGTGGTAAATAAAAGCCAAAATATACTTCTACTAAGAATTGATGATATTTTAATTCCGCCTTCAAGCTTTAATAAAGACGATGAAATGCCAAAAAATACGATAGGAACAATCATAAGCTTTAATAAACTTATAAAAATACTAACTACAAATGAATACCAAATCCTAGTTTGTTCTAGCCATAGAACTTCTTTTGAACTTGCAGGAAAATTAGCTAAATACTGAGCCACAACACCTAAAATTAAACCTAAAACTAAAGCCAAAATCATTCTTTTAGCAAAAGTTATCGTATATGCTAAACGGCTAAGCCAAAAGCAAAGGATTAAATAAATAATTACAAAAGTAATTGACAAAGGTTCTGAAAGGGTAAAAAAGTTAATAAAAAAGTCTTTCATAATTCTCCTTTAATATTTTTAAAAGAGTGATTTTATCTTAAAACAAATTAAAAAAATATAAATATTAAAGGAGTTTATTATTACTAAAATTTAAAAAGAAAGGGAAATGGCGCGGCGGACGGGGCTCGAACCCGCGACCTCCGGCGTGACAGGCCGATATTCTAACCAGCTGAACTACCGCCGCACCGATGAAAATAAATGGTGGTCGCTATAAGACTCGAACTTATGACATCCACCTTGTAAGGGTGGCGCTCTACCAACTGAGCTAAGCGACCAAAAATTGATGGTGTCCTGTGCTGGATTCGAACCAGCGGCCCCCTCATTAAAAGTGAGATGCTCTACCTGCTGAGCTAACAAGACAAATTGAAATAAATGTGAAAGGTTGAATAATACAAAAAAATTATTTAAATGTCAAGCAAAATTTAAAAAATCTTAATTCCTATTTCAAATTCCACGAAAATTTCACAAGAATTTGAAATAGGAATTAGAAAAATAAATAAATATATAATTTTTATAATTAATTAAATAATTTAAGTATAATTTAATAGTAATTAAAACAAGGTATCAAAAAGGAGTAATTATGAAAAGAAGAGATTTTTTAAAAAGCTCAGCCTTTTTAGGCTCATTAGCCTGTATTAAGCCCGTTTTAAGTGCAAATGCATTTACAAACGGGGATAGAAAAAGCGTTTTTTCAGTATGTGAAATGTGTTCTACTCGCTGTCCTATTGAAGTAAGCGTTAAAGATAATAAAGGCGTATTCATTAATGGCAATCCAAAATTTAGCGCAAATAAAACAAGTGTATGTGCAAGGGGCGGTGCAGGAATTAATCAGCTTTATGATAAAAATCGCCTTATAAAGCCACTAATTCGTGTAGGAAAGCGTGGAGAAAATAAATGGCGTGAAGCTAGTTGGGATGAGGCATTAAACCTAGTTGCTACAAAGCTAAACGAAATAAAAGAAAAGCATGGAGCAAAAAGCGTAATATTTACAAGCAAAGCCGGAGAATCTCACACTCATATGAGTAATTTCGCCTGTGCTTACGGAAGTCCTAATATATTTTCACATTATTCAAGCTGTCCGATTACTTATAATATGGTTTTAGAGCATACCTATGGTGGTGGCTTATCAAGAGATTTTGCTAATGCAAAATATATTGTAAATTTCGGTCATAATTTATTTGAAGGTATTGTTATAAGTGATGCTAAAAAATTAGCCAAATTTGCAGCATCAAGTGATACAAAATTACTCGTCCTTGAGCCTAGATTTAGCGTTGTAGCAGCTAAGGCTGATGAATGGCTTCCTATAAAACCAGGAACTGATGTGGCATTTTTAATGGCGTTAATTCATGTATGGCTAAGAGATGAAAAGTATGATAAAGACTTTGTAAAAGAATATTGCATAGGACTTGATGAGCTTAAAGCTAGTGTAAAAGATACAAGCCCTAAATGGCAAGAAAATATAACAGGAATTAGTGCTAAAACGATTGAGCGAATTGCTGATGAAATCTATAAAGCCGCTCCAAAAGTTGTAATTGACTGGGGTCATAAAACCACAACAACTCACGCAGAATATCAACGCACAAGAGCTATTGCAATAGCAAATGCTTTAATGGGAAATTATGAGAAAAAAGGTGGCATTCACACTAGCAAAAATGCAAGTAATCTAAACAAAATCATAGGCGAAAACATTTTCCCTACCCTTGATAATCCTAGCAATGTTTTTAAAGTTCCTAATACTCCTAGAATTGATGGAGCAGGAGAAGAGGGAAGTAAAAATTATTTTGTTTCAAGAAAGCACGGAGTTTTAATGGATATTGCACCTGCTATTTTAAGCGAAAAACCATATCCTATTAAAGCTTGGGTTAATACTAGATTTAATCATTTAGTAAATGTTGCAAATGTAAATGAGAGCTTAAAAGCCATAGAAAAATTAGATTTCATAGTAAGCATTGATGTGTATTTGAATGATTTTAGTAATTTAGCTGATGTGGTATTGCCTGAGAGCTCATATTTAGAAAGAGATGAAAGCATTTTAGGTGTAGGAAATGGCTATTATATGAGAAATAAAGCCGTAGAAGTTATAGGCGATACAAAAAGTGGCTTTGATATATTTAAAGAGCTTGCAAGTATTATGAAAATTGATGAGCTTTACACTTATAAAACAATAGATGAATACAGAATGCAACAAGCTAAAGGTAATGTAGATTTACTTGCAAATCTTAAAAAAGATGGCGTAGTTACCTATAAGGTTCCTAGCCTTTATTTAAGAGAGCCAAAAATAATAAAAGAATTTGCTAAAACCTATCCACAAATAAAAGACAAAATTGATAGCAATGGCGAACTTAGTTCATTAATTAGCTTTAAGACACCTAGTAAAAAAATAGAGCTTTTCATAGAAAAAGTTGAAAAATTATTCCCAGCTCATGGCTCTTTAAATATGGTTGATTATGATGTATTTAATGGCCATGAGTTTTGCCTAACAAGTGGAAAAACTCCAATTCATACAAACGCTCATACTCAAAATATCCCTATTTTAAATGAATTAATGAGTGAAAGTCCTGTATGGATAAATGAGTCTAAAGCTAAAGAATTAGGCTTAAAAGATGGCGATATAGTATATTTAGAAAACGAATTTGGCAAAATACAAGTAAAACTTATGCTAACGCAAGGCATTCGCCCTGATACATTGTTTATTTATCATGGCTTTGGTCGTGTTACTCCAGCACTTAAAAACATTCACGAAGTTGGTGCAAATGATAGTATTTTATTAGGCTCAAAAAGTGGTCATATATGTAGCACAATGGTTACAAATATAGGCGTAGATATTAAAAGGGTATAAAAATGAAAAAGTTTGTAATGATTCACGATGAAAATTTATGTATAGGTTGTCAGGCTTGTAGCGTTGCGTGTAAGAACGAAAATCAAATTCCAAGTGGAGTTTTTAGAGTTCAAGTTCATGCGAAAATGAGCGGAGTTTTTCCAAATCTTAAAACAGATTTTACAAGGGCAAGTTGTGTAATGTGCGAAGATAGCCCGTGTGTTAGCGTATGTCCTACGGGAGCTAGTTTTAAACTAGCAAATGGAATAACTTTAATTGATGAAAAATTATGCGTATCTTGTAAATACTGCGTTCTAGCATGTCCATACAATGCAAGATTTGTTAATCCTATTACAAAAGCGATTGATAAATGCACTTTTTGCTATCCAAACAGAAAAGGTGCAACTCCAGCATGCGTAAGTGTATGTCCTACTGATGCACTAATTTTTGGAGATATAAACGATAGCAATTCAGAAATTAACAAAGTTTTAGCAAGTAAAAGCGTTGAGTATCCGAAAGCTCATTTAGGAACGAAACCAAAACTTGGCTTTATAAAAAACACAAAAGGAGGACGCTATGAATAATATGGCAGGAAGTTTGGCTCAATATAATGAAATTTACTGGCCTTGGCCGATTGCACTATATTTATTTTTAGCAGGGCTTAGTGCTGGATGTTTGATGGTTTCATTAATAGTGAAATTTAATAGATTTTCACACAATACTAATAGTATTTGGGATGCTACGATTAAAGCAGGAGCATTAATTTCTCCACTTGCTATTAGCTTAGGGCTTTTACTTTTAATAGTTGATTTAGGAAAGCCTTTTACATTTTATTTATTGCTAATAAAATACAATTTTACTTCGGTTATGACTTTAGGTGTTTTATTTTTATTAGTTTATACACCTTTAGCGTTTTTGTATGCGTTAATCATTTTTGAGCGTGAGATTGAACTTTATTTTAGGTTCTTAATTCCTATTACAAATTCCATAAGAAAAATGGCTAATTTTGCTAAGATGATTGAATATGTATTGTTTTTCTTAGCTTTATGTGTTGGTGCTTATACGGGATTTTTATTAAGTGCGATTTCTAAAGTTCCTTTATGGAATACTCCGATTTTGCCATTACTTTTTGTAGTTTCTGCGTTTTCATGTGGAATAGCTGCAAATATACTTGTAGGGATTTTGTTTTTTAAAGCTCATTTAAATAAAGAAAACATAAAATATTTATTAGTTTTAGATCTAAGAGCAATAATGCTTGAAATCCCTATCTTGCTTTTACTTTTTGTAGGAATGTATTATAGTGGGGGCGAGAGTTTAATCTCACTTAAGGCTATATTTGCTCATGAGTTTTATTCAAAATTATTTTGGTTTGGTGTGTTAGGAACGGGGCTTATTTTACCTATTTTAATAGCTATTACAGCACTTAAAAACCACGCTTATAAACCTGCATTCATAATAATAAACTCTCTTGCTGTGCTAGTTGGTGTAGTAATGTTAAGATTTTTTATCGTTTATGCAGGGCAAGTTTGCATTAGCTAAAGGTTTTCCTTTAGCTAATAATAGATTTTGGAATTTATCTAAGATAAATTCCAATAAATTTTAATCATAGTCATTACTATTATTTATATACCATTTATCTTTTATCTTTATAAGATTTAATTTATTATCCTTTACATCGCCATTTTTGTATGTTACTACAACTTTAACCTTAGCTAGATTTTCAATTTGTTCTAATCTACTTGCTTCTATTGATTGAATACCACCTTTTTCAGCAACTTCTTTTTTCGCTTTTGCACCATATTCATACTTAATTGCTTCTTTTATTTTTTCTTGCTTTTCGTCTTCTGATTTAAAATAAACACACTTTAAAGCTTGTTCATTTTCTCCTTCAAGCGCTAACTTCGCAAAATTTTTAGCAACTTCTTCAGGAGTTTCACTTCCACAAGCAACGAACATAAAAGCAACAGCTATAAAACTTAATAACTTTTTCATTTTTTCTCCTTTTAATTAATTTTTACGCTTTTTTATAATATTCATTATCACAAATGTTATTACAAATGTTATTGCAAAGGCGATTATGTAAGATATATAGTATTTATCCGTAGTTCCAAAAAATCTAGCTGCATCATACATATCTAAACGATAATCTCTTGTTATATTACCTCCCGCCCAGCTTATAAATATAATTGGTGCAATAAAAAAACCTCCTATAATGCTTGTTACAATACTAATAATAAATGTTTTAATCGTGTATTTTTTCATTTAATCTCCTTAATTTTATGTAACTTCTAAGCTATTATTTAACGCTATAAGTTACAACGCCTTTATTTGTATAAACACTAAACTCTACAACGTCAGAGCATTTATCGCCTATTATTACAAATTCTTTAGTTTCATCAAATTTCATTGGCACTTTATAATCATAATAATATTTTCCATCGTATTTTTCTTTAGCAACTTTTTTTGCTCTTTCACAACTTTCAATATATTCTTTATTTTCTGTTTTTTCTACTCTTTCGTTTATGAGTTTATAATCTTCGCTTTTATCATCTATATCATATTTATACTTATAACCGCAATCTCCTTTGCTTAGTTCTGCCCATTTAACTAGATCTCTGCAATCAAAAATAAATTTATTATCGTAGCATACTTTTGCTGGAGTTTCGCGTGATAACACTCCGTAATCTACTCTAGCTCTTTTATCTAAATCAGCTAAGACAAAATCCGTTACTCTACAAGCATCACTATTTGTCGTAATTCTTTTAATTTCAATATCATCTTTAGCAGTTAGAGATAGGAGTTTGTATGTTTCATATTTTGTTCTTTTAGTTTCAATATCAAACTTAAACGCATCTTGGCTTAATTCCTTTTTTTCATCAGAACAAGCACTTATAAATAATGCCACGCTACAAAAAACACTAGCTGTTAATAACTTTTTCATTAATTCTCCTTAAATATTTTAAAAATAAATATAATACCCCCCCCCAATCTTATATTTAGCTTAATTTTTGATTTTTAAATTAATATTTTTTTAACTATGAAAATTTCGTGGAATTTGAAATAGGAATTAGAAAAATAAATATGTAATTTTTTTATAAATACTTTTGTATTATTTACTTTATATTTACTTAGGGGGGGGGTATAATCTCTTTTTTTAATCAAAAAAAGGAGTAAAAATGGATAAAAATTCTGTTTTAATGTTGCTTGATGGCAAAATTTCTAACGAACAAAAATTTATGCTAAATGACAAGCTAGATAATATCAGTGAAGAAAAGCTTAAAAATTTGCCTTTAATACCGCTTAAAAGCCCTATTTTAGCTGTTGTTTTAGGATTTTTCTTTGGTTGGCTTGGTGTTGATAGGTTTTATCAAGGCAGCTTCGGACTTGGTATTTTAAAATTAGCACTTTTTATTATTGGTTGTATTACAACTTTTATTTTTATAGGTGTTTTTGTTTTATGGGCATTAGGAATTTATGTTTTGATAGATTTATATTTTGTATATAAAGCAGTGCAAAATGACAATTATCAAAAAATATCACAAATGATATAACAAGGAACTTAAAATGACTGAGTTTATGATTAGTGATAATGCTAAAGAATTAGTAAAAAATAAAGCTGAATTAAGGACAAAATTAGCTGATTTTTTCGGTGAATTACCAAATGCAGAAATTGTTGATGAACTATGCGATGCAGCAAAATACTATACAAATAATGGCGAATCAAATATAGCTAAATATTCTTTTAGATTAAAAGATTTTAGCCTACCTACTATGATTTTTAGCTATTTTGCGTATGCTTATAGGTCAATGTGGATTCATACTGCAATTTTAGTTTTAGCTTTTACATTAGGTTCAAGTGTTATTTGGTGGCTAACATCGTTTTTTGGTGCTTCTTTTATATATATTTCTATTACTATGATTGTGGCTGCGAGTTATAAGTTTGTATTATTAAAAGAATTTTTTACTAAATACGAAGTTACACCTATAACAGGTATTAGAGCAAGAAAATTAAAAAACATTTTAATTGTAATCGGTGCTATTGCTGCTGTTGCAATTATTATAAAATTAATTTCTATGTTTGTTTTAGGAGCTGCTTTATTTTCTCTAGGTAATAGTAGATACTATTAATTTATGAAATTATTTGCGTAATTTACGGATTTAAATTCTAGTGGAATTTAAATCCATATGAGTTTGGAATTTATCTAAGATAAATTCTAATAAGCTTTAAGCTAAAATTACTTTTTCACATACCAAGAACCATTTATTTTCACTAAATCTATTAAACCATTGTCCTTATCGCCGTTGTTATACATTACTACAACTTTAACCTGAGCTACATTTTCAGCTTCATTTACTATAGAAGTTTCTATTACTTTTACGCCACTTTTTGTATTGATAAATTCTTTATCTCTTTTTATACTATTAATGACTTCTTTCAAATATCTTTGTCTTTCATCTTCTGTTTTGTAGTAAGCACATTTAGCAACTTGTTTTACATCTTCTTTAATATATGCTTGCATACATTTTTTAACTACAACATCAGGGGTATCGCCCCCACAAGCAACGAGCATAAAAACAAGCATTATAAAACTTAATAATTTTTTCATAAAATCTCCTAAAATTTGTAATAAAACAATAGTCTTTCCATATTAATATTTATTATTAATTTTTGTTTTATTAGAAGTTTGAATTTCCTATTTTAAATTCTAGGAATTTAAAATAGGAATTAGAGATTAAAAGCTCTTTCTTAAAGTCATATTAAATGAATAATCCACATTCAAATCACCAAAAAATGTTCTTTCAAACTCGGTCATTAATCTTAGATTATTCGTAAAGTAGTAGTTAAATGAAGCATTTGTTAGCATTCTTGCATCTTTTTTTCCTTCAATTTGTCTTATAACATTTAAATCTCTTATGGTTTTATCGCCACTTTTAATTAAATCAGCTGCAAGTCCAACGCCAAACCTAAAGCCAAATCTTGAATCCTCACTACTTTGCTTACCAAAACTTAGCATAGTTTTTGTGTTTAGTGGAATAAAGCTCTTGCTTTCTAGCTTGATATGCTCTTCTTTATTTTCTAATTTAATAGCACTTACATAACCACTAATTAGCTCAACGCTAGGCTCTAAATAATAATCATTCATATAAAATCTATTGCCTAATTCAATACTTGCTACAAGGTTTTTTGAATGATTGTTTGCCTTAATATGAACTGCTTTATTATTGCCATTGTTTAGCGTTAAGGTGTAGTCGTTTTTATAATCAGCATATTTTGCAATCATATCAATATAAAAGCCATTGTTAAATAAAAAGCTTGAATAAAGTCCCCCGCCTATGCCTTTTACTTTACCTTCTAAAATATTTTTAGTATCTAGCTTATAAATAGAATTAGTAAAAATTATTCCTGCGTAAGCGTTAAAATCATCAAATTCGCTAATCTTATCAGCTCCGATTTGTAGCTCATAATATTTGGTTTTATTATCTTTTAAATATGTACTTGCTCCGCCGTAATTTCTTATCCAAACTCCACCATTAGCTACCTCATCTCTTAGCTCTCCCATACGCTTTTGCATATTGTTCCATTCTAAAACATAGTTAAAAAATGCTTGATTTAGCGTATTTTTTGCTGTGTTTATTGCTGTTTCTTTTTCTTTTACGAAGAAGTATTCTTTGTAATGACCTGGAGTTTCTGTATTGCTTGGATTATTCTCAGGCTTTGGATCAAATGGAACGCTTGGAGTAATCGGTGTGCTTGGCTCTAATGGAATTAACGGAATATCAGGTTTATTTTCTGGTTTTTCTATCGGTGTGCTAGGCTCAATCGGAGTTAATGGAATATCAGGTGTAACAGGCTTACTTGGTTCAATCGGAGTTAATGGAATATCAGGTTTGTTTTCTGGCTCACTTGGATCAGTTGGAGTGCTTGGCGTTGTGATTTTTTCTAAATACCACTTAGCCGTGCCGTTTTCATCATAATACTTCACATTTGGCTTAAGGTCTGCAAATACCGAGCTTTCACCTTTAATATCAAAATAATTTTCGCTAACTATTGTAGAGTTTGCTAAACTTGCTAAAAGTAGCTTATCAGCACCATTTAAAAAGTCTTTTTGAATTAGTAGAGTATTGTTAGCTCCACTTGTGCTTTTGCTTATATTTAGTGCATTTTCTGTGCTTTCATAAATATAAGTTGTATTGTTTGAATTAAGGCTAGATGCGTTTATATTAGCATTTATAATAGCACCATTAAACTCAAGGCTAGAAGTATCATCAGCTGTGATTTTGCCTTTGTAGTTTGTGCCGTTTAGTAGGCTTAGCTTTGAATTAGTCTTTAAATCAAAATCTGAATTTATAAATATATTTTTTGCAACGCTCTCGCCACTGCTTACCTTTTCTTGATATTTCATATTTGTGTGATAACTTTCATATTCATCACTACCTGCCATTGAATCTGATTTAGGAACATAAACTATATTTTCTCCATCAAGCCCATCAATATAAGCTAAATTTTTGCCTATTGTTATTGTTGAAGAAGTGGAATTTATAATAGGAATTTCAACACTTGAATGCTTTAAGATATCAAGATTTGCATTATTAAGAGTTAGGCTATTCATCTTATAAAGTCTATCTTCCCAATCTTGCTGATCTAATCTTGTAGGAGTAGTAAATACATCTTCGCCTGTTGATTGCTTGATTTTGCTAGCTGTTGTGGTATCTACATAATTATGCACTACAGGATGACCTTGAAAAGCTAGATTTCCATCTTTAAATTCCATATCTTGAATATCAAGCCCACCATCATAAACAGCGTATTTATCAGTCTTATTATTATGGTTTTGAGTTATTTTGATATTACCTTTAATATTTCCGTGATAAATTGTATTTGTAGATTCATTTGTAGCAAATTTGTTGATATTTAATGTGCTTAATGTAGTGCTAGTATTTGTTACAACTGCATTATTATCACTTGCATAAAAATTGTTAAAATTAATACTATTACCGTTTAAATCAAACTTACCAGCATTATCTCCAAAATACAAATAATTAGTATTTATTTGACTTGCATTATTTATCTTAAGGCTTGAATTATTTGTCATATAAATACTTCCAAAAGTATTTTGCCATCCTGTGCTGTGAAGTTCAACTTCTCCACCGCCTATTCTAAGTCCGGCATTTGGGCTACTTGAATGGATATTTAGTTTTCCATTTCCAACTTTATGTAAATAATCATTTTTTGCTGTTTTTGCATAATAATTTACAACTGAATTATTTCCTATATCTAATCCACCATGTAAAAAGTCAAAATTACCTTTAATATCATAAGTTAAATTATCTTTTATGATTAAGGCACTTGAGCCTAAATCAGCATTAGCACTAAGAGTTAAAGAGCCGCCTTGTATGTAAATATCTTTATCTTTTTCCATAGCTTTGGTTCTATCGTTGTAGTTTGCTTGGGTTTGATTAGCGGTTTTTGTATCATAATAATGCTTAAACGATAAAGCTCCCATAGTTTTTTCTAGCTCGTTTGTTCCATCTTTTAAACTATTTGCATCAAGGCTTAAATTAGCTGATGAAGTTACGCTATGAGCTTTATCAAAAGCTTCAGTAGTATTGTAATTTATACCATGATAAGACATATAAGTACATTGTCCATTGCCATCAGCTGCACTACTTCCAGCACAATCAGTTGCAGCTGCAAACCCTACCATAAGCCATTTTTTATCTTGATTATCCCAAACATATAAAGCACTTCCACTATCGCCTTCAGACCCCACACTTGAAAACGGCACCCTACCGGTATCATCATAATAGCCTTTTGTATAAATTGCTCTTTCATACTTTAAGCTATCTTCTTTAGATATTTCTACAAGCCCGCCTGTAAAATATTTGCTAGCGTCAGCAATATTTATAGCATCATTTTTATTTTCGGTTATTTTTTGATACCCTGTACCACTTCTTACAAACAAAGTGTATCTATCACTATTAAAATATTCGGCTTTACCACTCGTGCTAGTTTTATTCTCATAACTTATATCTTTGTTATTTTCATCATATACTTTTACAGGACTAAGCTCTGCTTTGTGATTTAGATTTACCTTACTCATTCTAAGTGCTGCAAAATCTTCTATGTCTGTTCTGTGGCATTTTTTTCCCTGACAAGGTGTATCTTGACCAAAATAATCAGCAAAATCATTTGATGCACTTACAACTCTAGAGCCTACCCCACCAAATTCTAATATTGTTCCTTGCCTAACTAAATAAGGATTACCATGCGAATCTTTTATTACCTCACTTATCATATGAGCTGCAGTTAAAACTTTATTAGCACCGATATTTGAGTATTCGCCTTTCATAACGCCTGTTTTATTACTTGCTCCAAAATCAATCATAGGCATAGGAGCAAAACTATCTACTGTGATCTTGCCATCTTTAGACGTTACGCTTAATCCTGTTGCTCCGGCTTTAAACTTACCCTTATTAGCTCCAAAATCAAGATAATCTTGATATGAAAATCTTTTATCAACCGCACTAGCATTTAAACTAGAATATAAAATACTTATTAAAACTAATGATTTTTTTAACATTTTCATTCCTTGGAAAAAATTAGCTTATTTTATAATGTGTTTAATTAAAAAGATATTAGGCAAGAGCCTAATATGTAGTTATTTTTGTAATCTATTTGCGTTATCACAACCTACGCTAAGACCTAAAGCGCAAGCTAATTGATAATAATAGCTAGCAGCTTGAACATTTTGTGCGTTTGATGTGCCTTGCAATAAAGTATTTGCGATATTTAAACAAGCATTAGCATTTTTGTTTGCAATGCAATTTGTTTGCTCATCTTTTAAATTAGGATTTAAAGCAGTTTGAAGAGCTAAATTGATTAGATTATTTTTTACAATCTCGCCTTCTTGTTTATCAGCCGTGCAAGCACTAAATAAAAATAATGAACTAGCAATTAAAATAATTTTTTTCATAAAATCTCCTTAAAAAATCGCTAATTATAAGCAAAATAACATAAATTTATATTAATTTTGTATGATAAATAAAATTTATTTTAAAGGCTTTTAAATGACATTTTCAGAAATTATTTTAAACTTACAAAAGTATTGGTGCGAGCAAGGTTGTGCTCTAATTCAGCCTTATGACTTTCCTGCTGGAGCTGGGACATTTCATCCACAAACATTCTTAAAATCACTTGGCACTAAGCCACATAATGTTTGTTATGTTGCTCCATCACGCCGTCCAACTGATGGAAGATACGGAGAAAACCCAAATCGCTTAGGTGCTTATTATCAATTTCAAGTTTTAATGAAGCCAAGTCCAGCGAATATTCAAGATTTATATTTAAATAGCTTAAAAGTTTTAGGAATTGATTTAAATAAACACGATGTAAGATTTATTGAAGATAACTGGGAAAGCCCATCTTTAGGAGCTTGGGGGCTTGGTTGGGAAGTATGGCTTGATGGTATGGAAGTTACTCAATTTACTTATTTTCAACAAGTTGGGGGATTTTCTTGCGATTTAATTAGTGCTGAGATTACTTATGGACTTGAACGCCTTGCAATGTATATTCAAGATATTGATAATGTTTATGATATAAACTGGGGCGGTGGATTAACATATGCTGATGTTCATAAGCAAGGTGAGTTTGAATATTCTAAGTTTAACTTTGAATTAGCAAATGCTTCAAGACTTAAAGAAATGTTTGATATATCATATAATGAAGCAAGAGCGGTGCTTGATTTAGGCTACTCATTACCTGCATATGATTATTGCTTAATGTGCGCTCATTTATTTAATACCCTTGATGCAAGGGGTGCAATTAGCGTAGCTCAAAGACAAGATTTCATGCTAAAAATTAGAGAGCTTAGCAAAGATTGTGCAAGCGTGTATTTAAAAAGCCAAGAAAATAAATAATTTTAAAGAATTTGAATTAGGAATTACAATAATTAAAAATCAAATTCCTATTTCAAATTCCACGATTTTTCAAAGAATTTAAAGCCTAATTCAATCTTAATTAATGGTAAATCATAAAAGTCCTATAATGAAAAAAAGGAGAAATTATGAAAAAAGTTATCATTATAAACGGAGCAATCCCTTATCTTCACGCAAAAGGTCTTCTAGGTTCTAGCTTATGCGAAATAGCAAAAGAAACTTTAATTAATCTTGGTTTTAATGTAGAAACCACAAACATTGCAAATGGCTATGATATAGAAGAAGAAGTAGAAAAATTAGCAAATGCAAACTACTGGATATGGCAAATACCTGGCTGGTGGATGGCTGAGCCATGGGCTGTTAAAAAATATATAGATGAAGTTTTTACACAAAGTAAAGGAAGACTTTATGTAAATGATGGAAGAACTAGAAGTGATGAGAGCAAAAAATACGGCTCAGGTGGAAGTGCATTTGATAAAAAATATATGCTTTCTTGGACTTGGAATTTACCTAAGAGTGCGTTTAATGAAGGTGAATTTTTTGATGGAAGAGATATTGATGAAGTATGCTATCACTTACATAAATCGTTTGAGTTTTTAGGTATGAAAAGACTTCCTACATTTATGTGTAATGATGTGATTAAAAATCCTGATATTAAAAAATTTCAAGAAGATTATAAAGCACATATTTATAATACTTTTAAAGATTTAGCTTAAGCTCATATTTTAGATTTATCCTAGATAAATCTAAAAACTAATAATTTCTTAATACCTTTAAAAGATGTTACTAAAAGTAACAAATCCTTACTTCTAATCTCTTGCTTTTTGGTTTATGTATGCCGTTTAGATAAAATCAAATATTTTTGGAGGTTAAAAATGGATTTATTTTTATCATTTATCGGATTTTTTGGACTTGGGCTAATTGTTTGGCTTCTTTTAAAAGACAAAACCACACCTGCTCTTGCTTTTATTTTAGTTAGTGCTTTTGTAGGTGCTTTGCTTATGATAATGGATGCTAGTGGTTTTGGAGTTGGCAAGGCTTTAGGGGTTAAAGGAGATGTTTTAAGCTTTAAAGTAATGAAAGGTTTCATTGCTGATGGTGTAAAAAGCGTTAGCAATACAGCCGCATTGTTTGTATTCTCAATACTTTTCTTTAGCACCTTAAGTGCTAGTGGGTTTTTTAATAGGATAATTAATTTCTTGCTTAGCAAGATTACTCCTAATGTTTATATGATTACAATCCTAACTTCACTTATGGCAATGTTCGTTCATCTTGATGGTAGTGGGGCAGCTACTTTTCTTATCGTAATTCCTGCATTACTTCCTATATATGAGCGTTTAAATATGAGAAGATCATCTCTTCTTTTAATTTGTGCAAGTGCTATGGGTGTTATGAACGTTCTTCCTTGGGGAGGTCCAACTCTTAGAGCTGCTTCTGTTATAAAAGCTGATGCAAATGATTTATGGCATCAACTAATCCCTATGCAGGTTTTAGGTCTTGTTTTAGCACTTGCTTTAGCGATATTTATAGGCTATCAAGAAAAAAAGCGTGGAGCTGGTGGAAATCTTGAAGGCATAAAACTTGAAATTGAAAAAAGCGAATATCAAAACGATAAATTCTTTTGGGTAAATGTGTTTTTGTTAATAGCTGTTATTGCTGCTTTAGTTATAAATGTATTGCCTTCTTATGTATGCTTTATGATAGGTTTTGCAATTGCCTTGCCGCTAAATTATCCTGATTTAAAAATAGCAAAAAAAGTTATGGATAAAGCAAGTGGTGGTGCTATTATGATGTATATTACATTAATAGGAGCAGGTATTTTAATCGGTGTATTTGATAAAAGTGGAATTATGAATAAAATGGGCTCATCTTTGCTAACCTTAATTCCAAATGAATACGGCAATTTAATACCTTTAATAATAGGCTTACTAGCTGTTCCTATGGCATTAATCTTCTGCACGGATTCTTATTTTTATGGCGTTATGCCTGTGGTTTTAAGCGTTACAAATGCTTTTGGAATAGACCCAATGAACCTTGCTATTATTATGGTTTTAGCTAGAAACTGCGCTACATTTATTAGCCCTGTTGTTCCTGCTACATTACTTGGTTGTGGTCTTGCTGATGTTGCTATTAAAGATCATATAAAACGCTCATTTTTTTATATTTGGGGCATTAGTTTTATTTGCTTAATTTTTGGCTATCTTACAGGAATAATCCCACAATTATTTTAAACCAAATTCCTATTTCAAATTCTAAGATTTGAAATAGGCTTATTTTTAAGCTAATATGTAAGATATTTTAAATAAGGAGTTTTTATGGTAGTTTTACAAATTACATTTGATTATTTTGGTGCTAAAGGTGATGAGTTTGTTAGCTCTTGCCTTGATTTAGCTAAAAGTATTAATAAAGAAACTGGCTTTATAAGTAAGATTTGGACATTTAATGATGATTATAGTAGAGCTGGTGGGGTGTATTTGTTTGATACAAAAGAAAACGCTCAAAATTACGCTTTAATGCACTCAAATAGACTAAGCGAATACAAAATAGCAAGCAATATTTCTTATGAAATCTTAAATGTTTGCGAAGAATTAAGCCTAATAAATAATTTTAAACATAACTAATTATTTATAGTTTATTACAAAAGAAATCCTTGTGTTATAAGCTTGTTTAGGGATTTTGTTTTTTACTTTTCTTATTGTTTGTTTTGTTTGTTTTTCAAACATTTCGTGAGAGCTTTCTATAATATTTATAGTAAGCTCATCATTTTTTATCATAAAATTACCCGCTACTTTACCTTTAATATTTAGCATTTTTGCTCTTTTTGGATATTTTTTATATTTGTTTAAAAGCTCATTTATAAGCAAAGCCAAAGCTTCATCGTTTGAACCTGTGCTTGAATTATTGTTTAGACTATTTGCGTTGGTTTTACCTTCAATATTTGCTCCATAATTTTGATTAATTTCTTGCCTAACTTCTTGCTTAGCAACTTGCTTTTCTTCGTGCTTTATAACTTGTTTTACTTTTTTTATTTCACTTTGCTTTTTTAATTCTTCTTTAGGTTTGATTTTTTTCTTTATACCTTCTTTAATCTCTTGTTTTGTTTCGGCTTTAATTTCTTCAACTTTTTCTTCTATTATTTCTTGTATAAAGCTAAAATTACTAGCACTTAAGCTTATGCTTGTTTGATTTTTTAATTTGCTTTCATCTTTTACATGTATTATAGAAACTGCAAAAACTTGAGCTAAAAATATCAAAACAGAAATTACAATTATTCTCATTATTTAAGCCTTGTAAGTATTGTGTAATTATTAAAATTATTATTTTTTAATTCATAAATTACTTTTATAAAATCTTTAAAATATAATTCTTCATCACAAATTATGTTTAATTTCTCATCTTTATTAATCTTGCTTACTAAATCATCTAAACTTACTATTTCATCGTTTATTCTTAATTCAAATTCCTTTGAAATTGCTAAAACATTTGCTTTGGTTTCAGCATTTTGTTCGCTTTTACTAAGCGGTGGGGTTACATCAATTGCTTTGTATTTTACAAAACTTTGCACGCTAAGTGAGATTATGATAATTACTAGCATTACATCAATTAGCGGGATTATGTTTAAGCTAGGTTTATTCATTTTGTAACAAGATTATTTAGTTTTTTATATTTTACAATTAGCTTTGCATTGCATCTATCAAAAATATTAAATATTACTAGAGCAAGTATTGCAACAACAAGCCCGCCCGCAGTAGCTTTTAAAGCACCACTTAATGCACTTATTATCTTTTGTGTATCATCAATATTATTAAAGCCCATCATAATACCAAAAACAGTTCCTAATAGCCCTATATAAGGTGCATTTTGGGCTATGATTGAAAGAATTATTAGGTTTTTGCTAATTCCTATTTCAAATTCTTCTAAACTTTTGTATTTTTCATATTTAAAAAAACAATAAAATACAATTCTTTCAATCAAAACTGCAATACATAAGGCATTCATCACGCCTAAGATAATAAAAACTATAAAATCTACTTCATTTTCTAGCATTAAATTTGGCATTAAAACTTAGCTCCTACTTCAAAATAAAATGACCTACCTTGCATCATAGAATATTCATTATTTGCTCTTTTTGTATTAAAAACATTGCCTATATCAATACTTGCGTAATAATTTACTTTTTTGATTTTATTTTCATATTTAAGTTTTAAATCATATAAAATGCTAGAGTTTTGATGAGCTATCTCATAAGCTTTCATTTTAGTAGTATCATTTACTATATAATCATAAGCTCTTTCATAATCATATCCAACTTCATAGTGAATAAAATTTGATATTGTAAAATTATTAAAATTATGCGTTGTAGCAAGTCTAATAGCCCAAGGTTTAGCAAAGCTTAGATTTGGTTTATCTTCTATTTTTATGACTTTTCCATCCCACATAATATTTTCTTTATCATAGCTTCTTCCGTTTTTATCAGGTCTTGTATTGCTATCAAGTAAGCTATAAAGGTCTGTTGTATAATCTTGCATATTCTTTTTATGAATAGCATAATTTGCTATTAAAGCAAAATTATTTTTAACACCAAAAATATTCATTTCATTTGCATTACTAATGCTTAAACTAAAATTATGATTTTTTGATTTTCCTATATTTGCATAATATGTTTTTTCTATTCCATCGCTTTCAATTATGCCTAATCTTTTTGATTTAGCTGTCATTATTAAATCTTTTGAATTTCTAAAAACATATTTAAAATCGTAATTAATATTAGAAAATTTTTGATGATACAAAAACGCAATCTCATCATCATAAGGAGTTTTTAATTTATTTTGGCTCATTTTAGGGCTTTTAAAATCAGCTTTTAAGCTCCATTCTTCTTGAGCTGTTGTTCTTGTATAAGTTTGATTTGATGAAGAAATAAGCGAGTTTAAAACATAAGCATAAGGCATTCTTCCATAATATCTTGCATAACCTAAACTAACACTACTATTTTCATTAAACTCATAACCAGCTTTAATTCTAGGAGCAAGATTAAAATTCTTATACAAATCATCATAATTTGCTCTAGCACCAAATCTTAAAGTAAAATCATTTAAGCTAAACTCATCTTCTAAATAAAATGCAAGATTATTTGATTTTACTACATGTTTTGTTCCATCATATTTAATCAAACTTGACAAGAATTGCCCTGCATTATTAAAAGAATCATCTTTTAAACACGCAATATCATTTGCTAAACACTCACCACTTAAAGCCTTAGGAACTGCATAAATTGCACCATTTTCATCAATTTGATGGCTTACTTTTGTATTGCTAAGAATAAAACCTGAATTTAAAGTATGATTATTTAAATAATATTTAAAATCAAAATCTAAGCTTAAATTATCTTGCAATCTATCAACAGCAGTAGTTGAGCCAACTCTTGCTATGGTAGAATTGCTCCAATTATTTATATTTGAACTCTTCCAAATTTGCATAATGCTAGTATCAGAATCTCTATTGTAATTTAATTTAGAATAAGATAAGTTTGAATCTATTGCATAATTATCGTTTTCATAAAATAAATTGATTTTTGATACGATATTTTTTTGAGTAATTGAGTAATGTCCGTTTAAATTATCGCTTGTATTGTATTCTTGTTTGCTAGGTGCATAAATAATGCTTGGAGTTAGGATTATTCCATTATCTGTAATATAATTAAGTTTTAATAAAAAGTTTTGGCTTATATTTTTAATATCATAAGAATTCTCATCAAGTGCTTTGCTAGGTTTTGTAATAACACTTCTTAAGTCTGAAAAATCAAACAAAACTCCAAATTTTTCATTAAAAGTATTTGAAAATCCAAAATTTGTATTGTATTTTTTCCATTTTTTTGAACTTGTATTGCTTAAATCATTTTCATAAGTTGTTATTCTAGCAAGGCATGAAATATCATTTTCATCGCAATCAGGATATAAAGTCTTAGTTAAATTACTAGAAGTAAAACCAAAATTAACATAAGAACTTAAATCCTTGCTAGGATTTTTGCTCTTGCTATCAACAACCCCACCTGTAAATTCGCCGTATTTAGCAGGGATAAAGCTATCAAATACTTCTACACTATCAAGAATATTAGTGTTTAAAAATACGCCTTGAGATGGTGTTTCAAACTGCCCTTTATCATCTAATGCAGTACCCCCACCCGCTGGGTCAATATCGTTTGTAATGCTTATTCCATCAAGAGTAAAATTATTTTGATAAAAAAGGCTTCCATTTATACTTATTTTATCAGGCACAATATTTGCACCATTAAAGCTTGAATTATTGCTTACATCAAAGCTTACATTTGGATTGTATTTTAAAATAGAGCTTATGTCTTTATTGCTACTTGCAAAGCTTTTTAAAAATTCACTTGAATAAATAGTGCTTTTTTGATTATTAATCAAGTTAGCACCCCCCCCCGTTACATCAATACTGCCAACGTTAATTTCTGCTAAAGCACAAGAACAAATAATAGAGCATAAAAAAACTTTCTTCATAAAATCTCCAAAATTAATAATTATTCTTAGATTGTAGTATAATGAAAATTAAAATCACTTTAAATTAAAATTTATTTTTATCATAAAGCTCTTTTAAATCTTTTGCTCTAATTATTATGCTTGATTTTTTAAGATTGTTAAAATTTGCATTAATTAGTATAAGCTCAATCTCATCACTAATCTTAAAAATACTAAAATCTCTGCAATATTTAGCGTTACATTCAGTGTTAATTCCTATTTCAAATTCATCATAATCGCTTATATAATAATCATCAAGATTTACCTTATTTACTTTGATTAGCTCGTATTTAAATGATAATTCTTGTTTTAAATCTTCGTAATCTTTACTAAGTTCGTATTTTATTTGCTTTAAAATATCATCTTTAAAAATAAGCCATAAAAAATAATTATTTTCATCAATATTACAAGCTAGACTTCTAAGACTTTTATAAGCTTTTTTATCGCCGAACATTTTCTTAAAAATCTCGCCTTTTTTTGTATTTGGCAAAAAAGATGAGCGAAGATTGCATGTGTAAGGTCTGCTTTTGCCATATTCATAATTAAAATAACTATCAACTTCGCTAGTATTAAACTCATTTATCTTCAAGCCAAAATCATAAGCACTTAAACTTGCAAAAATACTTGATATTAATAATAATTTTTTCATTTCTTATCCTTAATTCTTTCGTAATTATTGCAAGATGTAAAACTTCTTAAATCGCAAGCTTTTTTATAAAATTTCAAAGCATTTTCTATATTGTTTTGCTTTTCATAAATATTTGCACTCATCATACAAGCTAGGTTTTGGTTTAGTTCGCATGCTTTTAAAAAGTATTTTAAAGCAAGTTCTAAATCATCTAAATTATATTTTTTAAAATATGCAAAATAGCCTATCTGATAGCAAGATGAGGCAAACTCTAAATCACAAGCTTTACTATGATTTAGCAAAACATAATCATCATTTATAGGTAAATAATATTGATATAAATTTGCAAGTTCATAGCAAGAGTTTGCATATTTTTTATCACAATTTTTCTCATAATAATTTATTGCTTTAAGAAAATCTTGCTTCGTTTTAGCTAAAGAGTATTTATAAATATTTCCTAGATTATGACAACTTTGCAAATAGCCTAAATCACAAGCTTTATTTGCTAATTCTTTTGCTAATTGTGTATTTTTCATAGTAGTATTAAAATAAATCAAACTCAAGCGATGACAAGCTAAGGCAACATCTTCTTCACAAGATAATGCTAATAATTTTTTAGACCTTTCTAAATCACTATTTATTAAGCTAATTGCTAGATTTGTGCAAGATAAATAATCATTTTCTTTACATTTAGTAGCTAAATCACTAGCCATTGCATAAACACAAAAAAACAAAATAAAAAGCTTTTTCATAATCTTTCCTTTTTTCTTGATTATAATTATTATTATTTAATATTATTAAATAATTATTAATATCATTATAAAAATTATTAAAAGGAGCTTGTATGAAAAAATTAATATTTTTAGGACTTGCACTTAGTTTTGCAATGTCTAAAGAGCTTAGTTTTAGACAAATTAGAGAAGATATTTTTAATGTAGATGATAAAACTCTAATCACTTATGCTAAAAAAATAAGGCTAAAAGCAATCCCTAGCAACGCTTATGAACTTGAAGAGTTAATTAAAAATACAAGCCCTGATTATGAAATATATCCAACTACAACCAAAAGAATTGAATTAGGTAAAAAGCTTTATTTTGACCCAAGACTTTCAAGAAGTGGGCTAATATCGTGCAATACTTGTCATAATTTAGGCTTAGGTGGAGTTGATGGCGTAGCTGCAAGCACAGGGCACAAATGGCAAGCAAATCCGCACCATCTAAACGCTCCGAGCGTTTATAATGCTGTGTTTAATCCTAATCAATTTTGGGACGGCAGAGCAAATCATCTAAAAGAACAAGCGAAAGGACCTATCCAAGCTGATGTTGAAATGGCAGAAGATAGCCAAATCGTAGTAGAAAAAATCAAAAGCATTCCTGAATATGTAAATGAGTTTAAGGATGCTTTTTCAAATGATATTAATATTGATTTTGATTTAATTGCAGCAACTATCGGTATATTTGAACGAACTTTAATCACTCCTTCAAGATATGATGAGTTTTTAGAAGGCGATGTAAATGCTTTAAGTTTTGATGAAAAACAAGGGCTTAGAACATTTATTAATAAAGGTTGTGTTTTATGTCATTATGGGATAAATGTTGGCGGGGCTTTTAGGGGTTTTGGCTTTGTTAGGTATCAATATGTAAATTATGGAGATTTTAACGGAAACGAAAACAATAGAGTAAAAGTTCCTACCTTAAGAAATGTAGCAAGAACGGCTCCATATTTTCATAATGGTAGTATTTGGAGCTTAACTGAAGCGGTTGAATCTATGGGAAGAATTCAGCTTGGAATTGAACTAAGCGAACAAGAGATTAAGAATATAATAAGCTTTTTAAAATCACTTAGTGGCAAACTACCGCAGATAGTTTATCCAGAACTTCCACCTTCAAGCGATGAGACAATTCGCCCTAAACTTGATTACTAAACTTAATTAATTCCTATTTTAGAATTTGAAATAGGAATTTCAATTTTTAAAATCCTATTTTAAATTCCAATAATTCAATGTGATTTCAAAGCTTTTTCAAAGGAATTTAAATTCGGAAATTAAATTATTTTAATGATATAAATTTGGATTTTTTAACTTCAAACGAATTAATCAAAGCTAGTTGTTTATTAATAATTTTATTATTTTAGTTTTGTTAGTGCTTTATCAAATTAGTTTTTATAGTGCGAGTGCTTTGGCTGAATTGATTGCATAAATAATTTCATAATTTTTATAACCATAACAATCAAATAAGATTCTTTCAATCCCCTAAAGCGGGGAAATGTCTTTCTAATGAAATTTCACAAATCTAAGCCAATTTTAAGCTAAAAAGCAGGTAAATGCTTTCCCTAAAAATAAGCCTTTTAACATTCAAATTCCTAATTCAAATTCTTTCAATCTCACTCTTTAAACTATTATTAAAAACTAAGAAATTTATATATTTGATTTTATTTATAGTGGTTTGTTTGTGTTGTAAATAAATATATTAAAGCTTATAAAAATAAGCTTTAATAATTAACTCATAAATAATCTAAAATCAAGTTTTTCGTGAGCTAGCATAGCAAGGTCAAGCTCTTGATGAGTAGCAAATAAATGAGTGTTTTCTGTGTAATTTAAACTAAAATATCCGTGTTTTAAAACATCTTTTGCAATTTCTTCTGCTTTTTTTGCAGCTTTGTTTGCTAAATCTATGTTTGTATGTAGCAATTCGCTTGATTTTTTGTAAGATAGCGGAATAGCTCTTGTAGCGTTTTGGGTTAAAGTTTTAATGCTTGCATAAGCAAACTCGCTTAACTTATCTTCACATAAAACACTAAAAGCCACTGCAAGATTACAAAATTCATCTTTTTCGCAAGCTTTATAATACCAACTTGCTAAATCATTATGCATAAACTCGGTATTTTTTAATGTTGCTCTTGCCATACTTATTGAACCTGCACGGCATTCAGCACTAGCAATAGAAGCATTTGCAGCTTTTGCTAATTTTAAAAGACTTAGTTTTTTATCCTTTAAGCTACAAGCCATTGCATAAACAGCACCTTCGCCTGTAGCAAAAATATTTAACATATAATTTTCTAACCATTTTTGATAACTTGAAGCGTCTTTTATAACGCCCCAAGAAATATAACTTTCAAGCCCAAAACTATGCGAATAAGCACCATTTGCAAAGGCACTATCAAATAAAAATTGACCTAGCATTAGTGGTGGTGACTCGCGTGTTTTAATGCGTGACGCAATACTTTTTGAGTTTTCTCATAATCTATATGATTATCATCAAGCCATTCAGCAATTAAATAATCATCTTCAACTATCATAAAACCATCTTCAAAAACAGCCGGCATATGTCTATTACCGATAGAATGAGCCACAAAACCCATTTGCATAATATCTTTAGGCTTAATTAAAATTACATTTTGTGGTAGGCACTCTACCACAAAAATCTTTTCATCATTTTCTGCTAAAACATCACCATTATGAAAATGACCGCCATCTAGACTAACGCCAATTTCTACTCCGCTATCGCTAACTAAACGCAAAATATGCTTTAGTCTATCATCAGGAGCAACTTTTACATTATCTATTGCTTTACCTTTTGTATCGTAGTTACTTATGTTGCCTAGTATGGTTTTTACTATCATTTTTTCTCCTAGAATAAGTAATATCTTTGTGTTAATGGTAATTCACTAGCTGGTTCGCTGTAAGCTACTTCGCCATCAACTTTAACTACATAAGTTTGTGGATCTACTTCAATTTTTGGAGTTGCATTGTTTAGTTTCATATCAGCTTTTTTCACTTTTGATGCGCCTTTTACAGGTAATACAATTTTCTTTAAGCCGTATTCGCTAGGAACATTAGCATCAATTGCTACCTTACTCATAAATGTAAAGCTTGTGTTATGAACAGCTGAACCATAACCACCATACATATATCTATGGAATACTGGTTGTGGAGTAGGAATTGATGCGTTTGCATCACCCATTACTGAATATACACAAAATCCTGATTTAAGAACCATTAATGGCTTTGTTCCGAATGTTTTTGGATCCCAGATAACTAAGTCAGCATATTTACCAACTTCAACGCTACCTACATACTCATCAATACCTGTTACTATGCAAGGGTTGATTGTATATTTTGCTACATAGCGCTTAATACGATTGTTATCATCATATTCGCTATCGCCTTCTAGTGGTCCCCTTTGAGCTTTCATTTTGTGAGCTGTTTGCCATGTTCTAGTTACAACTTCGCCGATTCTTCCCATTGCTTGAGAGTCACTACTCATTACTGAGAATACGCCCATATCGTGAAGAACGTCTTCAGCACCGATAGTTTCTTTTCTAATACGGCTATCTGCAAATGCTACGTCTTCTTTAACATGCTTGCTTAAGTGGTGGCATACCATAAGCATATCTAAGTGTTCTTCAATAGTATTTACAGTAAATGGCATTGTTGGGTTAGTTGATGATGGAAGTATATTTTGCTCTCCTGCAACTTTAATAATATCAGGAGCGTGTCCTCCACCAGCACCTTCTGCGTGGAATGCGTGGATTGTTCTGCCTGCTACTGCTTCAATAGTATCATCTACTGAACCATATTCGTTTAATGTATCAGTGTGGAACGCTACTGTAACATCAGCAATTTCAGCAGCTTTTAAAGCATTGTCAATTGCACTTCTAGTTGTTCCCCAGTCTTCGTGGATTTTAAAACCAGCAGCACCTGCTCTTAATTGCTCTAAGTTTACTTCAACATTTGAGCCATGACCTTTAGCATAAACACCTACGTTAAGTGGCATATCATCCATACCTTTTAACATATGCTTAATATTAAATATACCTGGTGTGCAAGTTGTAGCTTTTGAACCATCGTTTGGACCTGTTCCACCACCAAACATAGTTGTAAGTCCATTGCTTAGAGCTTCATGAGCTTGCTCAGGGTTGATTAAGTGAATGTGCATATCAGCTCCACCTGCAGTAACGATTAAGCCTTCACCAGCAAGTGCTTCTGTACCAACACCAGTAACAAAATCAACACCATCAGTAATATCAGGGTTACCACCTTTACCAATAGCGTGGATTTTACCATTTTTAATACCGATGTCAGCTTTGTAAATTCCTGTATAGTCAATTATTAAAGCGTTTGTAATAATTAAATCAACAACATCTTTATCTAAAAATCTTGAGTTTTGACCCATACCATCACGAAGTGTTTTACCACCACCGAATTTGCACTCTTCTCCATATATTGTGTAGTCTTTTTCAACTTTTGCAAAAAGATTTGTATCAGCAAGTCTTATGCTATCTCCAGTAGTTGGTCCAAAATGTGTTGCGTAATCTTGTCTACTAATTTTAAAGCTCATTTATTTCTCCTTACTTGTCTAATTTACCATTAATTTTGCAGTTTTGTCCCCATACTTCACGACTACCTGCTAAATCTATTAATTTAACTGTTAGCTCAACACCTGGCTCAAAACGAACAGCTGTTCCACTGATAATATCTAAACGCTTACCACGAGCTTTTTCTCTATCAAATTCTAAAGCCTTATTAACTTCATAAAAATGAAAATGTGAACCTATTTGAACAGGTCTATCTCCAGTATTTTTTACTACTAATTCTATCGCTTCACGACCTTCATTGCATACGATGTCGCCTTTAGCAAATATAATTTCACCTATTTTCATAAAAATCTCCTTAGTTAATTGGGTTATGTATGGTTACTAATTTAGTTCCATCTTTAAAAGTAGCTTCCATTTGAACTTCAACTACTAAATCAGCTACACCTTCCATTACTTGGTCTTTGCGTAAAACATTTCTTCCTTCGTTCATAAGTTCGCTTACGCTCTTACCAGCTCTTGCGCCTTCCATAACGAAATCGCTAATAATAGCAATTGCCTCTGGTCTATTTAACTTAATACCATTTTCTAAACGCTTACGCGCAACTACTGCTGCATAACTTAGCAAGAGTCTTTCTTTTTCTCTTGGTGTTAATGTCATATTTTTCTCCTTTGATTGAAATTGATTAATTTATCTAGTTGATGTTAAAGTCATATTTGACTTAGTTAAAAAGCTATTTTTTATACTATTAATATATTTAATAGCTTCACCATTGTTATCTGATAAAATGCGAATTATAGTAACCCCATTAACCTTACTTGCGTGCGCTTTGATATTAGACTTATGCAAAGTTTCAAATTCCACATCTCCAACCATTATCACATTATAAAAATATTCATGTTTATATAAAGATTGTAAATCATCTTTACTTTCATAGCAAAACACATCATTTAAAACTAGTTTTGAATCAATGTAAAGTCTAAGATACATATTGGCTCTAAAATTACCTTCAGCATACCCTAAAAAGCCGCCATCTAAAAAGAATAATTTTGAGTCTTTATCTAAAAATATTGTATTTTTACTTGTGAAGTTAGAGTTAGGATAGAAAATATTAGCATCGTTATGAAATACAAAACTTGAATTTCCTTTAAGATTAATTTTTGTATTTACTCTTGAACTACCTTTGTATATTTTTTGGCTTGATTGTGAGCTAATAACAGCTTTTGCATCTTCTAATGTAAAGCTTTGATCATACTTATCGCCTTCTAACAAACCACCGCCTAGTGTGCTAATATAAGCAAAAAATTCGCTATCTTCATCAGGGCAATCCACACCATAATTAACTGGAACCCTTAATAATTTTAGCATTCCATATTGGTAATGTTCTACTAACTTATTTTTAATAAGTTTTATATTTAAAACATTCACCCTAAGCCTTTAAGAAGACAATTTTTCTCAATCCAGTTAATAACACTTTCTAAACCTTCATCTTTTTTAAGGTTTGTAAAGAAAAATTCTTTATCTTTTCTAAAGTGCATTGTGTCATTCTTCATAACCTCTAAATTAGCGCCAACATAAGGAGCTAAATCGGTTTTATTGATTATGAATAAATCAGACTTAATCATTCCCGCACCAGCTTTGCGTGGGATTTTTTCACCTTGAGCAACGTCAATTACATAAATACTAAAATTTACTAAATCAGGACTAAATGTAGCAGCTAAATTATCCCCGCCACTTTCTAAAAATAATAAATCTAGATTAAATTTCTTTTGAAGTTCTAAAAGTGCCGCTTCGTTCATAGAAGCATCTTCTCTAATTGCAGTATGAGGGCAACCCCCAGTCTCAACACCTATAATACGATCAGGCGATAAAACGCTATTTTTTGCTAAAAATAAAGCATCTTCTTTAGTGTAAATATCGTTTGTTACAACACCTATTTCGTAATTTTTACTCATCGCCCTTACTAATCTTTCAATAAGCAAGGTTTTACCAGCTCCAACAGGACCTCCGACACCTATAATTACAGGTTTTTTCATAACAATCCTTTAAAAAATAAATTAATTGTCTTTTTAGTGTAGTTCCTTGTAGCTTAAAAATAGCTTAATTGTTTGAAATTTAAAAGCATTATATAAATAATTTATTTAATATTTATTAATAAATATATATAAAAACTTTAATTTTTTTAATATTTAAAATAATTTATATAAATATAATATAAATTTAAATTAAAAAAGTAAAAAATAACAAATTATTTATAAAGTTTAAGATTATTTTAATTTTATTGAACTTACAATTAAGTCAATGAATTTTCATTTTATTTAAATTTGAAAATCATTTAAAACATTTTTCACTAGGAGAACATCATGAATGATGATTTAAGGGGAAATGCCACGGCTATGACGTATGTCATATTCTTGACTGGTATTTTATTTCTTTCTTTTACTGCACCTTGGCAAAAGTTATCAAACTTTGACCCAGCAACAGGTGCTTTTATGCGTTGCTTGATAGGAACTATCTGCCTTATTCCTTTTGCTATGATGGAAGCTAAAAAAATCGGTAAGCTTACAAAAAAAGGTGTTTGGCTATCTATTTTAGCTGGACTTGTTTTAGGTATTGACTTTACTGCTTGGAACTATTCAATTTTCTTCGTTGGTTCAGGTATTGCTTCAATTCTTTTAAATATTCAAGTAATTATGCTACCTGCGTTAGCATTTATTACAGATAGAGAAAGAATTCCGTTTAGTTACTACTTCATTGCACCTATAATGCTTGCTGGTGTTATCTTAGCTGGTGGTGCGTTAGAGAATGGTATCGTTGATCCAAATGGACCACAAGTAGTATTTGGAACAGGTATTATGGCTGTTGGAACAATCTGCGGTCTTACTTCAGGATTTTGCTATGGTATTTACCTATTCGCAAGTAGAAGAGCGGGAAGAATTGGAAATGGTCAAGTTGTTCAACCTATCTTAATTTCAAGTGCTGCTCAACTTGTAGCTCCAACTATATGGGCATTTATTATCACAGGTAATGGTTTTATTTTTGATCAAGGCGTTATGGTTGATACTGCTTTAGGTATCAAAGCTATGCATTTAGACCAAACAAAAATTGAAGCTTTAACAAGTGTATTTGATAATGTTGCTGTGGGTGATCCTATTACTACAACTAACTGGCTTTGGATGATAGTTTTAGGAACTGCAGGTCAAGCTGCTGCTTGGACATTTGCTCAACATGGTTCTGTTAAGTTAAACCCAACTTTAGGTGCTGGTTTATTAATCCTAAGCCCAATCGCTACTGTTGCACTTATCGGACCTATTATGTTTGGTGAGAGCTCATCTATGCTACAAAAAGTGGGTGTTGTAATGGCACTTCTAGCTGTTGCTTATCAAAACGGCTTAATTACTGCTTTAATGAATAAAATTAAAGGCAAGTAATTTTTAAAATCTTCCTATTAATATAGGAAGATTTATTCACATTCTTTACTAATACTTAAATCGTATTCACAAGCTATATTTATATAAGCTTTCTTTTCATCGCCTTTTAGCTCATTTGCTTCATCTAAAAATAATTTAGCGCTCAAATATTTCACTGCGTTATTTTGAATAACTTCATTATTTTTACAACCATCGTTAAGTAGTTCGCATTTTTTATAAGAATAATTAGCTAAAGCACAAAGCATAGGCTCATCTTCATTGCAAGCTTTTGCGTATAATTCATAGGCTTTTTTATAATTTTGTTTTTCTAAAGCCTTGCTAGCATCTTTTGTAATAGAAGAATTTGAATTAGAGTTTGCGACACTTAAAGTAGATTTTCCTATTTTATAAATTGCTTTTATTGGCAAAGTTACAGCAGCTATTACAATATCACTAGCCAAAGATGCAACACCAGTAATTACAGAACTACAACCTAAAAAAACAAATGCAAGTAAAGTAAAAATTATTTTCATATTCAATCCTTTAATAAAAAACGCTAATATTAATAAATGAAAGTTTTAAAATCACCTTGTTTTGATAGTTTTGAAGTAAAAGGCTCAAAATTTTTATGTTTTTTTGAACCACTTAGTATAAATGAGAATGTTCACACTAGACAAGAAGAACTAAGAGCCGAGCATTTTAAATGCGTTCATGTAGTATATGCAAGTAGAGTATTAAACGAATTCGGGCAAATCGTAGAAAATCAAAGCGATGATGGAGAGCCAAAAGGAAGTAGTGGAGCACCTGCACTTAATGTATTAAGGGGAGCTAATATAGTTAATGCTGTTTGCTATGTTGTAAGATATTTTGGTGGCACATTGCTTGGGGTCGGTGGGCTTGTAAGGGCTTATTCAAATGCTGTAAATCTAGGAATTAACAAAGCTTATGAGTTTGATTTGTTGATTGATTATGTAAAAAAAGAAAGCTTTTTTTTAGACTTAGAGTATTCTCAAGTAAATAAAATTAGTTATATTTTGGATAAATTAGAGATTAAATATAATAAAGAATTTGGAATAAATGTAAGATTTATTTTAGAACTTAGTGAAAGCGAAAAAGAAAATCTTGAAAAAGAATTAAGCGAATCAATGCTTAAACTAAAAGAATATAAGGGATAAAAATGAAAAAATATATGATAGTTTGTGGTTTATTATTTTTAAGCGCTTGTGGAAACGAAGATATTAAAAATAGCGTAAAAACTTGTATGAATGATATTGCTACAAAGCCAAATGAAGCTTTATTTGATAAATGTTTTTATTATGAAAACGAGTTTCAAAGACAATTAAGTATAAATTTTGAAAATATTTTGCCAAAATTATTTGATAATTACGGCGGAATTAATGATATAGAAGTTGAAATTTTAAACAAAAATGAAAAAAGTGCAAAAGTTCAAATAATTACAAAATTTAAAAATGGCTTTGTAAAAAGCGAAAAAAGAAATATGATAAAGTTTGACAAAATTTGGAAAATGTCAGCTGAAATCATAAAAGACTAATTCCTATTTCAAATTCCACGAAAATTTCAAAGAATTTGAAATTTGATTTAACAAAATACTACAAATAATATTTATATGAATGAAAAATTTTGAAAATATTTAGAAGATTTATAATAGCTAGGGAAAGCCCCTAGCATAAAATTATAGTTTATCGCTGTTGTTAGCTAGATAATCAGCTACGCCTTTTGGATCAGCTTTCATTGCTTTATCGCCTTTGTTCCAACCAGCTGGGCAAACTTCGCCATGCTCGTTTGTAAATAGCATTGTATCAACCATTCTTACCATTTCATCAATGTTTCTTCCTAATGGTAGGTCATTGATTACTGCGTGGCGAACTGTTCCGTCTTTATCTAATAAGAATGAGCCTCTTAGTGCTACTGCTTCATCAAATAATACATCAAAACCACGAGCGATTTCTTTTGTTAAGTCTGCTACAAGTGGAAATTGAACATTACCGATACCGCCTTGATTTACTGGAGTGTTTTTCCATGCAAAATGGCAAAACTCGTTATCGCCACTAATTCCGATTACGTTAATTCCTCTTTCTTGAAAATCTTTAAATCTTTTATCAAATGCAATAATTTCGCTTGGGCATACAAATGTAAAATCTTTTGGATAAAAGAATACTACTGTTCCGTTTTTACCCATATTTTTATATAGGTTGAAATTATTATCTATTGTATTGTTTCCTAATACAGCTGGAGCTGTAAAATCAGGTGCTTTTTTTGTAACTAACATTTTGTTTCTCCTTATTAATAATTTTTATTAGTAGAGAAATTATAAACATAAAAGTTAATCATTTTGTAAATAACACTAAAATTATCCTAAAAAATTTTATAAATATTTTAAAGATTTGAAGTTTTGGTATTTTACCTACCTTATTTTGGTAGGTAAATTCTTATTCAGCAGCTTTTTCTTCTAATTTTTTTAATTTATTTTTTGCTTTCTTTTCTTCTTTGCTGATTTTTTCATTTGCTTTGTGTTCTAATTTATTAGAATCTTTTTTCATTTCTTCTTTGAATTCTTTTTTAGCATTTTCTTTGTTTAGTTTTTTATCTAATTTCTTTTCTTCTTTTTCTTTCTTAGCTTTGATTTTTTCTAAATCTTGCTTATGTTTGTTTTCAATTTTTTCTTTTTTTTCATTTATTTTTTCTTGTTTTTTTGCAAGTTTTTTGCTTTCATAGTCGTATTTTGTATCAGCTTTAATAGTTTTTAATTTTTCATTATCTATTTTGCCATCTACACAATTTTTGCTAATTTCACTTTTTTGTTTTTTAAGATAATCAAGTCTTTCAGGATTTTCTTTCTTTTGATTTTGAACCTTTACGATTTGCTCATCTAATTTTTGTAAAACCTTATCACAGCTAGTAGCCGCAAACATTGAACTCGCTAGAGTTAAACTTAAAAGTATTTTTTTCATAATTTTCCTTTAAAATAAATTAGAAAAAAATTATAAAAATATTTAATAAATAATTAGAAACTCCCCCACCATTAAGCGCTCACGCTAATGCTTCTATGAACAATAGAGCTATTGATAGCTCACTTTCAAAGCTAAACTCAGGTTTTAGAATTAATAGTGCTGCTGATGATGCTTCAGGTATGGCAATTGCAGATAGCTTAAGAAGTCAAGCTAGTTCACTTGGTAAGGCTATTATGAATGCTAATGATGCTATTGGTATTATTCAAACAGCTGATAAGGCTATGGATGAGCAAATTAAAATACTTGAAACTATTAAGAATAAAGCTATTCAATCAGCTCAAGATGGTCAAACAACTGAGACAAGAAAGGCGCTTCAAGCTGATATTTCAAGACTTATGGAAGAGCTTGATAATATTGGTAATACTACATCATTTAACGGTCAAAAGCTACTATCTGGAACGTTTTCAAATAAGGAGTTTCAAATTGGTGCTTATTCAAATGAGACTGTTAAGGCTAGTATTGGGGCAACTACAAGTGATAAGATTGGTTTAACTAGGTTTGAGACTGGGCATAATGTAAGACAAAGTGACCTTGCATTAGGAGATAAGATTAATTTAACATTTAAAAACGTAGATGGGATTAATGACTTTACATTTGAACCTGTACAAATTACTAATGGCAATAAAGTTGGTGCTGGACAAGGTTTAGGTTCATTAGTTGAAGCTATTAACAAAGCTACTGATAAAACTGGTGTAAAAGCTTCTGTTACAGTTGAGAGTGTATTCGAGCAACCTATTAAAGCAGGAACTACATTTGAAGGCTTTAGTATAAATGGTGTAACTATTGGCTCAATTGAAGTTAAAGACAAAGATGGTAACGGTGCTTTAAGAGCTGCTATTAACTCAGTTAAAGATCAAACGGGAGTAGAAGCTTCTGTAGATAGTAAGGGTAGGCTTGTATTAAATAATAGAGATGGTCGTGGTATTAAGATAACTGATGGGGTGGATAAGAACTTAGATATTGCTGCAAATCAAGGTGTTAATAATCCAGATAAGCATGTTTTATATACTTCAGGTGCTGCAGGTAATGCAACAACTACAGAAGGTCAAGCTGCTATGGACTTAAGTTTAAAAGCAACTTGGGCTGGTGGTGGTGTTACTAATGCTGGTGCTGGTAACACAGCTATTACTGGTACTACCAATTCAATTTTAAATGATAAAAATACATTTGAAGAAGTTCAAGCAGCTCACTATGAACAAGATGCAAGAATTGCAGCTGATGGATATAGACAAGGAAAAGCTATTAAGCCTGCAGCTGATGGTAAGGTAAATTTACAAAATGTTACTGCTGAAGCTCAAGGTGCTTTACATGCCTTAGCAAATAATGGTACCCAACAAACTCCAGAAGGTCAAGCTGCAGCCGCAGCTTTAACCGCAATCAAAGCAAATCATGATAGTTTAGATGATGCAAATAAAGCTATTGATAATGCTATGAAAGCTCTTCAAAAGTTAGTAGATGGTGGTAAGGGCTTAACAATGGATAAAAATGCTGCGGAAGATGCTATGGTTGCTCATGCTTTCCAACAATTCTTAAAAGGTCTTAAAGAAGGTTTAAATGAAGGTGATAGAAATGGTTTATCTGATATGATAGGTTTAAATAATGACAATAAGACCAACTTCGGAAGACTTAGCCTTGTATCAACTAACGGTAAAGACATAGTTGTAGAAGCTACTAGAGATTTTGTGAATAAAGATGGTAAATTAGAAACCATGAATATTACTAGCTCTATAGGTTATGATAAAAACGTTAGCGAAAAAACTGTTTCATTAAGAGAAACAAACTCTAAGATTGATAAAGAAACAGCAGATGCAATGGGTTATAATTCAAACGATTGGCAAGCAAGTGAAACTGCGGACAATAAGAATGGATATGCAGCAGGTGTTATGACACTAAAAGGTGCTCAAGCTATGATGAATATTGCTGAATCAGCTCAAAAAGCTCTTGAAGCAATTCGTTCAGACCTTGGTTCTGTTCAAAACCAACTTGTTTCAACTGTAAATAACATTTCAGTTACTCAAGTAAACGTTAAAGCTGCTGAAAGTAATATTAGAGATGTTGACTTTGCAGAAGAAAGTGCTACATTTAGTAAGCACCAAATACTAGCTCAATCAGGTGTTTATGCAATGAGCCAAGCTAACGCTGTTCAACAAAACGTAATGAGATTATTACAGTAGTAATAATAGAAGTTTTTAAGGTGCTTGTCACCTTAAAAACGACTAAGGTTATTACAGTAGTAATAACTAAAATAATATTAAAGGTGCTATTCTTAGCACCTTTTTTACTTCTTTAGCTTTTTAAATATATTTATTTAATGAAAATCAAACAATAAACCAAAGCATAAAGCTTTAGTTTAGAGATAATGAGAGTGAATTTGTTTGCTTAACATCTTTTATATTTTTAGCTTTTTTTGTTTTTAAATTTATTTTTTTAAATTCCTATTTCAAATTCTTTTTTAAAAATCTTTGCTAAAATCTAAACTTTATCAAATACAAGGAAAAATAATGCAATTTTTAAACATAAATAAATTACCTAAAGAAAACTTAGAAAATATGGGCTTTACTTGGCATACAGATGCTGATGGTTCGCCTTATGTTGATGACAAATTAATAGTAATTAGCGAAAAAGAAGCGAATAATTATTATGAAGCTTGTAATGAGCTTTATGATATGTTTGCAAATGCTGGTGAATATGCAATATCAAATAATCTTTTAGATAAACTTGGCATTCCTTTTAATCTTCACGAAATTGTGAAAATGTCTTGGGAAAACGATGTTCATTGGCATTTATATGGGCGATTTGACTTAGCTGGTGGGCTTGATAATTTACCTATAAAATTGCTCGAGTTTAATGCAAACACTCCTACGGCTCTTTTTGAAACTGCGATTTTACAATTTGAGCAACTTAGGCTTAATAATCTAAAAGAAGTTAATCAGTTTAATCATACTTATGAAGCTATTGTTGATAATTTTAAAAGACTTGCAACTTTAGATGAAGATGTGAGTAATTTTGATGAAATTTATGAAGGCTGGAAAATCCTATTTACTAGCGTAAAAGACGCTGAAGAAGAGCTTACTACAAGACTTCTTATGCAAATGGCAAAAGACGCTGGGTATGAGTGTGAGTTTGCTTATATTGAAGATGTAGAATTTAGCGAAGATGGAGTGTTTTTAGGTGATATAAATTATGAGTTTTGCTTTATGCTAATTCCTTGGGAAATCATAGCTATTGAAGAAAGCGAATTAGCACACTTGCTAACAAAAATCATTAAAAATCAAAAAGCAATCATTCTAAATCCAGCATATACCTTGATGTTTCAAAGCAAAGCTATTTTAGAGCTTTTATGGCAGCTTTATCCAAATCATAAATATTTATTAAAAACAAGTTTTGTGCCTTTAGAAAATACAAAGCAAGTTAAAAAACCATTCTTTGGAAGAGAAGGTGCAAATATTACGATTTTTGATAAAAATGGCGAAATTATTACGAAAAGTAACGGCGAGTATGAAAATAATGGCTATATTTATCAAGAATTTGCAGAACTTAATCATTATAATGAAGAGTTTTATCAAGCAGGGGTATTTTTCGCCTACGAAGCTTGCGGACTCGGCTTTAGAAAAGGCAATGCAATACTTGATAATTACGCAAAATTCGTAGGCCATATTATTAAATAAAAAGGAGTAAAAAATGCAAGAGATATTATCTCTTACTTCTTTTGTAGTTAATACAGATATAAAAGAGAATTTAAAACAGGAATTACAAAAATACAAAAGTATTTTAATAATAGCAGGTAATACTGCTTATTCTAAGTTTAAGCATAAATTAGATTATGCTTTAACTAGTGATTTTTATCTAACACATGCTAAAGAATGTTCATATTTAGATATTAATAAAATCTTAAATGAGTGTGAAGGAAAATCTTTTGATTTGGTTTTAGCTATTGGCGGCGGTAAGGTTATTGATACTTCAAAATATATAGCAAATAAGCTTAATTTAGAAATAATAACTATTCCAACAATTGCTGCAACTTGTGCTGCGGTGTCTGCTTTATCGGTTATTTATGAAGATGAGAAATTTAAAGAATTAGCTTTATTTAAAAATCCACCTTTAAAAACTTTTATTGATTTAGAAACCATTAAAAACGCTCCTAAGAGATTTTTAATAGCAGGTATTGGCGATACTATGGCTAAATTTTATGAGTTTGATTTGCAATTAAAATACGCAAAAGCAAATAATATAAGAGTAAATTATTCAAATCACTTAGGCAAGATTTGCAGTATTTTATGTAAGGATTTAAATTACGAATACGCAAAATCTTTAAATGATGATTTGAGTTTTAAAAATGTCGTTATGTCAATCATCGTAAATACTGGCTATGTTTCACGCTCAATAAATATTGAATACAATGGTGCTTTTGCACATGCAACTTGCTATGCGATAAGCTATGATAAATTAGTTGAAAGAGAGTTTTTACACGGAGAATTAGTAGCTTTTGGTGTTTTGGTTCAATTGGTGCTTGAGAAAAACTATGATGAATATGAAAGATTAGTGAAATTTTATAAAGAAATTAATCTTCCTACAAAATTAAGTGATTTTTCAAATACTTTAGATACTAGCAAAATTGCTGAATTAATTTTGGCTTCAAGCGATGTAAAAAATCTAATTAGCTTAGGTTTTAAAGTAAATAAAGAAGATTTAAAACAAGCTTTAATTTATAAAAAGGAGATTTAATGAAGATTGTATTTTTAGACGCAAATACCTTAGGTGGAGAAAATATTGACGCTTTTAAAGAATTTGGCGAAGTTGTTGTGTATGAAAAAAGTGCAGAAAATGAAGTGCTAGAAAGATTAAAAGATGCAAATGTAGCAGTGATTAATAAAATAAAAATGAGCCGTGAAGTAATGCAAAATTGTCCTAATTTAAAGCTAATTTTAATTAGTGCAACAGGTATGAATACGGTTGATTTAGATGCTGCAAAAGAGCTTGGAGTTGTAGTTAAAAATGTAGCTGGATATAGCACAAAAAGTGTTGCTCAGCATACTTATGCACTATTGCTAGCTTTAATGAATGAAACGCTTTATTATAATGAATATACCAAAAATAATGAGTGGTCTAAGAGTGAGTTATTTTGCGATTATTCAAGAAGAATTCACACAATAGAAGGCAAAACTTGGGGAATAATTGGACTTGGAGCAATTGGAAGAGATGTTGCAAAAATAGCTCAAATGTTTGGAGCAAATGTAATTTATACAAGCCTTAGTGGAAAGAATAATAATCCTGATTTTAAACAAACTAGCCTTGAAGACTTACTAAAAACTAGCGATATTATTAGCATTCACGCTCCACTTAACGATAAATCTTATAAACTAATAGGCGAAAAAGAATTAGCAATGATGAAAGATGATGCGTATTTACTAAATCTTGGTCGTGGTGGAATAATTGATGAAGCTGCACTTGCAAAAGCTATTGATAATAAAAATATTAGAGTAGGGCTTGATGTGGTTGAGTTTGAACCTATGAGAGCTGATAATCCATTGCTAAAAGTTAGCAAAAAGCAAAATCTTATAATTACTCCGCATATTGCTTGGACAGCTTGTGAGTGTGTAACAAGACTTGTAGGAATGATGGTAAATAATCTAAGAGATTTTTTAAATGGCAAATAAGCTTTATTTAAAGCTTTATATTAAATTATTTTTAGGGCTTATCTTAGCCCTAAGCCTTAGTTCTTGTGTTAAGCAAACGCCTAGCACAACGATTAATATTACTCTAAAAAGTCCTTTGATAAAGTTTAAAGGGCAAGGATTTTTAAGAAATCATAAAGGCGATTTAAGCCTTGATTTATACACGCTTGGAAAATATGTAAATACTCTAAAAATTAATGAAAAAATCTGTTTTGATGGCGAGTGTTATACTAAAAAAAGCTTTAATGAGAAGTTTTTTGGAAAATGGTATTATGATGATTTGTTAAAAGATATAATTGAGTGCAAAAGCATATTCCAAAAGAAAAATTTCACAAAAACTCAAGATGGTTTTATACAAAAAATTGATGATATTGAATATCAAACAAGTAATTTAAATTGTAGCTTTTCATTAAATAAAACAACAATTAAAATAAATAAATAATAAATTTTATTACTAAGCAATATTTTTTTAATAATAATCTTAAACTGATTAACAAAAAAAGTGCTAAACTTTTAAAAACTTTTTAACAAGGAGAAATTATGAAAAAAGTATTATTTTCATCAGTTTGTGCAGTGGCACTACTTGGTTCTAATGTATATGCAATAGAGAGTAATAGTGTAGGTAATAGTTTAGAAACTTTTTTAAGTCAAAAAACGGATTTAGAGAATAAAATTAATACTCAAAAAATAACAATTACCCAAAAAGAAGGAGATGTTAGCTTAGCAAATGAAGGTTATAGTAAAAAATATCAAGAATTTTTATCAGCTAATAAAGGTATTGAAAGTGCTACGCTAGTTGCGGGAGATAAAGAAGGTTTAAAAAATACAGCAGAAAGAGAACATGCAAGTATAGTAAATCAAGGCAATATCTTGAATACTCAAAAACAAAATTTAGATTCACAATTAACTGGAATAAATGATCTAATAAACAAACAAAATACAACTATTTCTGATTTGACAAGCCAAATTGCAACTTCTCAGGCTAATTTAACTGCTAAAAGAGAAGCTTATGAAAATTTAGTTAAAGAACTAGAGCCTTTACAAGAAGAACGCAAACTTTTGATAGCAAAAGAAGAAGAAACAACAAAAGCACTTGCAGCGGCAAGAGAAGAATTAGCTAAAAATCCTGATGATACAGTATTACAAAACAAAGTTGCAGAAGCCGTTAAGGCACAAAATGAAGCGCATTTAGCAGTAAGTATGAATGATGACAAATTTACACCACTAACATCAAAAAAAGATGCAGCTCACTATGATTTCATAACCGTAACAGAACAACATAACGATTTGGTTTTTAAGAAAAGAGATGAAGAAAAAAATCTTGAAACTTACAAATCAAATTTAACTTTAAAACAACAAGAAATCCAAGCTCATGAGCAAAAAATCGCAGATAATTTAGCAAAACAAGCAGAAGCAAAAACCAAAGTAGATGAAACTATGAAGGTTTATAATGAAGCATTAGCAGCAGTTGAAACAGCTAAGCAAAATCAAGCTAGTGTAAAAGCTGAATTAGATGCAGCAAGTTTAGCTTTAACTCAGGCTCAAAACGAATTAAATACTGCTAATCAAGATTTAGCTAAATTAGAAGAGGAACTAAAAAATCTTCAATCAGATATCGCAAATAATACAGAAGTAGGTAAGCAGTCTAAAGAAGAAATGGGAGAAAATTATAAAGCAAGCACGCAAGAGCTAGCAAACAAACTAATTACCTTAAGTGCAGAAAATAACGGAGATTTAAGCACAGCAACTCCTGAAGTAAAAGCACAAGCACAAGCAATAGCAAATGAAATTGCAAGCGTTATTATAAACGAGCAAAAAAGCGAAATCTCAAGCGATGTTTTAAGTTCTTTAAATGTAAGCATTAATAATATGAACAAGCGCTTAGGAGAAATTCGTGGCTTAAATGAAGATTTAGGCGTATGGTTTAGAGCTTATGGTGGTCGCTTTAGTAATGATAATAGCCATTTTAATTACTATTCAACCCAAATCGGTGCTGATAAAAAAACAGATTTTAATAACGGCGATTTAATAGCGGGTGCATTATTTGGCTATGATAAAGTAAATTCAAATGCAAAATCAAAAGGCTTTAATGTAGGCGGATATTTAAGTTATATTAGTAATGATGGATATTTTGCTGATTTAGTGCTTAAATATATTCACACAGGCTACGATAAAGCTGGTATCAAATCTCAAAACTCATTCTTAGCAAGTGTTGAGAGTGGATATAGATTTAATATTTATCAAAACACTTATTTAGAGCCAAGTTTAGAATTAATCACAGGTTATGTAGGAAAATATGAGGCACAAATTGGCAAAAACACAATCAGCACAAAATCTTATGTTCCACTAATTATTAAACCACAAGTTTTTGCTGGATATAGTGTAAATGACTTTACTTTTAGAGCTGGAGTTGGTGCGATATTAGATACTAAAAAACACACAGCAAATATTTTAATCAATGATTTAGTAAAAGGAATAAACGCAAGTTCAAGCGTAAAACTTGATAGCAATAATCGTGGTTTTGTTAGTTTAGGTGGCTCATATAAATTTAATGACAATCTAAGACTTAATTTAAGTGTAGAAAGAAGCTTTGGCTCAAGTCTTACAAACGATTATGAGATAAACTCTACTATTAGATATACATTTTAATTTTAGAATTTGAATTCGGAATTTCCGAATTCAAATTCTTTTCAAAAAATCAATCAAAAACAAAAAGCAAAAAAGATTTGAATTTTACTCATAAAACAAAGGAATTAAAAGTGAAATTGAGTGGAATTTGAATTTAGAAATTCCTATTTCAAATTCCTTAAATCTTTTTAAATATTTTAAACAAATAAGCAAGAAAAAAGCAAAAACAAGCAAGCAAAATAATGCAAGCTCCACTACTTAATTCATAAGCAATGCTAAGCACAAGTCCGCCAAGGCAAAACATAAGAGATAAGATAACAGAAACTACCATCATAGACGAAAGCCTAGTGCAAAACATAGATGAGATATAGCTAGGAATGCAAAGTAAAGCAAGTATTAAAACCATTCCAACAACCCTTAAGCTAATTACAATACAAATAGCAGACGCAATTATTAGCATATAATAAATTAGATTTGCATTTACTCCATTTGCCTTGCAAAACTCACTATCAACGCTAACTCCTATTAATTGTCTATAAAATACAAACGCCATTAAAATAAAAGCAATATCAGCTATTATCATAATCAAAATATCAAATCTCTCAACCGCTAAAATAGCTCCGAATAAATAGCTAAAAACTACGGAATTTGAATTAGGACTTAAATCGCTTAGCAATATCCCCACACTCATTCCAAAAGCCCAAACCACGCCTATTACAGCATCTTGATTTTTGTAATTTTTTGATAAATATGCAATAAGTATTGCACAAGCTATTACAAAAGCTAAGGTGCTAAGCATTGTGCTAATTCCAAAATAAAGCGAAATCCCAAGCCCACCATAAGCTGCGTGAGTAATCCCGCCAACCATTGCTACAAGACGATTTGTAAGCACTAAAGCACCTATAATCCCACAAGCAATACTTACTAAAATTGCCGAAATAATTGCGTTTTGAATAAAACTATAATTTAGATATTCCATAATTTTCCCATATATCAATTTCACATAAATTATTTTTATGTGCTGCTAAATGCAACAACCTATTATTATCAATTCCTTTTGTATTTTTATGTATATGACAAGTTCTGCATATATGAATTAATTTGTTTGCATAAGTGCTAATTAAAGCTATATCATGACAAACACAAACTATGCTTATGCCTTTTTGATTAAGTTTTTTTAATAATTCAAATACTTCAATCTGCCCTTTAGCATCAATGCTAGCAGTTGGCTCATCAAGTAATAAAATCTTTGAATCACTCATCATAGCTCTTGCTATTAATACTCTTTGTTTTTGTCCGCCACTAAGACTTGCGAATTTTTTATTTGCTAAACCACTTAAACCTAAATCATCAAGCAATGCCAAGGCTCTTGATTTTTCTTCTTTTGTATTAAAAAAGAAAGAATATTTATGAATAGTTCCCATTAAAACAACATCTAAGACATTAATAGGAAAGCTAGGATTTATCTGAGCAATTTGCGGAACATAGCTTAATTTATCCGTTGTAATTTCAATACTACCTTTACTAGGTTTTAATAAGCCTAATAATAATTTTAAGGTAGTGCTTTTTCCACCGCCATTTGCTCCTATAATTCCTACAAATTCATTATCTTCTATACTAAAACTAACATTGCTTAAAATCTCTTCACTATCGTATGCAAAACATAAATCATTTACTTTTATCATTGAAAAAATCCTATATATAAGCCAACAAATATAACAAAAATTAAGCTTATAATTTCTAATTTCTTACTAAATTTAAATCTAGTTACAATAAATGCACTCAAAAATATAGCAAGGCTCATTCCAAGTGCTATCAAAATTGCTGCTATAAAAGCAACAGCACCTAAACTTTGTATAAAACCAATAACCAAAATAAGCCCAGGACAAGGAAGCAATCCTATGCTAAAAGCCAAGAAATTATCAAGTGCTTTTTCGTTTTTTACTACTTTTAAGATTTTACTATTATTTGCTAGTTTAAAACTTTTTATATTATTTGGTTTTTCTACTATATTTACGCTTTGTTTTTTTGATAATTTTAAATAAAGCAAAATACAAGCTAATAAACTTATTAAAAATCCTGAAATTTTACTTAGATTAAACAAGCTAAAAATAGAAAAAAACCCAGCGATAATAAAAGCATTAATTAAATGAATAAATCCTACTTTTAGACTAAAAAATAATATTTGTTTTTTTGAGTTCATAAAATAAGCTGCTGTTATGCTTTTGCCATGACTTGGTAAGAGTGCGTGCAAAAAGCCATAAATTAAAGCAATAGGATATAAAAGCAAACTATTATCTTTTAATAAAGAAATCATCTTGCTTTGTAAAGCAGCTAAAAACTTAAGCATATTTTCATAAATGCTAATTCCTGTTTCAAATTCTTTTGATTTTTCTTCAATTTTTGTAGTTGTAGCTTGAATAAAAGTTGGTGCTTTAAATTCGTAATAAACAGCGTTTAAATTTATGTTTTCATTAATGCTAAAATCTTTTACTTGATATGAGTTTTCTTTTATTTTAAAATTAAAAAATCCATCAAGATCTTCAACGCTTAAAACCAAAACCCTATCAATTTTCGGAGTAAAATCATAATCTATAAAATACTCTAAAACAAGTTCTTTATCAAAACTTACTTTAATATCTTTTACAATAAACTTAATATCAATGCTTTCTCCAAAAGGCAAATCATAATATTTTAAAGTAGTTAAAAATTTTCTAGGCAATAAATAATCAAGCAAAGCAGCTTTAACCTTGATTAATTCGTTTTCATCTAAAGTTTTATCATTATTTGTATCGTAGCCATCTAGCAAGGTTTGTGAAAAATTTGAAGAAAATTCCCAAGAAATGGAATTTCCTTTAAAGCTTACATGTGCTGTTGGTGTGTATAAAGAACACAAAGCACATGCGTATATATTAATGCTTAGAACAATTATCGTTAATAATCTTAGCAAAGTTTAAAAGCTCCTTTGATATTTCGTTTGAAAGTTGGTTTATCTCAATGATTTTTAAGCCACTTTCATTGTGAATGCTTTTAGCTAATTTATCATCAAATTGTGGTGCTTTTAAGATTATGCAAGCTTTTTTGTCTTTTGCAATTTCTATGATTTTTGCTAATTCGCTAGGTTTTATATCTTTTCCTTCAAGCTCTAAAGTATATTCATTTAAGCCATATCTTTTAGCAAAATAACCCCAAGCAGGATGAGAACTAATAAAGCCTTTTATATTCACATTTTTTGTTAAATCATATATTTTTAAGTTTAATTCATCTAATTCTTTTTCATATTTTTTTAGATTTTCATCAATATTTTTTGCATCTTTTGGATAAATTTGTTTTAAAGCATTTGCTGAATTAATCGCAAGTTGCTTTAAGATAATAGGGTCAGTCCAAATATGCACATCAATACTTGAATGCTCGTGATGATGGTGTTTATGTTTGTGATTATGTGCTAGATGATGAATTAAATCTTCTTTTATTTCATCGCTTGACATATCGCTATGATAATATGTAGGCCAATTAATCATTTCTTTTAACAATTCTTCTTGACTAGAATTTCCGAAAAATATATGAAAATGCTCTAAATCTTTCGTAGGTTTAATATTATGATCGCTAAATTGCACATATTTAAACGGACTTTTATCGTTTGTTGCTTCAAATAAATATCTTACGCCTTTTTTTCCTGATTCGTAGGTTAAGATTTTAAATCCTACATATTTGTAATTAGATTTTATGCTTTTATTGTTTTGAATAAACTCAATGCTATCTTTTGTGATTATGATTTTTTCAACATCTGTTTTATAACCATCTAAATAATACTTTTTGTATTCTTCTTTGCTTTTGTCTTTTTTATCTTCTGCTTTTAATTTATAATACTCATCAAAATCACCATTTAAAGCGTAAGGATAAATTGATTGCCAAGCTCCAATCCAATCACTTAAATCTCTATTCTTTACATTAACATCATCAAATACTCCATTATGAGCGTCATCATCGTGTTCATGGTGATGTTCGTTTAATTCTTTATGAAAATATGTGTTTTTTTTGATATTTTCATCAATTTGAATTATCTTTATATTTGTGTTTTCGGCTAATCTTTTAAGCCAAACTTCTTCAATCTCAACTCCTATTCCTAAAAATACTTGAGCTTTGCTTAATTCTAGCATTTGCTTTGGCTTTGGCTCATAAGTATGTGGGTCTGCGCCTGCTGGCATTAGTGTTGTTATTTTTGCATTAGGGAGTAATTTTTTTACGATTTCAGCTTGTGGCAAAATACTAACGCCTACATTATTAGCAAATAAGCTAATGCAAGCAATTGAGCTTAATAATAGTTTCTTCATTGCAATTCCTTTTCATTAATGTTTTAAAGTTGCTAGTGTAGTAAATAGTTGCTTAAATGCAACTTAGTTGCAAAAAATAAATTAGGTTTAAATTTTAATTTTTTTTGCTATTATTCACGAGATGAATTCAGTTAAGTTATTAAAAAAACATGATATCGGTATTACAGAACTTAGGATTTTATTATTAGATGAGCTTTTAGCTGCTAAAGAGCCTATGTGTTTTGATGATTTCAAAACAAAGGCAAATAAAACTACATTTTATAGGACAATGGAGCAGTTTCAAAAGGCAAAATTAATAAATAAAATTGAGCTTGATGGCAAGGGCTATTATCAAATAAATAAGGGTAATAATGCTTTATTTGTTTGTGATATTTGTCATCATACACAAGATTTAGCATTTCCAAGTATTGATAAAATTCAAGTTAGCTCTGTTTTGGTAAAAGGCGTTTGCAAAGATTGCAAGGATAATAATGAATAAAATATTTTTTATTTTTGCTCTTTTATTAACCTTATTTGCTGATGAGAATGTTTATAAACCAATTGCTAGTATTCCTTATGATAAAGATTTGGCTAATTTAGGAAAGCAATTATATTTTGATGTTAATTTAAGCCCAAAAAAGCTTTCTTGTAATTCCTGTCATAATCTAAATTTAAGTGGTAATGGCACAAATAATTCAGGTATAAACACAGATAATGAAAACAATCCTCCTACTGTTTTAAATATAGCTTATTCAAATCTATTTTTTAAAGACGCTAGCATAACGGATTTAAAAGAACAAGTAAAAAGAACTTTAAAAACCGATATGGATATTACTCCTAAAGAATTTAATAATAGGGTTAAATTTAATGTTAAATATCAAAAATTATTTAATAGTATAGGTTTAAGTGCTAATTACGATAATTTAGTAAATGCTTTAGTAGAATTTGAAAAAGCTCTTGTTACGCTAGATTCTCCTTTTGATTTATATTTAAAAGGCGATAAAAATGCAATTAGTATGCAGGCTAAAAGGGGTTTAAAATTATTTAACTTTTACGGATGTTCATCTTGCCATAATGGAAATAATTTTGGCGGAAATATAATGGCAGAAATTAATAAAAGCTTTTCAGTAGGTTGTAATGTTAGTGATGGAAAAGTAAAAGTTCCAACTTTAAGAAATGTTACAATAACCGAGCCTTACACTTATATAGGAGCTTTTGTAAATCTTAGCGATATGATTAGAGCAATGTCGGTGTGTCAATTAGGAATAATTATGCCTGATGAAGATGTAGATGATATAGTTGAGTTTTTAAAAACTTTAGAAGGAAAAAGACCTAAAATTTTGGAATAATAATGAATAGAGAATATAAAAATATAGAAATAAAAACTTTCGTTCAAAGAATTTTACAGATTTTTATAACTGCTTTAATGGTTGGTATTTTTGTTTGTACAGGAATATTTTTTACAAAACTTCATAAAATTGATGTAAATTACGATATAAACAATCATATTCATGAAATTATGCTTGATAATCAAGAGTTAATGTTAAATATTGAAAGACCAAGTATTTATGCAAATTTTGAAAGTAGTGGAAGAAAATTAAGTGAAATTGATACTAAAACAAGTGAATTAATAGCTTTATTGAAAGAAAATAGGCAATTAAATAAAGCAGAAGAAGAAAAATTATCACAGAGTTTAGAAAAATTAAAAAATTATGTAAAAGAATTTAATAGCTTATTGGGAACTAGCGGAAGTGATTTTAAAAGCTTTAACGTTTTATATGCTCAATCTAAATTAATTGATGTAAAGCAAAATGTTTTGGAATTTATTTTTGCAACTAAAATAAGCATTAGTTCTATTAAAAACTATGTTGATTTTCTCGATACATTGATTGAAAATAATAATAATTTAATTTTAGAATATAAAAACACAATGGCAAGCTTAAAACAAGAAAGTAAAATAAAAACTGATGATATAAAATTATTAGAAGATAGGATAAAAGCAGTTGATGAAGAAAAAACCTATCTAATTCTTTCAAGAAAATTATTGCATGGTGTTAAACAACTTCATGAAGAAAAAGAAGAAATCAAAAATTTCACAGATTTTGAAAATATTCTAACTCAATTAAAACTTCAAGTATTAACAAAAATAGAGCATTTAGAAACTACAAACGAGCAATTAATATTAGTTGGTGCTATTTTTGCTGTTTTACTTGTGTTTGTTACTTTTATTATTTTCAAGTATAGCCTTGATTTAACAAGGGCTTTAGATATTTTATACAAGGCTTTTTTAAACTCTCCAATTCAACAAATTTTAATTAATACAAAAAACAAAAAGAATTTATATATTGAGTATGTAAATGATACTTTTACCTTTAATATAAACACACCAACAGAGCAAAGCGAAAATGTAAGAAAAGCTCAAGCTATGAACTTTTATGATTCTTTACATGGTGTTATTGATTTAAATGACAATGCAAAGGGTTTTGATTACGGAACGCTTATTCAAGAAAGCCATAACAAAATTCAAGAATATAATGAAAATGATATTACAGGTAGAAAAGAAACAAGGTTTTTTTCTATTTTTAGAAAAAGTATAGGTGATAATATTGAGCTTATTAATAAGGTTGATGTAACCAAAAAGATTTTACAAATTAAAGACTATAAAACTAAGCTTGATAATATGCAAAAGAAGTTAGATACCGATAGCTTAACTGGTTTATTATCATTACAGGCTTTACAAGATAAAGAATTAAAAGATGATAAGTCAAATAAAAATAACATATTTTTATATTTAAAAATTGATAATTTCAATGATTTAAGACTTAATTATTCAACAATTATGATTGATGAAATCATAAAAACTTTTGCAAGGTCTTTAAAAAATGCTTTAAATGTTAAAGATAACGATGAGGTTTTAAAAACTACAAATATATATCATTTACAACTTGATGAGTTTTGTATAGTTTATAAAAATCACGAAGAAGCAATGGCAGCAGCTGATTTAATCCAAAAACATTTTAAAGCAAAAAATGTAAATCCTATAATGGGTAAGAAAAACAAGTTTGAACTTCAAATTAATCAAAATATGGAGCTTAAAGACTTAGAATTAAACATAGGAATTTCTAGTGAGCGTGATATTAGAAAGACAAATCAAGAAGTAATCAATAGACTTGCTCAAGCAATTCTTGCAAGTTATGAAACCATAAAAACAAAAGAGCCTTATTGCGTATATAAAGAAGGTTTAAGTATAGAAAAACAACACGCAGAACAGCAAAGAGTAGTAGCACAAATAAGGTATGCCCTTGATAATGATAAGATTTTTGTAGTTTGTCAAGGCGTTCATAATTCACTTACTAAAGAAGTAAGTTATTATGAAGTATTAGTAAGGCTAAAAGATGAGCATAATAATATAGTTTCTCCGGGACTTTTCTTAGATGTTGCAAGAAAAGTGGGTCTTTATAAAAATATTCAAGAAGTAGTTATTAATAAAGTTTTTGATTTGATAGAAAATTATCCTGAAGCAAAATTTAGTATAAACCTAGCAAACTCAGATATTATCAATAAAGAAACTAGAGATGTATTTGAGAGCAGATTAGCTAGGTGCTCTCGTCCTGAAGCTTTATGTGTTGAGATTTTAGAGAGTGAAAGTATTGATAAATACGATGATTTATCAAATTTCTTAACTTCAATTTCTTTAAGGGGTTGTAAGATAGCAATTGATGACTTTGGTAGTGGATATTCAAACTTTTATAGATTATTAAAAATCAAGTTTGATTATTTAAAAATTGATGGTTCTATTATTGAAAGCTTGGTTGTTGATAATAATGCTAGAACCGTTCTTGAAACGCTAGTAGGCTTTGCTCATAAGCAAGGTTATGAAGTGGTAGCTGAGTTTGTTAAAAACCAAGAGATTTTAAAAATAGTTCAAGATTATGGGATAGAAAAGGCTCAAGGCTATGAGCTTAGCAAACCTGAAGAACCGCACAATATTTTTATTTAGAATTTGAATTAGGAATTTGAAAATCTATTAATTTAAAAAGGAGCAAGAATGAGAAGTGATGTTATTAAAAAAGGCTATACAAAAGCACCTAGCAGGTCGCTACTTAGAGCTGTTGGATTAAAAGATGAAGATTTTGCAAAGCCATTCATAGGAGTTTGCAATAGCTTTATTGAGATTATTCCAGGGCATTTTTATTTAAATAAATACGCAGAGATTATAAAAGATGAGATTAAGAAAAACGGCTGTGTTCCATTTGAGTTTAACTGCATAGGTGTTGATGATGGTATTGCTATGGGGCATAGCGGAATGCTTTATTCACTTCCTAGCCGTGAATTAATAGCAAGTAGTGTTGAAACGGTAATGAATGCTCATAGCCTAGATGCAATGATAGCAATCCCAAACTGCGATAAAATTACTCCAGGTATGATAATGGGAGCATTAAGGGTAAATGTTCCGACCATTTTTGTAAGTGGTGGAGCAATGGCTGCAGGAAAGCTAAAAGATGGCTCTCAGATTGATTTAAATACAGCCTTTGAAGCAGTTGGGGAATTTGAAGTTGGCAAAATTGATGAAGCGAAATTAAAAGAAATTGAATGCGCTGCATGTCCAGGTGCTGGAAGCTGTAGTGGAATGTTTACAGCAAATTCAATGAATTCTTTAATGGAGAGCCTTGGTATTGCACTTAAAGGAAATGGCACTATTTTAGCACTAAGTGCCCAAAGAGAAGAATTATTAAGAATTGCAGCAAGAAGAATTTGCGAAATTGCAAAAAGCGAAGAGCTAAGCGAAAAATATAAAATTAGAAATATTTTAAATAATAAAAGCCTTAAAAATGCTCTAGTTTGTGATATGGCAATGGGTGGAAGCACTAATACAATCTTGCATACTCTTGCAATTGCAAAAGAAGCTTATGCTGACGAAATAAACTTAGAATTAATGCATGAAATCGCTCAAGATACTCCACATATTGCAAAAGTAAGTCCAAGCTTGCCAGGAACTCATATGCAAGATGTAGGAAGTAGCGGTGGAATATATGCGATAATGAATGAAGTTAGCAAAAAAAGCAAATTCTTTAGCAAAGACGCACTTACTATTAGTGGAGAAAGTATCGGCGAATTAATATCAGGAATAAATCCTGATGGTAAGGCTATTAAAACGCTTGAAAATCCATATTCAGAGCGTGGGGGGCTTTGCGTATTATTTGGAAATATTGCAAAACAAGGTGCTGTAATTAAGGTTGCAGGAATTGTTGGAGATAAGGTATTTCGTGGAAAATGCGTTTGCTTTAATTCTCAAGATGAAGCAATCGCAGGAATTAGCAGTGGAAAAGTAGTAGCAGGTGATTGCGTTGTAATTCGCTATGAAGGTCCAAAGGGTGGCCCTGGTATGCAAGAGATGTTAAGTCCAACAAGTCTTATTATGGGTAGGGGCTTAGGTGCTTCGGTTGCCTTGCTTACTGATGGAAGATTTAGTGGTGCAACAAGGGGCTTTAGCGTAGGACACTGCTCGCCTGAAGCTGCTGAAGGTGGAGAAATAGGACTTATAAAAGATGGCGATATTATAGAAATTGATACTATCAAATGCACTATAAATCTATTAATAAGCGATGAAGAAATGGCTAAGAGAAAAGCAGAGTTTAAGCCTATACAAAAACCACTTAATTCAAGATGGCTTAGAATGTATAGAGCGCTTGTTAGCAATGCAAGTAATGGTGGCGTGCTAGATATCGATGGCTTAAATGAGATGAAAAACTAAGAATTTAAAATAGGAATTTCGCAAAGAAATTCCTTGATTATTATTAAAAATATCTTAATTTAAATTTTTAATTTACCTAATTCAAATTCTTTTTTATTTTTTAATAATTTTTATTTATTATTAAAATTTTTAATTGTAAAATTGCATAATTTTAAAGGAGTGGCTATGAAAAACGATTCGTTTTTAATGATAGCATTATTGCTATTTTGTGTTTTGATGAGTTCTTTTGGTTTTTTAGACCTTGCAATTGTTTTATCAGTAATTTTCATAGGTGTTAGGCTTGGTGGAATAGCTATTGGATATACTGGTGGAATAGGCGTTATTTTATTAGGTGTTTTATGTGGAATAAAGCCTGGTGAAATTCCAACTTCAGTAATTTTAATCATAATGTCAGTTATTGCTGCAATTTCGGCTATGCAACTTGCTGGTGGGCTTGATTATTTAGTAAGTGTAGCTGAAAAAATCCTTAGAAAAAATCCTAAAAAGATTAATTATCTAGCACCTACAATTACTTATTTTCTAACGATTTTAGCAGGCACAGGTCATACTGCTTTTTCTATGATTCCTGTAATTGTTGAAGTTGCAAAAGAGCAAAATATCAAGCCAAAAGCACCGCTTAGCCTTGCAGTTGTATCAAGTCAAATAGCAATTACAGCAAGTCCTGTTAGTGCTGCTGTTGTTTATCTTAGTGGGGTTTTAGAAGGTTTTGGATATTCTTATATTGCAATGCTTGGGGTTTGGATAGCAAGTACATATTTAGCTTGCATAATAACAGCATTTTTAGTAACTAAGTTTAGCAATCTTGATTTAAGCAGCGATGAGTATTATCAAGAATTATTAAAAAAAGGCGAAATCGTAAAAAAAGAAAAATCAACTCAAATAATTAGCAAAGAAGCAAAATTAAGCGTTGCAATTTTTATTATCGGAGTTTTAGCTGTAGTTTGTTATGCAACTTATCTTTCAGGCTTAAAAGCTGAGCAAATAATAATCCCACGAGATAGTGCGATTATGTGTGTAATGCTTAGCATTGCAACTTTTATTGTCTTAGTTAGTAAAATTAATACTTCTAAAATCATTGATACAAGTGTATTTAAAAGCGGTATGAATGCTTGCGTATGCGTTTTAGGTGTTGCATGGCTAGGTGATACTTATGTAAGCGCTCATTCAGCTGAAATAAAAGATTTTGCAAAAAATCTAGTAGAGCAATATCAATTCTTATTAGCATTTGCCTTTTTCTTTGCAAGCATGCTTTTATATTCTCAAGCAGCAACAGCAAAAGCAATTGTTCCATCAGTAATAGTTGCTCTAGGACTTAGTGAAAATCCAGAAAATGCAAAGATAATAATCGCTTCTTTTGCAGCAGTTTCAGCGCTCTTTGTGTTACCAACTTACCCAACTTTACTTGGTGCTGTTGGTATGGATGATACGAAAACTACTAGAATAGGAAGATATGTATTTAACCATTCTTTCTTTATTCCAGGGGTTTTAATGATTATCTTAAGTGTTGCATTAGGATTTTTATTTGTAAAATTTATTTAAAATTTACTTGCAATTAATATTGTTTTTTGTATAAAATGTATCCTTTTTACACAAAGGATACATATGAAAAGACAAACTTGGACAAATAGATTAACATATATTTTAACCGTTGCAGGTGCTACCATAGGATTTGGAGCTACTTGGAGATTTCCTTATATGGTTGGAGAAAACGGCGGCGGTGCTTATGTTTTATTATTTATAATAGCTATGTTTTTAGTAGGTGTTCCTATTATTTTGGTTGAAAATATTATAGGAAGACGCGCTCATAAAAATAGTGTAGATTGTTTTAGTAAAAAATGGCAATTTGTAGGATATTTAGGGCTTTTTGGAAGCTATGCAATTATGGCTTATTATATGGTTTTGGGTGCTTGGGTAATTAGCTATATTGTAAATATTATTACAAATAATTTAGATTTAACTCAAGTTATAACGGCTGAGCAAACAAGCTTACATTATGTAAATCATATTGAAAAATCTCCTTTAATGATAGCAATTTATACTTTTGTATTTGTTTTAATTAACTGGATTATTTTAAGGCGTGGAGTTATTGATGGGATTGAGCGATCGGTTAAATACTTAATGCCATTATTATTTTTATGCTTAATTGCTATGGTTATTAGAAATGTTACTTTAGATGGAGCATTAGAAGGAATTAAGTTTTATTTATACCCTGATTTTAGTAAGATAACTCCAAGCATTTTTTTATATGTTATAGGACAAGTATTTTTTGCATTATCACTTGGATTTGGTGTGATGATTACGCTTTCAAGTTATCTTGATAAAAAAGAAGATTTATTAAAAACAGCAGTAATTACAGGTGTTGTAAATACTCTTGTAGCAGTTTTAGCAGGTTTTATGATATTTCCATCACTTTTTTCATTCGGATTAAGTCCTGATGCAGGACCTTCGCTAGTGTTTAAGACTTTGCCTATTGTATTTTCAAATATGCATTTTGGAAATATTTTTGCTATTGTATTTTTTGTATTATTACTTACAGCAGCACTTACTACAAGTTTGCCGATTTATCAAGTAATAATTTCGGTTTTAGAAGAAAAGTTTAAAATTTCAAAGAAAACTTCAATTAATTTAGTTTTAGGTGGAATTTTTGTTTTAGGAAATATTCCTGCATTACTTAGCTATGGTGTGCTTGATGATGTTTTGATTTTTGGAAGAAATATTTTTGATACATTTGACTTTGTGAGTGGAAATATTTTATTTGTAATTACTGCATTATTATGTGTTTTATATGTTGCATTTATTTTAGGTAAAGATGAAGCATTAAGAGAAATTAGCAATGATTATGAATTAAAAAACCCTATTTATAAAGCATGGTTTTATTATATAAAATACATAATTCCTGTTGTAATTATTATTATTTTTATTAGTGGATTTGAGAATTTAAAATCGTATATTCTTGGATTTTTTAATTAATACTACGATTTAGCTTAGCTAAATCGTAGAAATTTGTGTTTTACTTAACTTCTTCTTTTACTTCCATTTGTTCTTGAACATTTTCTGTTGTTGTTTGCTCGCTTGTGCTATTTACGCACTCAGCACTTTTGCATTCTTCAGTATTTACTGCTTCAACTTCAGCAGCACATAAATTAAGACCTAAAAAGGCAACTAATACTAAACATAATCTTTTCATTTTTCTTCTCCTCTAAAAAATGTGGCGAAATTGTAAGAGCGAAATATTAAAAATGGTTAATAACTTGAAAAATTTTTTATCAATTTTATTCCTAATTGATAAATTATGAAAAAAATAATAAGTATCATTTAGATTTGATTTATTTATAAGTTTTAGAATATGCGAAAAAATTATAAAGGCTTACTTGTGAAAAAATTATTATTTCTTATTTGTATTTTAGTAACTTCAGTAATTGCTAGAGATGATGTTGATTATTTTAAAGAAAAAGATTTGATTATTGAAAAGCTTGATAAAGGTTTAGAAGCTTATAAAAAAGGCGATGCAGCGACAGCAAGACAACTTGCAAGCGAAGCATATTTTCAGCATTTTGAAAATATGGAAGGGCCAATCGGTAGAAATATCGGAAAAAAAGGCTTTTTTATGGAGAGAAAATTTACTAATCTAAGAAGCTATTATGGAAAAGGCGAAAGTATTAATAAAATTGAAGCTTTAATCTATGGTCTTAAATTAGATTTAGAAGAAGTAACGCCTATTATTCAAGATGGTTTTAAGATTAAAGCCGTAGCATCTGATCCAAATTATGATAAAGCAAAAGCAGAAATTAATGCAAGAGAAAATTTATTAAAGTCTTGCATTGAAGGCGAAATGATGTTTGGCTCAAATGAAAGCGATGCAAGAACTAAATGTGAAGAGCAAAAAGCTGCTGAAATTGCACTTTTAGCAAAAGAAGCAAGTGGAGAAGTGCAAAAGCCTGTAATGCAAAAGCCAGTGTATGATAGTCTTGAAAGTCTTCAAGCTGCTGCTTCAATTGATCCTAGACTTCAATATGTTTATGATTTATTAAGCGAAAAATTTGATGAAGCAATGCAATATAACAAGCTTGGAGAATACACAAAAGCTGCTGATACAATAGGCTCAGCAAGAGAAGAAATTTATATAAATACAAATATAGAAATACTAATCAACGCTACAAAAAATATTAATATGAGAAGCAAATTAAGAAGTTTTGGTAGTGATATTCGTAGTGGTAAAGTTAGTGAAAATGATATGAGAGAAAAAAGCGAAGAATTGCTTAATGAAATATTTGAAGTAATGACAGAAATTGATGAAAGCAATCTTGGTAAATTAAAGCTAGTTGGATATGTTGATGAAACAAAAAATGTTGATTATACCCAAGTTGCAACCGATATTAAAATCGCACTTACAAAAATAGTTCAAGATTATGAAAATGTAGGTGAAAAAGCAAGTATTAATTCTCTTCAAAGTGTTTATTTAGATATTTTTGAAGCAAAAGGTATGGAGAGTAAAATAGGTGCAATTGATTCAAGCGTTAAATTAGCGATAGAAGAGAAATTTACAAAAGGAACAGCTTTAATTAAAAGCAAGGCAAGCAAAGAAGAGTTACAAGCTAATTTTGATGAATTAAATAAATTAATTGCAAGCCAACTTGATAAGATTAGTGATACTAGTGTATGGTTTTTATTCATATCATCTCTTACAATTATTTTAAGAGAAGGCTTAGAAGCTTTAATTATAGTAGTTGCAATAATTTCATACATAATTCAAAGTGGTAATAAAGATAGATTAAACATAGCATATTCAGCTTTAGGAACGGGCGTTATTTTATCATTTATAACAGCGTTTATTGTTTCATATTTTATTAGTAATTCAGGTCAAAGTAGAGAGCTTATAGAAGGTGTTACAATGCTAATTGCAGTAGCCTTGTTGTTTTATGTTGGCTTTTGGTTGCTTAGCAATGCAAGAAATAAAAAATACGCAAGTAATCTAAAAGAACAAGCAAAAATGGCAATTACAAGTGGTAGTGCAAAAACTCTATGGTGGACTGTATTTTTAGCAGTATTTAGAGAAGGTGCTGAGACTATATTATTTTATCAAGCGTTACTTATAGATTCAGGTTCAAGCGCTGGTTTAGGTGCTGTAATAGGCGGTTTAGCATTAGGTTTAGTTATTTTAGTAATTTTATATTTCTTACTTAAAGCAGGAGCTATTAGAATACCTATAAAACAATTTTTCTTATTAACCTCAATTGTGATTTTTTATATGTGTTTTGTCTTTACAGGCAAAGGAATTATGGAACTTGTTGAGGGCAAGGTCTTAACTCCACATCTCATATCAACGCCATTTGAAAGTATTACATGGCTAGGGCTTTACCCTTATTATGAGAGCTTAGTGTTACAGGCAATAATCCTTCTTCTATTAATAGGAGGAGTTCTTTATATGCAAATCAAATCAAAGGAGAAACAATGAAAAAGTCATTGCTTAGTTTAGTTGCAGGTGCTTTCTTAGCTACTTCAGCATTCGCTGGTGAAGTTGAAATCCCAACAATTGATGGAGCAGAAAGCTATAAATTACATGGTATGGAAATAGCAGCAGTTTATTTACAACCAATTGAAATGGAGCCAAGAGGAATTGATTTAGCTGCATCATTAGCTGATATTCACTTAGAAGCTGATATTCACGCTCTTAAAGAAAATCCAAATGGTTTTCCAGAAGGTTTTTGGATGCCATATCTTACAATAGGTTATAAATTAACAAACCTAGATAATGGTAAAACAAAAGTTGGAAAGCTTATGCCAATGGTAGCTGATGATGGCCCACACTATGGTGCAAACATTAAAATGGATACAGGAATAGGTAACTATGAATTAGAATTTGTAATTGACAATCCTGAAAAACAAGGTTTTGGTCGCCACGTAGATAAAGAAACAGGTGTTGATAAGTGGTTTGATACATTTAACGTAAAATATAAGTTCAAATACACCGGAACACCTGATAAATAAGCCTTAAAAAATAGAAAGCTAATTTAGCTTTCTATAAAAATATACAAAAATAAGGACAATAATGAGTATTTATTTTATACATTTATTTCTTGAAGCTTTTGTTATTAGCTTTTTTACATCATTTGCTTGCAAAAATCATTCAGTTTATAAGATTTTAATTTCTGCATTTGTTGGTTTTATTTTTGGATATATTGCATTTTATATCATAAACTACGAAAAGCAAAACAGAATAGGATTAATCATTGCCGATAGTGTTTTGATAATTTCTTTATTATTAGTATTTTTAAGAAATATAAAAATATTTGCAATATCAAGCGTATTTTTAATAGCCTTTGCGTGTGCTATTAGATATTTTTTATTAAGTGCAAATTTTGTTATATTTGAATCTAATTTAATAGATACTGAAGGGGTTTTAAATTTCGGTTTTATTTTATTAGCTTTTTTTATATGTGCCGTATTTTTTATAAGTTTTGTATATTCTACTAAGCATGTAAAATCAAAAATTAGTATTTTAATAGCAATTATTTTGGCTTTAATGTTTATAAATGAATGTTTAGCTGAACTTGCTTTATATGGAATGAAGACAAGAAGTATCGGAGCTTTAAGCGATAGCGACGCACTTTTAAGCTATATAGGAAAGAGTAAGCATTATGCTGAGTTTTATTATTATATTTGCTTAATTTTAGGCATTATTTATGTTGGATTATGCTTAAAACTTCGCCCTAAATATACTCAAAAACAAGGCGATTTTGATATTGTTTATAGGCAAAACAAAAACCTTACAAGCACAATAAACACTCACTTTAGCATTACATTTATTTTAAGTGTTTTAGCTTTTATAATCGTTTTATTTTATGATCTAGTTGCGTCTAAGCCTATTAGTATAGATGAGCCTTTAGTAATTGCTCCAAAGAGTAAAACTCATTTTGAGTTTGAATTAGATAAAGTAAGTGATGGAAAATTACATAGATATGCTTATATTTCAAGCTCAGGTAAAAAGATTAGATTTTTTATAATCAATCGTTTTGCTGGCAAAATCACTCCTGTTGCTGTGTTTGATTCTTGTATGATTTGTGGGGATTTAGGATATATTTTAAAAGAAGGCGAATTAATCTGCGTTGCTTGTAACGTAAGGCTATTTTTACCAAGTGTAGGCAAGGCAGGTGGATGTAATCCAATTCCACTAAATTACGAAGTAGATGAAAAAAATAATAAATTATTAATTAAAGTAAGAGATGTTTTAGATGGGGAAAATTATTTTAGTGAAGTTGTTGAAATTGAAGTAATTGACCCTGTAAATCAAGATAAATTTTTAAACTCAAAAGCTAAAAAATCTTATATGTATAAAGGTATAAATTATTATTTTAGCACTGATGAAAGCTATGAAGAATTTAAAAAAGACCCTAGCAAATATGTAAGCTCAAACGATAATGCGCCTTTTAGATTAAATGGTTATCAAAGTTAAGGAGAAGCAATGTTTTTAAGAATTATAAAAAAATCAATTTTTGGCAACTTAACTCAAAAACTTCTTAGTTTTGGCACTATTTTTCTAGCTTGTTTGTTACTTGCTTGTATGTTAAATATAACTTTAGGCGTTGGTAATGAGCTTACAAAAGAGCTTAGAAATTATGGTGCAAATATTAGCGTTGTGCCACAAGGTTCAGCACTTAGTATTGAAGTAGGAAATAAGACTTTTAAACCATTTGAGAATAAAACATATTTAGAATTAAAAGATTTACACAAAATAAAAGAAATCTTTTGGAGAAACAATATAACAGCTTTTGCTCCGTTTAAAGATGAAGTAGCAAAAATTAATGGCAAAGAGATTAAAGTTTTAGGCACTTATTTTGATAAAAATATTCCTATTGATGGCGAAGAAGATTACAAAACTGGAATCACAGGCTTATTTCCTTTTTGGAAAAGCGATAAAGATTTTGTAAATGATGAAAGCAATATCCTAGAAGCAAATATAGGAAGAGAATTTGCAACTAGATTTAATCTTAAATCAGGCGATCAAATTGATGTGGAATTTGAATCAGGAATTAGAACTTTTAAAATTGTAGGAATTATTGATAATTTAGGCGAATATGATAATAAATTGCTTATAAGTATTGATAAATTAAATGAGATTTTAGGTTCAAAACCAACTTATGAAAGAGCCGAAGTTTCAGCGCTTACAATTCCAGAAAACGACCTTGCTATGCGTGCAAGACATGATAAAGATAGCTTAGATGCAGTTGAGTTTGATAAATGGTATTGCACTGCTTATGTTAGCTCAATTGCTTATCAAATAGAAGAAGACTACAAAGGTGCAAGTGCAAAAGCACTTAGCAAGGTTGCTGATGCTGAAAGCTCAGTGGTTAAAAAAATTCAAGGCTTAATGGGAATAATCTTTTTAATTTCATTAGTAGTTGCAAGCGTAGCACAAGCTTCGCTTATAAATAGCGATGTTTATAGACGCTCAAAAGAAATAGGCTTATTAAAGGCTTTAGGAGCGAATAACTTACAAATATATTTGATATTTATGGTTGATTATTTATGTGTTAGCTTGGTTGCTAGTGTGTTTGGAAGTATTTTTGGATTTTTTGTAAGTGATTTAATAGCTTTAAATATCTTTTCTCATAGCATTGCTTATAATTTTATTATTATTTTTATTTGTATGTTTTTTGCTAGTTTAATCTCAATTCTTGGCTCATTAATAGCTACAAAAAACTTTATAAAACTAGAAATCGTAGAGGTGCTTTATGGCAGGAAATAATTTTTTCATAACTCAAGTTAAAAAGAGTATAGGGTTTTCAAAACAAAGATTACTTATAATTTTAATTTCTATTTTTATGGGAACTGCTGTTGCGAATGCGTTTTTAAATATTTATTTTGACATAGATAATAAAATGAGCAAAGAGCTTAAAAGCTATGGTGCTAATATGATTTTAAGTGCTAAAGATAGCGATTATGTAAATATTAGTGATGTAAATAATATAACATCACAAATAACAAGCTCAAAAATCTTAGCAATTTCGCCTTATTTATACTTTACCCCTAGTTATTCAAGTAGGCAGATTTTAGTCGCTGGAGTTAGTTTTGATGAGTTTAGAAAAATCAATAAATTTTTAACTATTTTAAAAGGTAGTTTAAGTCCTAGCGAATACAGCAAAGCTGATAGTATTTATTTAGGAATTGATTTAGCAAATACAATTGATAAGAAAGTTGGCTCAAAACTAACCTTAAACTATAAGCAAGATTTAGGATTAGTTGAAAAAACTTTCGTAGTAAAAGGCATAATTTCTAGTGGAGATGAAATTGATGCAATGGCGTTTATTAATTTAGATTCAGCTAAAGAGTTTTCAGGTGTAAAGGATAAATATTCTTATGCTTCTTTAATAATTGATGATAATTTTGAAAACCTATCAAAGCTAAGTGCAAGTATTAATAATGAAAATGCAGAGCTTAAAACAATTCCTAGTGTTAGCATTAAAGAGGGTGCAATTTTAGAAAAAATTAAAGGCTTAATGTTTTTAATCTCTATTGTAATTTTAATAATTAGTTCAACAAGTGTTAATACAACGCTTAGTTCAATTATATTTTCAAGAAAAAAGGAAATCGCTTTACATTTAGCCTTAGGGGCTGCTAAAAGCGATATAGTAAAATTATTTGCTAGTGAAGTTTTTATACTTACCTTAATCGCTTCATTATTTGGCTCAGTTGGTGGGTATTTATTAGCACAATTTTTAGGAGCAATTATTTTTAATGCTAGTATTGATTTTAGATTAAGTGCGTTTGTAATAGCGATTTTAATTTCTTTTATTTTTGCTATTCTTGCTGCATATTTTCCTATCAAAAAAGCTTTAAGCATAGATATCGTAGGTAATTTAAGAGGAGAGTAAATGAGTATTATTAAAGTTAGTAATTTACACAAAAGATTTGATAAAGCACATGTTTTAAAAGGTCTTAGTTTTGAACTAGAAAAAAGTCGTTGGCTTAGTATTGTAGGTAAGAGTGGAAGCGGTAAAACAACGCTTTTAAATATCTTATCATTGCTTGATAATGCAAGTGAGGGCGAATATTTTTTAGATGGCATTAATGTAACTCATTTAAGCGAAGTTGATAAGCAAAAAATCCGCCGTGAAAAAATAGGACTAATCTTTCAACAATTTCATTTAATTCCATATTTAAGTGTTTTAGAAAACGTTATGCTAGCTCAATATTATCATTCTAGCATTGATGAAAGCGATGCAAAAAAGATTTTAGATAAAGTTGGCTTAGCTGATAGATTAGAGCATTTGCCAAGCGAGCTAAGTGGTGGTCAGCAACAGCGTCTTTGTATAGCAAGAAGTCTTATAAATAATCCTAGCATTTTACTTGCTGATGAGCCTACTGGTAATCTTGATGAAGAAAATGGAGAAATTGTTTTAGATATTTTTAAACAATTAAGAAGTGAAGGTAAAACAATAGTTTTAATCACGCATAACCCTGATTTAGCAAAAAAAGCTGATGAGATTATCACTATTAAAGATGGTCTTATTGTAAATGAATAAATTATTTTTAATAGTTTTTGCTTTATTTTTTGTAGCTTGCGATAATGCAAAGCTTAGCCTTAATGAAAAAGCTCCTGAAATATTAGCTAAGGATACAAAAGGTAATAATATTAAGCTTACAAGGCAAGGTATTGAAATAGTTGAGTTTTGGGAGAATGGCTGTGCTGCTTGTCTTAAAGTAATGGCTAGCCTTAATGATTATGCGCTAAATAATAATATAAAAATTTATGCAATTAATTCAATTGATGATTTAAAAACTATTAAAAAGCACGAAAATGAACATAATTATGATGCTATGATTTTTTTAAAAGATCAGCAAGACATAACTTGGTCAAGGTATGAAATATTTGCAGTTCCGACTTTATTTATCTTAAAAGACGGCGTTTATGTTGAAAAAATCTTAGGCGATAGGGGATTTAATTATATACAAGAAAAAATCAAAGGATATTTATGAGAATTGTTTTAATGCTTTTATGTTTGATTTTTTGTGCTTGTAAGGATGAGTATTTTTTAACACTTAATTCAAAAGAGCCACTTAGTTTAAAATATAATGCCAAAGAAAAGGCTTTAAAAGGTCTTGATGAGCCTTTTATGTTGTTTTTTTATTCTAAAGATTGTGGAGTTTGTGAAAAACAAATTCCCATATTAAATGAATTAAGCAAGAATTATAAAATAATAGCTGTATTAGGAAATATGAAAAATAAGGATATGGCTGTTAAGAATTTAAAAGGTGTAACATTTACAACTATTTATGATAGTTTAGATGTTGAGTATTTAAGCAATGTAGTAGGGGGTGTTTATGGAGTTCCTGCTATGTTTATTTATGATAACAATGGTAAAATGGTAAAAAAGTTCATCTCTTTAACTCCAAAATCAGTTTTAGAAAAGGAGTTAAGAGCTGTTAAAGGAGTTTGATGAGAATAATTTGTATTATTTTTTGTCTAATTTTTAGCTTGTATGCAAAAGATTATGATAAAAGTAATTTTTCAAGCGTTATAAATGCGTGCAAAAATAACAACTCTAATGCTTGTATTTTAGCAATTAGGCTAGGCTTACATATAAATAAGCCCTTTGTAGTAAAAGGTATGTCAAAAAATCTATGTGATAAAGATAATTCAGGCTATGCGTGTGCTTTTTATTCTCATATATCATTTAGCTATTTTGATGAACTAAGCTATCAAACCAGCCTTGAATACGATAAGAAAGCTTGTGATTTAGGTTATATTAGTTCTTGCATAAGCCTTGCTATTGTTGATAAGGCAAAATATAGCGAAGAAGGCAAAAAAGCCTTTATGTTAGCTAGTGAAAATTCTTTACATAAAGCTGCTTTATTATTTAATGCAATTTCTTGTGATGGTGATATAGAACAAGCTACTTTAATATGTGAAAATCTTTGCAAAAGTGGAGATTTAAAATCTTGTATGGGTTGTAAGGATTATTATATTATTGATGATGATGACTTGCTTAAAATAGCTTTGAAAAATACCGATAAAAACTGCGAAAAAGATGTAGAAAAATGCATTAATTTATACCATGCTTATGGAAGAATTGAAGATATAGATAATAGGGTTAAAATACTTATTAAGCTATGCGAAAAGGGCGATTATATGCATTGTAATTCAAACAATAATATAGATGAAAAGTATTTAAAAAAATATGAAAAAGAACTAAGAAAAGCAATTTATAAAGGTTGCAAGATTAATAAACTTTTATGCAACGAATTTCCATTCCAAAAAGGCTTTTGGTCTAAATAATTCTAACAATTACGAAATAGGAATTAGGTTCTAATTCCTATTTTAAATTCCTTTTATATCCACACGATTTATCCTATGCTAAATAAAGATTAAAAATCATTTTTACACTTATTATTTTCTTTAATAATAGCCTTAAATTAATTTTACTTTTGTGTAAATAAAGTGAAATTAATTTTAAGGAGATAGCCATGAAAAAGGGCTTTACAATGATTGAGTTGATTTTCGTAATCGTAATTCTAGGAATTTTAGCAGCAGTTGCTATTCCAAAACTAAATGCTACAAGGGATGACGCAGAAATTGCAAAAGCGGCTAGCAACTTCTCAACAGTTATCAGTGATATCACATCTTATTATACAGCTAAGGGTAAATTTGCTACAAATTTATCAGATATGACTAATGTGGCTTTAAGTGCAACTGGCGGTTTCGCTATTAAAGGTGAAGAGTGTGCGATATTTACCGCAACAGATAGCACTTTAACTATTAAACAGGGTTCATCTTTAAAAGGTACACCTAAACCTATCTGCAAATCTTTTGATGATGTAAGTAGTATTGCAGCTATTTTAGGAAACAAAAAACTTTCTGCGCATGGTGACACAGGATATAAAATCGAACTAGGTGGCGGAAATATTTCTTTCTAATTTCACTTTATTTGATGAAATAGTTTTAAGCCAAGTTAGAATTTATCCTAACTTGGCTTTTTTAAATTCTAAAGGATAAATATGAAAAAAGCATTCACGATGATTGAACTAATATTTGTAATAGTAATTTTGGGTATCTTAGCTGCAGTTGCTATTCCTAAACTAAACGCTACTAGAGATGATGCTGAATTAGTTAAAGGTGCAAGTGACTTTGCAACGGCGATAAGTGATATAGCATCTTATTATACAGCTAATGGAAAATTTGCAAATAAAATACAAGATATGACAAATGTTGTATTACAGCCTCACATATATGGAAATAAATCTTCAGCGCATATTTACCTAAAAAAACTAAATTGCGTAACAATCAATGCAGACACAAATGGTAGTGATATTAAAATCTTCGCATCTCCTGATTATAATAAAGGTATTTGTGTTAATTTTTTTACAAATAGTTCTGTTAGTCAGATTATGGGCGGTTCAGATATTAAAAATCATTTAAGAGAGTTAGATGCTTATAAGATTAGTTTGGGTGCAGGCAATGTTTCGTTTTAACCTAGAAACTAATCTAGGTTAATTCATTTAAGGAGCTTAATGAAAAAAGCCTTCACTATGATTGAACTAATATTTGTAATAGTTATTTTAGGAGCATTAGCAGCAGTTGCAATTCCTAGATTAAGTGCTACTAGAGATGATGCCGAGATAGTAAAATCAGCTCAAAATCTAGCTATATTATTAGAAGATTTAAGCTCATACTATACAACTCAAACAAACTTTAGTAGCAATTTAAAAGATATGACTTCACAAGAATTAAAAGATGATAAATTTTTTAATATTAAAAATACTGATTGCTTAGAAATAACTACTGATGAATATTTCATAGTAGTTAAAAAATTAAAAACAAAAAGCGAAATATGTGATAAATTACTAAACCTTAATTCAGTAATACAAATACTAAAAGGTAGAATTTCAAAAACAAATACTAATTTTACCGATATTTCTAAAAGCGATATTGTTTATATTCCAGTAGGTGGAAGTAATATAAGTTATTAGAATTTGAAATAGGAATTAGAATCTAATTCCGAATTCAAATTCTTAGCTTTTTAGTTATTAAAAAGCTTATCTTATATTATCTAACTTCTCGCAAGCGTATTTAAATCCTAATTCACAAGATTTTCTTAAAAATTCTAAAGATTTATTTTCGTAATGTTGCGCTACTTCATAACAACTTTTATTATCTTTGTTAAAGCAAGCATATTTATATAAATCAAGTGCTTTTTCTTCATTTATATTAGTACCTGTTCCATTGAAATACATATTTGCTAGATAATAACAAGATGAGTAATTTTTGTTTTCGCATTCTGCTGTATATAAGTCAAAAGATTGTTTATAAATTTTTTCATAATCTTCGCATTTTGTATAATTTACTTCGCAGTAATTTGCATAATCATAACAAGCTTCCGCGTTATTATTTTTACATTGTTCTTTCGCTATTTTAATAGTCTTATTTTTATATTTTTTGCTTAATTTTGAATTTTCTAAAATATCAGAATATTTGTAAATATCGCTTAATGCCTTGCAAGCGTTATAACTTTCGTATTTTTCACAAGCTATTTTATAATAAACGCTAGCGTTTTTTTCATCTTCTCTATCAAATTGATAAAAATTTGCATTTTGCATACACTCTTGCAAACTAGCACATTCGTTTGCACCTAAAGTTAAACCAAGTAATAAAATTGATAATTTTTTCATACTAACTCCTTTTTTAAAGCTAGTAATTTTAGCAAATTTTTGAAAATGTATATATGAAAAAAATAAGAAATAAAGAAAATCCTAGCTAATTTTAGCTAGGAAATAATTATAGTGCTTTTTTAGCTGCTTCAGCAATTTTTGCAAATGCTGCTGCGTCGTTCATTGCCATATCTGCTAGAACTTTTCTATCTAGTTCAATTCCAGCTTTTTTAAGACCATTCATAAATCTTGAATAGCTTAAATCATTTAAACGGCATGCCGCATTAATTCTAATAATCCATAAACGGCGGAAATCTCTTTTCTTGCGGCGTCTATCGCGGTAAGCATATACCAAGCTTCTTTCTAATTGTTCTTTAGCTTTTCTAAAGTGTTTTCTACGACCGCTATAAAAACCTCTAGCTAATTTTAATAATTTTTTATGTCTTCTGCGTCTTACTACGCCTGTTTTTACTCTTGCCATAATTTCTCCTTTTAATGGCGTTTGCCTAAAGCAAATCTTTCCCGAAACGGGGGTAACGAATGATTAAAAAATCAAAAACTCTTATTTCATACAAAGCATTTTAAGAACACGGCTCTCATTTGTAGCATGAACAAATTTTGCTGTTCTTAAATCACGCATTCTTTTTGCAGGCTTTTTAGTTAAAATGTGGCTTCTAAAAGCTGAACCACGTTTAATTTTGTTTTTGCCTACTCTAAAGCGCTTAGAAGCACTTTTTACGCTCTTCATTTTTGGCATAAGCTTTCCTTTTTGTTGAATTTTCTAAAAAAGAAGAATAGATTTTAGCATAAAAAGTTTATATATAGCTTATTTTATTTGAAAGTAAGGCAAAAATAAGCAATAAAGAGCTAATGATTATCATAAAAATAATTGAAATATCAAAATTTCCACTCAAATCTTTAAAATATCCAAAAATAATAGGTCCTATTGTTGCGATTAAGTACCCAACACTTTGTGCCATTGAGCTAAGATATACGGTAGTTTCACTATTTTTTGACTTTATTGCAATCATAGTTAGTGCAACTCCAAAAATCCCACCAACAGGAATAGAAAATAATAAAGCAGAAAATATCAAAATATATATATTTGAACTAAGTAAGCATATAAAAAATGCAAATATATTGCTAAAACAAACTAAACATAAAAGCAATGTATTATTGCTTGAATTTGCCATTTTGCTAGGGATAAAATATGCAGAAAACATAGCACAAAATTGAAATAATATAACGATATTTGTGGCTGCGTCGTTGCTTAAATTAGTTGCTAAAATGCTAGGATACCAAGTAATTATCGTATAAAATACACAGCTTTGTAAGCCCATAAATCCTGTTATTATCCAAGCTTTTTGGTTTTTAAAAATGCCTAAAAAATCTTTAAATTTTTTAAGATTTTGTTTTCTATTTAATCTATTATTTTTAATAAAAGGAAGATAACAAAACAATGCAATAATTGCAAAAACAACCCAACAAAACAAAGTTCCGCTTAAGCCTATGTATTCAGCTAAATAATGCCCAAAAACTCCAATTAAGCTAGAAACACTTAAAATCATTCCATAAATTGCCATAATTTTGCCTATATTTTTAAAATTATTTTTGATAAAACTTGGCATTAAAACATTTAAAATTGCAATTCCTAAGCCTATTAAAATAGTTCCAAAAAATAAGAAGAAAGTATTAAAAAATGCCCTTGTAAATAAACCTATAATAATTAAAATAATTGCAGAAAATACAGCTTTTGTGTTTGGTAAAATAGGAGCTATTAAAGAAAATATGAAAAAGCATAAAAGTGGCAAAGAACTTAATATTCCTATTTGGGTTGAATTAAGCTCATAAGAAAGCATGATTTTATCAACCAAAGGGCCTATTGCAGTTATCGGTGCTCTTAAATTAAGTGATATAAAAATTACACATAAAATGCTTATTAAAAAATAATTTTTTTTCATAATTTTCCTTTACAAAACTATAAAAAAATATATTAAACAATTATAAAGCATTTAAATATATAATTGTTTCTTTTTAAATTTTTATATAAGGAAGTTTTTAATGTTTGAATTAATTAGTGATTCTTTTAAGCAAGCAGTAAATAAATTAAAAACAATAGATGATGAAAAAGCGTTAAAAAACGCAATGGAAACACTGAAAAAATCTTTACTAAAAGCTGATGTTCATTTTAAAGTAACCAAAGAATTATTAGTTAATGTAGAAAACGAAGTAAAAGCAAAAGGAATAGGTCAAAAACACTTCCTAGATGCTATTAAAAACAATCTTACAAACATATTAACACCAGAAAATAAGATTAGCGAATTTAGATTTTCTCCAAGTGGCTTAACATCAGTTATGATGATAGGTTTGCAAGGTGGCGGTAAAACAACTAGCACAATTAAATTAGCTAACTATTTAAAGCTAAGAAAGAAAAAGGTCTTAGTTGCAGCGTGTGATTTACAAAGACTTGCAGCGGTAGAGCAATTAAGACAATTATGCGAAGCAAATGAAATTGATTTATTTTCAATGGATAGCAAAGACCCTTGCGAAATTGCATCTGAAGCATTAAAAAAAGCAAAAGATAATTTATACGATGTTTTATTAGTAGATACTGCTGGTCGTTTAGCAATTGATGAGCCACTAATGAATGAGCTTGCTCGTGTAAAAGAAATTGTTAATCCTTATGAGAGTTTTTATGTAGCTGATGCTATGAGTGGTCAAGAAGGTGTAAAAACTGCTGAAATCTTCAATGAAAAAATAGGAATTAGTGGTGTTATTTTAAGTAAATTTGACGCTGATACTAAAGGCGGGGTTGCTTTAGGTATAGCAAAATTATTAAATCTACCTTTAAAATTCGTAGGTATCGGAGAAAAAGTAGGAGATTTTGAAAGCTTTGTGCCTGAAAGAATTGTTGGCCGTATAATGGGTGAAGGTGACTTAGCGACTTTAATGGAAAAAACTTCTGCTGTATTTGATGAAAAAGAAGCAAAAATTTTAAGCAAAAAGATTAAAAAAGGTGAATTTAACTTCAATGATTTTATAAACCAATTAGAAAGTGTTAAGAAATTAGGTAATTTAGGCTCATTAGTTGGAATGATACCAGGACTTAGTGGGGTTGCAAATAAAGTTAAAGATATAGATTTAGAAAGTTCAAAAGAAATGATACATATTAAAGCTATGATTAGCTCAATGACACCAAAAGAAAGAGAAATGCCAAGTCTTTTAAATAATGCAAGAAAAGCAAGAATTGCAAAAGGAGCAGGACTTTCTCAAATGGAAGTTAATAGATTTTTAAAACAATTTGAAAATGCTTCAAAAATTGCTAAAAAACTTTCAAAAGGTGGTATGAAAGGTTTAAGTTCTATGTTAAATCAAGGAAATTTTCCAAAATAATAAAAAATTTTTAAAGCTTTAAACTTATTTAAAGCTTTTTTATAGACAATTTTTGTTTATAAAAAATCTTTAAATCAATCAAGGAGAAAAAATGACAGTTGTAAGACTAACAAGAATGGGTAGAAAGAAACGTCCTTTTTATCGTATAGTAGTAACAGACAGCAGAAAAAGAAGAGATGGTGGCTGGATTGAAAGTATTGGATATTATAACCCAATGAGCGAACCAGAAACAATTAAATATGATGCTGAAAGACTAGCTTACTGGAAGAGCGTTGGTGCAAAACTAAGCGATCGTGTAGCAAGAATTACAAAATAATGGTAAAAGATTTTATTTTTACATATGCAAAAACAATAGCCGCAAATCCTGAGCGGCTAGAGATTTTTGTAGAAGAAAAGCAAGATAATTTAGTAGATATTGTTATTATGGCTACTAAAGTTGATGCAGGAAGACTTATAGGTAAGTCAGGTAAAATAATCACTGCTATAAAAACAATAGCTGTTAATAATAAAAACACTCAAAAATTAAATTATAAAATCACGGTAAAAACTTTTGATGAATAATTTGGTTTTTGTTGCAAAAATAGGTAAAACTCATGGATTAATTGGGTTTTTAAAACTTCATAATAAAAGTGATTTTTACGAACAATTTAAGCCAAAGGCTGAATTTTTTGATAAAAATGGTAAGAAATTCATTATAAAATCTTTTGATTTTAATAATTCTTTAATTCAATTTGTAGGATATGAAGATATAAATAGTGCTAAAGAATTAGTAAATATGGAGCTTTATTCAAGCGTTGAGAATACTAGAAAGAATATTAAATTAAATAAGAACGAACATTTTTATTTTGATATCATAGGACTTTTAGTATATGAAGAAGATGAGCTATTAGGTAAAGTTGTAGATATTCTTGAGACTGGAGCTAATGATTTGTTAGAAATTAAAACAGATATAAATTTGCTTAATCAAGGAATGCCAAATAGTTTTTATATCCCATTTCATGATAATTTTATAATCTCAGTGAACGAGTGTATTAAGGTAAAAAATTCTAAGGTTATTTTAGAAAACTCATAATGACATTTAATTTTATAAGTTTATTTCCAAATTTAATTGAGAGCTACTTTAATGAAAGTATTTTAAAAATTGCAAAAGAAAAAGAACTTATAAAATTAAATTATGATAATCCAAGACTTTATTCAAAACATAAACATAACAAAGTAGATGATACAAAAATCAGTGGCGGAGCAGGAATGCTTATGTCTTGTCAGCCTTTATTTGATTGCTTAGAAAATTACAAAAATACTCATATTATTTTTTTAAGTCCAACAGGAAAACCTTTTAAACAAATTGATGCAAAAAGATTAGCTCTAAAAAATGAAATAACTTTCGTATGCGGAAGATATGAAGGAATTGATGAGCGTGTTTTTGAAAATTATGCTAATGAAGTTTTTAGTATAGGAGATTTTGTATTAACTGGTGGAGAATTAGGCGCTTTATGTTTGTGTGATGCCATTGCTAGAAATGTAAAAGGTGTGTTAAATGAAGAAAGTTTGGTTGAAGAAAGTTTTGAAAATTATTTGTTAGAAGCACCATCTTTTACCAAACCTTTTATATATGAATACAAAAAAAATAATATTTTTAATAAATTTTATTCAATTTCAAGTTTTGTTAAGGGTAATCACGCTAATATTAACCTTTTAAAAAATCATCTATCGTTTTGCAAGACTAAATTCCACCGCCCGGATTTACTTGCCAAGCACAATAATTTAAGGAAAAACTATGAGAAATAAATATATTGAGCAATTTGAAGCTAAGCAAATTGAAGGTAAAAATGTTCCAGATTTTAGAGCTGGTGATACTTTAAAACTTGCTATTCATATTAAAGAAGGCGATAAAACAAGAGTTCAAAATTTTGAAGGTATTTGTATAGCTCGCCGTGGTCAAGGCACAGGTGAAACTTTTATGGTTCGCAAAATAGGTGCAAATGGTGTTGGAGTTGAGAGAATATTCCCAATTTATTCAGATAGTTTAGAAAGCATAAGTGTTGTTCGCCGTGGTAAAGTAAGACGCTCAAGACTATTTTATCTACGCAGATTACGCGGTAAAGCTGCAAGAATTAAAGAACTTAAACGCTAATATTACGGAGATTTTCTCCGTTCTTCTTATGATTGAAATCAAAAAAGCTTCAGAAAAAGATTTAGATTTAATTTTGAGTTTTATTAAAAAACTCGCAGAATACGAAAAACTATCAGATTGTGTAGTTGCAACTACTGAATTATTAAAAGAATGGTTATTTGAAAAAGAAAAAGCTTATGTTTTAATAGCATATTATGATTTTAAACCTGTTGGCTTTGCTTTGTATTTTAATAATTTTTCAACATTTTTAGGAAAATGTGGCATTTATCTAGAAGATTTGTTCGTAGATAGCGATTATCGTGGTTTAGGAATAGGCAAGGCTATTTTTCGTGAATTAGCCAAGATTGCTTATGAGAATAATTATGAAAGAATTGATTTTTGCTGTTTGAATGACAATGAACCAAGTTTAAAATTTTATGAAAAAATCGGAGTATTTAGGCAAGATGATTGGGGAATGCTAAGATTAGATAAAATAGGCATTGATAAACTAGCTAATAAAAAAATTTAAATTCATAATTCAAATTCTTTTTAAAATTTTTGCATTTACTTTATAATTTAAACAATGCATTTTAATGTAAAAATTTATAATAATTTCAAATAAGAATTTATCTTAATCAATGGACTTTAGGGCAAAGTAATTAATCATAATTTTGTTAAAATGAAACATTTAATTTTTTATGAAAAATAACGATTACAAAATAAGGAAAACTCATGAAATATAAATTAAGTTTATCATTATTAACTTGTTTAGCAATCAGCGGGGGGGGGTATTTATTCGCAGAAGAATTGAATTGCAGTGGGATTAGTCCTTGTGATTTAACAAATAAAACAATTACAGTAACAGGAACTCAAAATATAACACAAGATATACAAGGAAATGGAGCAAATATCAGTGTTACTGGAAATCTAACAGCTAATAATATTACTTTAACAGGTGGTAGTTTTAAAAATGATAAAAGTGGACAAATTAATATTACAAATCTTAATGGGAGCGGTACTGCTTTTACTGGTAGTGTAGGTAATGGTGCTTTATTTAAGGTAGATAATTTTACTTTAAAGGATAAATCAAATTTTTATATTTGGCACAATAATACTGGTAATACATTTGTTAAAATAGGAACTTTAACACTAGATAATTCTTCTTTTTCTAAAAACTCAAGTGTTGAAATAAACAAAGCTATTATGACAAATGGTGCAGATTATGCAAATCATTTTTATGGAACAACTATAAATGAATTAGAAATAGATAGTACTTCTAAATTTAATAATGCTCAAGGTGGTTCTACTATTAAAAAAGTTACAAATGTAAGTCAGAATGGAGCCAAAGCAACAATTAATGCAGGTGGTGGTAATTTAACAATAGGAGATTCTGCAAATCCTACACAAAATTCTATGACAAATATAGATATCAAAGGAGGTGGTTCTTTTGAAGTTATTAATATGAAACTTGATAGCACTAATAAAATAGATGTTAGTGGTAATATTGTTTTAAATGGAAAAATAGATATTAATAGTATGGATTTATCAAAAGCAACTTCTACTCCAACTTCACATAAAATTGTTATTAAAGATAATTCTAATGTTGTAATTACAGATACAAATCTCACAAATCAATCTATAAATGCAAATAGTTCTAACGATAAAAATGGTTCTTTGACAATTAAAGGTGGAATTTTTAATAATGTTAATATAGGTGGAGCAGGAACTAATTTAGCAAATCTTACTCTTGATGCTATAAATATAGATAATGGTGGATTAAATAAAAACAACAATATAACAGCTCAAAATATAACAATTAATAATATTACAACTTCTAATAATGCAAATATTAATGCGAAAACAAAATTAAACATAACTGGTTCAACTTTAAATAATACAAACAATATTAACGCAGCTAATGCAGAAATAGGAACTTCTACAATAGGAGCGAATATTAATGTAAGCAAAGAACTAAAAGTAACAAATGGAGCTAATTTAAACGGCAGTGTAACAGCAGGAACTATTATTGCAGAAAGTGGATCTGTATTTAATGGCACTACAAAGGTTAACGATAGCATCATAGCAAATGCAGGTTCAAGTTTTAAAGGCAATGTAAGTGCAACTAATAAAATTACTTCAACAGGTGCTACATTTGATGGCATGGTAACTGCAAAAGATTTAGAAAGTTCGGCAACATCTAAATTTAATAACAACATAAACATTACAAATTCAATCACTGCAAGTGATACAACATTTGCTAAAGATGTTACTGCAAACACAATCACAGCAAATAATGGTTCTAACTTTAACGCTAACACCACAGCGACTAGCAAAATCACTTCAAATGGTGCTACATTTGGTGGCACAGTAACAGCAAATGAGCTTGAAACCTTAGCAGATAACAAATCAACATTTAGTGGTAATGTAGATATTGCAACTTCAATTACGGCAAATAATGCAGATTTTAAAGGCAATGTAAGTGCAACTAATAAAATCACTTCAACAGGTGCTACATTTGAAGCAGAAATAAAAACAGCATTCTTGGAAGCAAACGCTAATTCTAATTTTACAGCTACTAGCAATGTAAATGCAACAGATATTAAAGCAACAGGTTCTACATTTAGTGGAAACATAGTTAAAAACAATTCAATCACAGCTGATAGCTCAACTTTTGAAAAAGCAATTGATACAAATACATTAACAGCTACTAACAACTCAAGTTTCAAAGGAAATGTAACAGTAGCTAACAAACTAACTTCAAATGGTGCTATATTTAACGGCACTGTAACAGCAAATGATTTAGAAACCTTAGCAGGAACAATATCTTCAAGTTTTGCTAGCACAGTAAATGTTACAAACACACTAACATCAGCTAATGCTAAGTTTACAAACAATGTAACAGCAGGAACTATCACTGCAAACAATGGTTCAAGCTTTGGTGGAATTACCACAGCTAACACAATCACAGCTAATAGTGGCTCAGTATTTGATACTACAAGTACTGTAAAAGCAAACGATAATATCATAGCAAATGCTGGTTCAAGCTTTAAAGGCTCAACAACAGCAACTAATAAAATCACTTCAAACGGAGCTAGTTTTGATGGTACGATAAATTCAGCATTCCTAGAAGCTAACACAGGCTCAACATTTGCAGCTACAAGCACTGTAAATGCAACAGATATTAAAGCAACCGGCTCTACATTTAGTGGCACAATAACTAAAAACAATTCAATCACAGCTGATAGCTCAAGCTTTGCTAATGCAATCGATACAAATACACTAACAGCAAGTAATGGTTCTAAATTTAATAGCTCAGTAAAAGCAAATAATTTAGAGACTTTAGTAGGAACAACAGCTTCAGAATTTGCTAGCACAGTAGATGTTATAGATACATTAACATCAGCTAATGCTAATTTTAAAGGCAATGTATCTGCAAAAGAAATAATAGCTAACGATAAAGCAATTTTTAGTGGCGTAGTAACAGCAAGCGATACTATTACAGCAAACACTGGTGCAAACTTTACAAGTGAAGTTAATTCAAACATACTAATAGCAAATAATGGTTCAGTATTTGATACAGCAAGTAAAGTAAATGTAAAAGATAGCATTATTGCAAATGCGGGTTCAAGCTTTAAGGGTAGTGTAGCAACTGATTTCTTAGCAGCTGAAAAAGGTGCGGAATTTATAGGAACAACAGATGTAAGACAATTATACGCTAATGGCTCAGTATTTGGTGGTAAAGTAAGCATTAATTGTGAAGATCCAGCTGTTTGTGGTTCAGTAATTAGTGGCTCTACTTTTAGTGATTTAGAATTAAAAAACAATACTCAAGCAATCATTGATTCTGGTTCAAAAGTTGCTAATCTAACTCTAAGCGATAATACAATGGCTAAGCTAGATAACAATTCAAACATAGGTAATCTAACTTTAACAAACCAAGCTAATAAGGTTTTAATAGAAGGTGGTTCGCAAATCACAGGAACTATTGAAAACCACGGCGAAATCTATGTAAATAATGGAACAATCTCATCAGTTATTACAGGTACAGGTGATTTATTCACTAATCAAGTAACCTATGAAAAAGATGTAAGCCTAAGCGATATAAGAAATAGTAGCAATGCTACTTATAAAGGCGATACAAAAGTAAGCAATAATGCAGAAGTAGATAATAGCACATTTAATGGAATGCTTAATGTTGATAATAAGCTTACTGCATATCAAGGAAACAAGTTTAATATAGTTAAAGCAAATAGCGCTGATTTCTTATACGATGCAAATAAAGGTGCTAGTAAAGATATAACAGCAAATGATATTAATGTAACTACTGGATTAGTAATTGATAATATCAATGTAACTTCTAATAAAATTAGTGCAAACATAGCAACTATTAAAAATAGTGCTAATGTAAGTTCTTTATTAACAGGTGCTAGCGATGCGGCTACTAAAGTTTATGATGCAAATATTACCAAAGGAAATACTTATAATGTAGATAATTCAACCATTAAAGGTGGTATAAGAGCTGATAAACTAAATACAAGCAAGTCAAGCATTCATGGTCAAGTTGCAACTAATACTTTAAATGCTACAAATACGACATTTTACATCTACGGAAATGGATTTGGAGAAGATGATTCTTTATATAAAGGATATAGTGGAGCTATAATTGCTAGAGAAGGTGCAATTGGCGGTGGAAATAGAATTCAATTAGCTAATACAAATTTAAGTAATTTAACACAAGGTTTCGTTCCTGTTGCTATCATTAAACAAAGCACACCTACCGGAGGCGTAGTAACAGCAGCTACAACTTCAAGCATAGGAGAAGACTTCTTTAAAGTTACTTATAAATCAAAGTTAGCAATGTATGAATTAGTAGATAAATACAAGCACTTTAGTGATATTAATGGTAGTTATGTTTGGAGTGTTGGAGTTAGTGGAGAAGACTTAGTAAATAATACAAACATAGATAGTGTAATAAGCGGAGCAGATAGCACTAACATAGCAAATGGTGCAAACAATAATTATAATCTAACAAGCCTTGAAGTAGAAGTTGGCGATATGTTTAAACCTACTGAGTTTGATAAAGAAGCAATAGATACAGCTAAGTTCATTCTAACAAGCCCTGATTATATAATTAGAACTAAAAACAATACTTTAAGTAAAAGATTTAGAGCTTTAAAAGATTATAAATTAGGCAATGGTTTTTGGCTTGATAATCAAATGGGTTATGCAAAGTATGAATACAACGCAATCCGCTATAAGAATATGAGCGTTGGAATTGATAAGACTCATGAGTTTAATAATTCAGATTTAACTCTAGGTTTAGCTGCTAGTGTTGGTAGAGCTGAGACTAAAGGTAATTTAAGCTCAGATGCTGATTCTAAAGGATTTGGAATTTATGCGCTAAATAAATTTAATAATAATGTTTTTATAGGTGCTAATGCTTTCTATCACAATATCGCAAGCTCTTATGAAGCAAAAATGCTAGATGTAAAAGCTAATAAAAGCCACAATGTATATGAAGCAAGTATTGAGAGTGGTGTTAGATTTGGAGATAAGGTATATTTCGAACCTAGCTTAAAATATCATCTAACTTCATATAAACCAACTGCAATTAATCAAGAAGGTTTAGTATTAAAAGGAGATAGTCAGTTAAAGCATGAATTAGGAGTTGCTTTAGAAGGTGGATTTAAAGTGCCTAATGTATTTGATGCGTATTTAGCAGTAGGACTTAGCAAAGAATTAAACCACAAGCCTGATTTAATCTTCATTGATGAACTTAAAATACAAAACAAAGTAGATGGAAGTAAAGGTGATACTAGTGTAGGAATTAATTTCGGGGTTGATTATAAACTAAGCCCTAATGCTTCATTTAATATAGACCTAGGAAGCAATCTATACACTAACTCAGATAAAGAACTAAAAGGAAACATTGGTTTTTCATATAAGTTTTAATTCTTAATTCCTAATCCAAATTCTTTTAGAGTTTGGGTTGGGATTGATATAATTTATTAAAAATTTTTTATTAAATAGTTGTTTTTACACTATAAATTAAGCTAAATCTTTAATTTTTTTGCTACACTTTATACTTTTTAACTTTAAAACAAGGTTTTTCATATGGATTTTCACAGTTTTATTGAACAAATAAACGGCGTTTTAGTTGCCTATGTGCTAGTATTTGCTCTTGTTGGAATAGGGCTGATTTTTACAATTTATCTTGGCTTACCACAATTTCGCTATTTTAAAGAAGGTCTTAATGCAAGTTTTGGCGATTTATTTAAAAAGGGCAAAAACAAAAACTCAGGTATTACAGCTCTTCAAGCTATGATGATTTCAATCTCAGCTCAAGTTGGAACAGGAAATATCATAGGCGTTGCTACTGCTATTAATTTAGGTGGTGCTGGGGCTATTTTTTGGATGTGGGCTAGTGCATTTTTAGGAATGGCTACTATTTTAGCTGAAGGTGTTTTAGCACAACGCTATAAAGTATGGCAAAATGGACATTATATAGGTGGTCCTGCGTTTTATATAAAGCTTGGTCTTAAAAAGAAATTAGGCGCTAAATTTTGCAATTTTTTAGCAGGATTTTTCGCTATTGCAATCATTATTGCTCTAGGTTGTGCAGGTCAAATGACACAAAGCAATTCAATTTCAGGCTCAATTCATCAAGCATTTGGAGTAGATTTAAAAATTACAGGAGCAATTACAGCAATTATTGCAGGGTTTGTGGTAATTGGTGGGGTTAAGAGAATTGCTAGATTTGCTGAACTTGTAGTGCCTTTTATGGCTATATTTTATGTTTTAGTTGCAGTATATATTTTAATAACATTTCACGAAAATATTGGTAATGTATTTTCTATGATTTTTAAGCAAGCTTTTGGACTTGAAGCAGTAGCTGGTGGTGCTGTTGGAATTGGAATAAAAGAAGCTATTAGATATGGAGTTGCTAGAGGGCTTTTTGCTAATGAAGCAGGTATGGGAAGCACTCCACACGCACATGCAAGCGCAACTACTAAAAACTCTGTTTCTCAAGGTTTTGTTGCTATGCTTGCAGTATTTATTGACACTGCATTTATTTGCACAGCAACTGCTCTTATAATCTTACTTAGCGGTGCTGATTTAAGCTTAAGCGGAATTGAGCTTACAACTTCTGCATTTAGCATAGCTTTTGGAAGTATTGGTGTAAAACTTCTTGCAATCTGCCTTGTGTTTTTTGCATTTACAACTATTATTGGCTGGTATTATTTCGCACAAATTAATGTGCAATATCTATTCTCAAACAAAGCTTTGCCTATATTTAAGGTAGTATTTGTTTTATGTATTTTTATAGGTGCAATGCTTAAGCTTGATTTAGTTTGGAGTATTTCTGATTTATGTAATACTTTAATGGTATTACCGAATGTTTTAGCATTATTTTTATTAGCTCCTATTGTAAAAAAAGAATTAGTAAAATTTAACGAAAGTAAGAAAAAATAATTTGTAATTCCTATTTCAAATTCTAGAATTTGAAATAGGATTTTGTTTTATAGTTTTGAACTATCAAGTTCTTTAATTAGTTGTATCATATCCACATTATTGATTTTAAAGTTTATATTTTTGATATCTTTTTCAAGTTGTTCGTCTGAATATTTTCCACTATCTTTATCTGCAATAGCTTGTAAAATATCAAATTTGTTTTTTATCTCAAAAACTTGTGCAATTTTGTGTGGTTTGTTTTCAAAAATTGTATTTATTAAATCAGCTAAAGGCTTAGGAGCTTTGTTTAGGTCTTTATCAATGATATTTTTTATATTTGTTAAGTCATTGTAAATTACTAAATTAGTATTTAATTTATTAAGTAAAAGCGTTCCTACATAATCTTCTGCTTTTAATCCTGCTAATTTATTACTAGAACTTGTGCTATTTGGATTTTCTGTATCGTATTTCATTCCGTATTTTTCAAACATATCAAACATTTTTGCTAAAACATCAAAATCAAAAACTACATTAAATTCGTTTTTGTTATTTTTACCAAAAATTCTCGTATTTATTTGCATATTGCCATTTTTTGTAATGTTTTTACCCGTAATATTGCTTGAGATTTCGTATTCATCGCCTGCAATCTTAGTTAGTTCAGACAAATTAGCATTTACAAGACTTTGATAAGCAAGCATACTATTTACAACATGACCAATTGTAATTGATTCAATTTTGCTTTTTGTATAAACTTCTTTTGGCATAGATTCAAGTGCTTCTTTAATGCTGATTTCACCTTTTTTATTGCCTGTATAAATAGCATTTGTTTCTAAGCTAATATTTTTAACATGAAGAATATCAAGCTCAACACCACCACCATTAGGATTATCAATATTTATATCTATACTAGCATTTTTGCAACTTATATAAGAGCTTTTATTTTCGCACTTATATCCATCGGTTTTAAGGCTTACTGGTGTGCCTGTTGCTAAATAAACTAGAGCATTAACAGCTGCAAAAGATTCTTTTAATTCTTTATTAAGCCCATTTTCAAAATTTTTAGTAGCTTCATCGCTGATTTTGTTGCCACCACATCCTATGAAAGCAATTGCTACTGCACTTAAAGCAAGTAATTTTTTCATAACATCTCCTTTTTTTGTAATTTATAAAGTATATCAATATGTTTTTAATAAAAGAGATTATTAAAATTATCTTTAAATAATAAAAATTATTATTTGATAAATTTTTAATTAATTATTTTGAGTTATAATTTCAAAACAAATTCAAATTAAAGGAGACAAAATGTCATTAGAAAAACAATTATTACAATTACAAGCTGATGCTCACGCATTATTTTTAAAGTTTCACAACTATCACTGGAATGTAAAAGGCTTACAATTTTTCGCTCTTCATTCATATACTGAAGAAGCTTACGAAAAAATGGCTACTATGTTTGATGATTGTGCAGAAAGATTATTGCAATTAGGACATAAAGCAATAGTTTGCCCAAAAGTTTTAATGGAAACTTCAAAAGCCCCTACAACTGATAAAACTTGCTTTGAGGCAACTGAATTAGTAGGTTTAATTTTAGCTGATTATGAATACTTACTAGCTGAGTTTAAAAAGCTAAACAAATTAGCTGAAGATGCAGGCGATACAACAACTGCAGCTTATGCTCAAGAGCAAATCGCAGGATATGAAAAGTCAATTTGGATGCTAAAAAGCACAGGTGCAACTAGCTGCTGCGTTAAGTAATTAATAAAAAGAATTTGAAATTCCTATTTCAAATTCTTTTCTTAAAATAAAGCTTTTAATTCTTCTTCACTTAATTTTGCACGATTGTATTTAATCAAATAAAAATCATCTTTTTTATTAATATCAATTATAAATTCATTTTCTACTTTAGGTAAGCTTGTAGATTTGTAAGTTTTATAATCATTCGGATTATCCATGTTTTTTAGCATAACAAACCAAGCTACACAAATAATTGCAATAATTATTAAAAACTCATCATGTAAATTTGCTTGCATAAAAACACCACACAAAAACGCTCCTAAAAACGAGCCAAAATATCCGCAAGAATTAGAAAATCCTAAAACTAAGCCTTTTTGTCTTGCTTTGCAAATCTTAGAAATTGAGCTTTGCATAATAGGTTCATGTAAGCAAAATGCAATGAAATACATCACAACAGCTAAGAAAAATAAATAATAATTTGAGCTTAAAAACACAAGTGAAGATAAGCAAAATAAAGCAACTCCGCTAAGTAAAATCGTTTTGCTTTTGCCTTTTGATTCGCCTACAACTCCACCAACTCCCATCGCTAAAAATCCAAAAAACATAGCAACACTATAAACTATCCACAAATCATCGCTATTTTTATGAAATACATTTACAAAACTAAGTGGAATTATCATAAATGTGCTTGAAGTTAGCATTTTTTGTAAAAAACAGGTTATATAAAGTTTATTTAGATTTGCACTTAAAAATGCTTCTTTAAAAGGGATTTTATCTTGCTTTTGCCAAGCTGTTTCTTTTGGCAAAAACCACAATAAAACAACACATAAAACACTTAAAATCGCACTAATATAAAATAAAGCCCCAAGACCAAAAAAACTAGCAACAAGAGAACCACTCACAATAGCTACAACAAAGCTAAGTCCAATAGCACCGCCCATTAAAGCCATTGCTTTTGCTCTATCTTTTTCACTTGTAAGATCAGCAATCATCGCAGTTGCAACACCGCCAATAGCCCCCATACCTTGCAAAATCCTACCAGCTAGCATGGTATAAATATCATTTGCATTAGCACAGATTAAACAACCTATTATAAAAATAATTAGTCCTATAAACATTGTTTTTTTACGCCCGATTTTATCACTAATAGCTCCGAATGGAATGCTAAAAATCATTTGAAATATCGCATAAATACCAACAATAAGACCTGCTAAAACATTATTAGCTCCTTCTAATTCATGCGAATAAAGGCTAATTACAGGCAATACTATAAAAAGTCCAAAAAATCTTGATGCAATTATAAAGCTTAAAATTATGGTGTTTTTATTCATAATCTATCCTTTTTGATAAAAGATTATTTTACTCCTAATTTTATTTACCACTAATTTAATATGAATTATTTTTCAACGCAAAATAAAGCCCAGCTTAGTTCTTGTTTGTTTAAATCTTTGTCATTTTTGAATAATTCTTGTAATTTTTCATCTTGAATAGGATTTAGTGTTTTGTAAGAAAACTCAACGCTTTTTTTCAAACTTTCATAATCTTTATAATAATTTTCATTTTTTATGCTTATTTTATCAAGTGTGAAAAAATATCCTAATTCGTGCAAAATATTTGCCGCATAAATATAATTTGGAGTTGCGATTATATCTAAATCTAAGGCATTTATTATTTTTTCATGAATGTAAGAATTATCTATTTTATAAGTAAAATAAAGTCTTTTATTGCAAACTTTAAGCAAGGTTTTTAAAGCACTTTCTAAGTCTAAAACATCTAAACATCTACTAGCATACACCAAATCCCAAGAGCCGTTTAAATCATCAAATGAGCCATTAATAATCTTAGCATTAGGGCAATTTTGTTTAGCAATTTCTAGCATTTTAGATGAAAAATCACATAATGTAATATCGTCTAAATTAGAGTATTGTGCTAAAAAGCCACTCCCACAAGCAAAGTCAAGCAAACTAGAACAATCTTTAAAATTAACCCTTTTTAAAAACTCTTTAACATAAATTTCATGCTTTTTAAAATCACTAAAACTATTAGCTTTTTTATCCCATTCATTAGGACTTTTGCTCTTAAAATCACTTAAGCTCTTTTGCTCTTTATATAAAGAAGCAAAAGAGATTTTAGAAATATTTGCAGCTTTTAGCATATTTATCCTTTAAAAACTAGGAATTAATATATCCTTGAAATTTTTATTTAAAAATTCTCTCATTTTTTCACTTTGCATTGCTTTAAGAAGAACTTTTGTTTTTTGAGAGTTTATATTTTTACTCTTAACAGCTAAAACGCTTGCATAATCACTTGTGCTATCTTCATGCAGTATTGAATCTTTAATAGGATTTAGCTTAGCAAGTAATGCGTAATTTGTATTAATTACTGCTAAATCGCACTCATTTAGGGTTCTTGTTAATTGTGGTGCTTCTATTTCTTTTATATTAAGATTTAGTGGATTTTTGCTTATATCTAAAATGGTTTTTGTTTTAGAGTTTTCGCTAAATTCTATCAAATTACTTTTTGCTAATAATTCTAAAGCTCTAGTTCCATTAATAGGATCGCTTGGAATATAAACTAAAGCATTTTTAGGCAAATCTTTTATATTTTTTATAGTTTTTGAATAAGCTGCCATAGGTCCTATAAAAATCTTTCCTGCACTTACTAAATCACTTCCACGCTCTTCGTTAAAGCTATCTAAAAAAGGCTTTGTTTGGGTAAAATTCGCATCTAATTCTTCATCATTTACTGCATAATTTGGCAAAATATAATCATTAAATTCAACTATTTTTAATTCATAACCTTGCTCAGCAACTAAGTCTTTTACATTTTCTAAAATCATTGCAGTTGGATACGGAGTAACACCTATGCTAATTATTTTATCATTAGCATTTACTAGACCTAACAAACATAAAGATATTAATAATTTTTTCATAATTTTCCTTTAATTATTTTGTAATTAGAAGAAAATGTTTATCATTTTCTTTCTAGCTATTCGCTTGCTTTATTCTTAATTTATGCGTCTAGCTAGAAAGTTTTAGCTAGACGCTATCGCATCTGCATCATTGAAGTTCCTTTTTTGTTTTTTCAATACTACTTATATAGATTTAATAAGTGTATATTTTTTATAATATTTATCATTTTATGTGTAGTTATGAAACTATTTTAGGAATACTTTTTGCTTTTTAAATAAAACGTTAAAGGAAGATAAATGAGGGTAGAAAGTATTTCAATTTTTGATGAAGCAAAACTTCAAAAAGCTCAAAAGGCTGCAGGTGTTTCGTTTTCATCTATTTTTGCAAGTGAGTTTGCAAGGGTAAATCCTAAGCTAGAAACTCAAGCTGAGTATTCGCTAGATAAAGACATAATAGACGCTTCAAATATTTTTATAGATAGGTTTAACGATTCAAGATTTAAAGTATTTGATAACGATTTAACAAAAATCAACGCTAGTATTTCTAAACAAAACGAATTGATGAAAGCTAGAGTTTTTAATAGCACGGAATTTGGTTATAGTGTTGATAGTAGTGGCTTTTTAGGAGCTGATTTTAACAAGGCTGCTAATTTGCCAGATGATTTTAAAATACATTCAAGCACGCTTAAAGAAATCTCAAGGCAAAGTAATCTTATGACTATGCCACAGGTAGGAATTTTTAATAATATTTATGAAAATATTGATTATGCAGACACTATCAAACATCAATTTAGATTATATGAGCAAATCGTAGGAGATGTAAATAACTTTAGCAAAGATGATATTTCTAATATGCCAAATTATGTTGATTTAATAGGGCTTAAAATCAATAATGGCTACACATTTGATTATTCACAGGCAAATGTAGGAAATAAATATTATGAGAGTAAAGATGATGCTTTAAAAATAGGCTTTAAGTTTGATTATGATTTAAGTGTAAATAATAGTAGAAAACTTAATTTTGATTTAAGTCCATACATAAAAGATGGCGAGATTTCTAATGCAGGATTATTTGTTAGTTTTCTAGGTGGCACACAAGGACTAAAAGTAAGTGATAGCGGTGCAACTAAGATTAAAGATGAATATAAAGAAAGAATGCTTATAGAAGATGCTTTAAGCAAACTAGACCCAAAAGAAGGCATAGATATTTCAAAGCTAGAATTTCTAACAGGACTTAGCAAAGAAAAAATCCAAGATTATTTAGACAGATTTGAAGATGAGAAGAAACTAAGCAAAAAGGTAAAAGAGCTAAGCCAAAGCCTAGCAGTAGACGCTTTACTAAACAATAATTATTCAAATGATTTTAGAACTAGTGCTAAAGATTTTTATAAAAGAGTGCAAATATAAAAATATTTTTATTAACTAGGTTTTTAGATAAAACCAAGGCTTAAGAATTTGAAATAGGAATTTCAAATTCTTAGTTCCAAGCTGGGGTATTGCTAGTGTTTAACTCTTTAAAGTCTTTGTTAGATTTATAATTTTTAATACTTTTTAAGACTAATTTTCTTAACATAAAAATCGCAATTAGATTTATAATAGTTGTAAAAAACATTAAAAAATCAGCCAAATTCCATACAAATTTTAATTCAGCTAAAGTCCCCATAAAAACACATAAAATAGCTATGATGTTAAATATTATTAAAGCTGTTTTGCGTTGTGTAATAAACAATAAATTAGCCTTAGAATAATAATAATTGCCATAAAATGAAGTAAGACAAAACAAAATTATAAAAAAGCTTAAAATAAACGAGCCAAAATCTCCAAAATAAAATCTAAAAGCTTCATTAATTTCGTAATTTCCCTTAGCAAATAAAACAAACACAGCACTAGCAGTGCAAACTAATAAATCCATAAGAACAGAAAAACTTTGCACAAAACCTTGCTCGCAAGGATGAGCGCATTCTACACTAGCAGCGACATTTGGAGCGCTTCCCATACCTGCTTCATTTGAAAATAATCCACGCTTAGCACCTATTACAATCACACTTCCAAGCAAGCCACCACCTGCACTATTTAGATTAAAAGCATTATAAAATATTTGCAAAATCACATTTAAATCAAAATATCTAATAAAAACATAAAGAGCAAGAAGCAAATAAGAAACAATCATAAAAGGAACGATTTTTTTACCAAAACTTATTCCATTAAAAAATATAAAAGCAGCAACAAGCGTGATTAAAATCTCACTATATTTAAAATCAAGATGATTTTTAATACTAAAACCAAGCAAAGCATTAAAGCCTACAATATCAGCAAGGATTAAAAATATAGCAAAACATATAGCAAGAGTGTTTAAACCCAAGCCATATTTTATATAAAACGCCACTCCACCATAATACTTTTTATCATCTTTACGCTTATAAATTTGAGCCAAAGTGCTTTCGCAAAACGCACTCGCAGCTCCAAAAAACGCAAAAACCCACATCCAAAAAATAGCCCCAGAACCACCAGTTGAAATAGCAATGCTAACGCCTATTATATTTCCAACGCCTATTTTTGCTCCACTAGAAATCAAAAAAGCTTCATAAGAGCTTAGGTTTTTTTCTTTTGGTTTATTTAATAAAATCTTAAAAATATTTTTAATATGAAGTTGTGGAAATGCTAAGTAAAACGAGAAAAACACCCCCGTAAAAATCAACATAAAAACTAAAATATTTGAATACAAATAATCATTAATCAAGTTTAAAATTTCGGCTAATTTATCAAAATACATTTTTTCTCCTATTTTAAGATAATAAAAAAATAAGTTTATAAAAGAGTAAAAAAGCCTTTACGATAATTTTACAAAGATTTTACATTCAAGAAAACTAAGCCTTTCTTTTTAGTCTATAATTAGCCATATTTTTATTAAAGGAAAGGTATGTCAAGAGAAAACATTGTAATAACGATAATTTTTGCTATCGTTTGTGTTAGCTTTTTGTTTTGGGGCTATTCAACCACTAATTCTTATGTGTTTTTTACAATAGCTGCTATTTTTGGAGTATTTTTAGCTTTTAATATAGGAGCAAACGATGTTGCAAATGCTTTTGGAACTAGCGTTGGAGCAAAAACACTTAGCATTAAACAAGCTTTAATAATAGCTGCGATTTTTGAGTTTAGTGGAGCGTTTTTTGCTGGTGCTGAAGTAACTGCAACTATTAGAAGTGGAATTGTTAGCGTTAAAGATAATATAGAGCCTATTCATTTTGCTTATGTTATGATGAGTGCTTTATGTGCTGCTAGTGTTTGGATATTTATAGCTACATTTAAATCTTTACCTGTTAGCTCAACTCATTCTATCGTAGGTGGTATTTTAGGTTCAGCCTTAGCACTAGGTTTTATTTCACAAAATAATTCAAGTGAAGTTAGCTGGAGTGGAATAGGAACTATTGTTTTAAGCTGGTTTGTTTCTCCTGTTTTAGGCGGACTTTTAAGTTATTTTGTTTATTCTTTAGTTTATAAGTTCATAGTAATTCCAACAAAAGAAAAAACAATAGCTCTAAAGCAAATCAAAAAAGATAAAGAAGAATATAAAAAGCAATATATAGATGATTTTATGCAAAGCGAAAAATCAAAGCAATATAGCGAACTTTACGGCATTTTACTTAACGAAAAGGGCGAATATTCAAATAGATTGAAAGAATTCTCAAAGCGTGAAAAAGCCGTTGATGTTAGTGGATTTTTAAGCAAACGCATACCTGTTTTAGCTGCTTTAATTGCTTTTGTAATCTCATCTATGTTATTTTTTAAAGCTTTAAAAAATGTTGATACAGGACTAAGTCATTTTAGCCTTGCTTTAATAATTTTATTAATTACTATAAGTGCTTATATAATCTGCGTTGGAATTATTAATATTATGAAAAAAGGCGAACCAAAAAAAGCAGTAAATCGTATTTTTTCATGGTTTCAAATCTTTACAGCTTGCACCTTTGCCTTTTCGCACGGAGCAAACGATATTTCAAATGCAGTTGGACCATTTGCAGCGATTTTAGATATTTTACATACCGATAAAGTAAATCCAACTTCAGCAGTGCCAACAATAGTAATGCTTGTATTTGGTATATCATTGGTTGCTGGACTTTGGTTTTTAGGAAAAAGCGTTATTAAAACCGTTGGTAAAAATCTAGCAAAAATAAAGCCAACCACAGGCTTTAGTGCTGAGTTTGCTTCAGCTATTGTAATTTTATTAGCAACTCAACTAGGAATTCCAATTAGCTCAACTCATATTCTAATAGGAGCAGTTTTAGGAATCGGCGTATTTAATAAAAACGCAAATTGGAAAATGATGAAACCAATAGGCTTAGCATGGGTTATTACTTTACCTGCAAGCGCATTGATGTCTGCGTTATTTTTAAGCTTACTTTATTATTTATTTTAGGAGTATTAATGAATCAAATTCAAGATGACATTTTAAAAACAAGTGAAGGCAAGAAGTCTTTTAAGAATGCAATAATTAGTTGCTGGTTAGGAACTGCTATGGAGTATGCAGACTTTGCATTATACGGCCTTGCAGCTGCAACTGTTTTTAGTGAGATTTTTTATCCTGAGCAAACGCCTATAATCGCTCTAATGCTAAGCTTTGCAACCTTTGGAGTAGGCTTTGTTGCAAGACCTATTGGAGCATTATTCTTTGGTAAGATGGGTGATAAATATGGTCGTAAAAAAGTTATGATGATAACTATATTCTTAATGGGAATTGCTACAACTTTAATAGGCTTTATTCCATCTTATGCAAGTATTGGTATTTTTGCACCATTATTATTAGTAGTTTTAAGATTCTTACAAGGTTTTGGTGCTGGAGCCGAGCTTAGTGGTGGAGCTATTATGTTAGGCGAATATGCACCTAGTAAAAATCGTGGTTTAGTATCATCAATAATAGCTTTAGGCTCTAATAGTGGGACATTAATTGCTAGTGGGATTTGGTTTTTACTTAGCTTTATGAATAAAGAAGACTTTTTAGAATGGGGCTGGAGATTGCCTTTTATATTTAGCTTTTTAATAGCTTTATTTGCTTTATATTTAAGACGCTTTGTAGGAGAAACTCCTGTATTTGCAAAGCAACTTGAATTAATGCAAAACACAAGAGAAGAAAATCTAAAATCATACACTGAAGACAACAAAAGCTTTTGGCAAAGAACAAAAGCATTTTGGATAATGGTGGGGCTTAGAATTGGAGAAAATGGACCTTCATATTTAGCTCAAGGTTTTATCGTTGGTTATGTAACTAAGGTGCTTTTACTTGATAAACAAGTTGCAACTACTGGGGTATTAATTGCTTCAATTTTAGGCTTTTTAGTAATTCCTTTAGCAGGATTTTTAAGTGATAAATTTGGTCGTCGTATTATGTATAGAATATTTTGTTTATTGCTTATGATTTATGCAATTCCTGCATTTATGTTGCTTGATAGTAAAGATGAAATAATCGTAATTAGCGTAATTGTTGTAGGAATGTGCCTTGCATCACTTGGTATTTTTGGAGTTCAAGCAGCTTATGGAGTTGAGATGTTTGGTTGCAAAAATCGTTATACAAAAATGGCACTAGCAAAAGAAATAGGTGGTATTTTATCAGGTGGAACTGCACCAATGCTCGCTAGTTTTTTCCTAAGTCTTACAGGTAATTGGCACTTAATTGCAGCTTATTTTATATTAACTGCTGGAATTGGATTTGTTACTACATTTTTTGCTCCTGAGACTAGGGGTAGGGATTTAAATTTAGTTGAAGATGCTATATGAAAATTGTAATTGACACCGATATAGGAAATGGAGTTTGCGGGGCTAATACTGATGATGGATTAGCTCTAGCACTTGCACTTGCAAGTAAAAAAATTGATTTAAAAGCGATTACTACATTAAGTGGTAATGTAAGTAATCATCTAGCTTATGCAGTTGCAAGGAATTTGATTTCGGAATTAGGAGTAAAAGTTCCTGTATTTTTAGGCTCAAGCAAGGCTTTATTAGAAGATGAAAAGCCTTGGAGAAAAAGACTTGATGAGAGTGTTTATAATTTTAAATTAGAGCATTTATGGCAAGATTTTAAGCCTATTAAAACTTATAAAAACGCCAAACATAACGCTGTTTATAAATTATGCGAATTAGCAAGAGTTTATAAAAATGAGCTTATTGTTTGTGCCATTGGACCGCTTACAAATATCGCTCAAGCCTGTGTTTTAGATAGTAATTTTGCAAAAAATGTAAAAGAAATTGTAATTATGGGCGGGGTATTTGATATGAGTAAATACCCTAAGGATACTAATTTTGGCTTTGACCCTGAAGCCGCTAGAATAGTCTTAAGAAGTGGGGCAAAAATCACACTAGCACCATACAATATCACAATGCAAACAAGCTTACAGCATAGTGATTTAGAAGAAATTAGAGCAATTAATAATAAATTATGTGATTTTTTATACAAAAGCATAAAACCTTGGATAAGTTATGCAGAGCTTACAAGGGGTAGCATTGGCACTTGGATACATGATGCTTTAGTGATTGCTTATTTGCTAGATTCAAGTATTTGTAAAAGTGATGAGTATTATGTAGATGTGGAAACTTGTGGCGAAGCAAGGGGCAAAAGCACAAGATATGATAAAGTTCTTAATATGAATATAGGTATTGATACTTCTAAATTAAGCCTTGTAAAGGTGTTAAGAGATATTGATAATGAAAAATTACTAAGATTAATAAAGGCAACTTTAGATGAATTTAGCAATTGATATAGGCTCAAATACTTTAAAAATAGCTGTTTTTGATGAGGTTTTAAAAAACTATGAAAAGGTTTTAAACTTAGGGCTATTTTATGAAAATGAGTGCATTAATGATGAAGGAATTAAGGTTTTAATTAATGCACTTAGCGAGCTTGAATATGACTTAAGCAAGGCAAAAGTAGTTGCAACGGCTATATTTAGAAAGAGCAAAAACGCTAACGAGATAGCAAAATTACTTGAGCTTAGATTTGGCTTTAAGCTTAGAATATTAAGTCAAAGCGAAGAAGCAAGGCTAACTAGACTTGGGGTTGGGCTAGATGGAGATTTTACCTTAGTTGATGTTGGTGGGTATTCAACAGAAATTAGCTCAAATGATAAAAGCTTAATGCTAGATATAGGACTTTTATCATTTTATAAGCATGTAAAAGCAAATAATTTAGATATAAAAGACTATGCAAAAGAGCTTTTAAGCCCATATGAAAGTGAATTAAAGAATTATCCTAGACCTATTGTTTTAGCTTCTAAAACAGGTATATTTGCAAAGAGTATTCAAGCAAACACGCCTTATAATGAGATAGATGATTTAGTATATCATAATTCAAAAGTTAATAAAGATGAATTAAATAATCTAATAAATTTTATTGAAAACTCAAGCAAAAAGGAAAGAGAGCTAATGCTAGGAGCTAATAGAGATTTTGCAGTATATTGTGGGGCATTTTTTATAAATAACTTATTTAAAGACTATGAGTTTATAATCTCAGCTTATGGATTAAAAGAAGGAGTATTAAAAGAATGAAATTGTGGGGTGGAAGATTTAGCAAAGCTACTAATACTTTAGTAGAAAACTACACAGCAACTTTACCATTAGAAAAAAGACTTGCCTTAATAGATATAAAAGGAAGCATTGCACATGCAAAAATGCTAAAAAATCAAGGCATTATAAATGAGCTTGAAGCTAATGAGATTTTAAAAGGTTTAGAACTTATAAAAGATGAGTTTTTAAACGATACTTTTAGCTTTAATATAAGCGATGAAGATATTCATATGGCTATTGAAAAAAGGCTAAAAGAATTAATAGGAGAAAGTGCAGGCAAGCTGCATACAGCAAGAAGTAGAAACGATCAAATAGCAGTAGATGAGATAATGCAAATGAAGGAATTTGTATTAGGAATTAGAGCTAATCTAAAGGACTTAATGCAAGAGATTTTAAACCAAGCTAAGACAAATTTAGATTTAATTATGCCAGGATTTACTCATCTTCAAACAGCTCAACCGATATTATATTCTCATTGGATTATGGCTTATTTTTGGATGTTTAAAAGAGATTTTGATAGATTTGGCAATCTTTTTAACTCACTTAATGAATGTCCTCTAGGCTCAGCTGCACTTGCAGGAACAACTTTTAATATAGATAGATTTTTTACAGCCCATGAGCTTGGCTTTGCAAAGCCAAGTGAAAATAGCATTGATAGTGTTAGCAATAGAGATTATATGCTTGAGTTTTGTAGCGTGAGTGCGATTTGCTTTAGCCATCTTTCACGCCTTTGTGAAGAATTGATTATATTTAATTCAAATGATTATAAATTTATTGAGCTAAGCGATGATTTTTGCACAGGTTCAAGCATAATGCCACAAAAGAAAAATCCTGATGTATGCGAAAAAATGCGTGGCAAAACGGGTAGGGTATATGGTAATTTAATGGCAATGCTAACTATTATGAAAGGCTTGCCACTTGCATATAATACCGATATGAGCGAAGATAAAGCAAATGTTTTTGATACTCAAGATACTTTGCAAGATAGCTTAATAATCATTACAAATTTACTTAAAAACCTAAAACCTATTAAAGAAAATATGTTAAAAGCTGCAAAAAACGGCTACTCAAATGCTACTGATTTGGCTGATTATTTAGCAAAAAAAGGCGTGCCATTTAGAAAAGCTCATGAAATTACAGGAAAGCTCGTAAGTTATGCAATTAATAAAGGCAAAATGCTAGATGATTTAAGCTTAGAAGAATTAAGGCTTGAATGTGATTTAATTGATGATGATATTTATAAAGCAATTGATTTAAATACTTGCGTAAATCTTCGCAACTCATATGGTGGAACTTCAAAAGAAGCAGTATTAATTCAGCTTAAAAACGCAGAAGATTTGTTAAAGAATTTGAATTAGCTTTTTTAAAACAGCCGATATTTGCATAAAGAAGTGATTATGCAAATATCTAATTTAGATAAATTATCAAGTAATATTTCATTAAAACCACATAAATAATTTTTCAAAAACGATTATAAAAGTTGATAATAAAGGGTTTAAATTCCTATTTCAAATTCCACAAATTTTTAAAGAATTACGAAATAGGAATTAAATAATTTTAATAAATGCCGATATTAATAATTAAAAGGGGTAATTATGAAAATATCGGCGAATTCTTACGCAATGTATCAAACAATTAATGTGAATAAAAAAGAAACTAATAACGAGATTAAAAAAGTAGATAATAAAGTAGATGATAAAAAGGTAGGAGTTGTATTAGGATACGGAGTTGATAAAGATGGCTTTTTTACAAGTGATTTTAACAAAGCAGCAGGAATTCCTGATAATTATAAAATCCACAGCGATAGTTTAAAATCTCTAGTAGAACATAATGAAAATGCAATATCACTTTATAAAACTTGTAAATCAATTGATATAGCAAAAAGCGTTGGTAATGCTTATAATATTGTAAGACAAGTTATAGGAGATGAATTTTTAAACTCAAACGATAGTTTTTCTAAAGATACTTTATCAAATACCCCGCATTTATATGAAATGAGAAAAAGCACCTTAGAAGTTACTCAAATATTTGATAATGATGAAAAATTTAATGATTATTTTAAATCTAAAGATTATTCTAATATTTTTTCAAAGCACAAAGACACATACGCATTATCAACTATTTTTGGTGCAGATGATAATATTTTTAATTATTATGAAACACGAGATGATAATATTTACGCTAAATGGCTTAGTAGCTCTGCTTCAATTTGCTGGAATCCACATGAAGAACATTATAAAACCGAAAGCAACGAATACACAAAAGGTGGCTTATTAATTGCAGCTCTTAAAAGCAATTATTTTTTAGTAGAAGGTGAGCGAACTGATTATGCTAAGCAAATAGGAGAGGATAGATTTGCTCCTATGGATAGGTTAAATTATGGTGCTGTGCCAAAAGATCTTAGCTCATTAAAATTACAAAATGTAGATGGGTTTGATGGTAAAGAATTTGAAAGCATTATGAAACGATATCAAAAACTATTATATGAAATGCTAATTGGCAAAAGCCTAAAAGCTCCTAAAGATATAGATAGTTATGAAACCTTTGAAGAGTTTTTGCAAGAGGCTTTAAAATACAGCCAAAAAGATATAAACATATTTGATATGAGAGTTTAATCATGACAATTTCAAACAACAATCAACACATTTTGGATTTAAAGCAATTATTTTTAAGAGATGAGATAAAGACTGACAAAGATTTAAACGCTAAGCCAGTAAGTGATTTAAAAGGTATTTCTAATTTATATAATCACGATAATTGGGGCAAGAGTTTTAGTGGGGTTAGTAAGAATGGCGAAGTTACTATTTATGGTAGATTGCTAGGACTTGATGATAAAAGCAATTTAAATGAATTAAGCGAACTTTTAAGCTTTATTATGACTAATTCAAATTCGCTAAACGGACAAATCGCCTTAAATGATGAGCTAGAAAGCTTATTAAATAGCGATTTAAGTATACAAGAATTTAAACCTAGATGGCTTTTAGCAATTACTAAGGATTTAGCAGCAAAAGAGCTAGAGACTAAAGAGATTAAAAGAGAGCCAATTGAAGTAAAGAGTGATTTTAAAACCTATAAAGAAAACTTAGCAAGCTTAGTTAAGACATTAAGGGAGCAAAAAGATAGTTATGATGCTTATGTTTTATCTATGCTAGAAACTGAGTTTGTAAATAAAAGGGTTTAAATGCAGATTAATACTAACTTGCAAAATAATTTCATAGCTAATAAAGATTTAAAAAAGATAGATTTAAGCAAAGAGCTTAGCCAGATTACTAAGCCTAATGATATGTTTGATTTGTTTTTGCAAGTTCAAAATGATTATAAGACAGATAGTATTTATCAAAGAGCTTTTGCAAAGCATTCAGATGTAGAGATTAAAAAAGATTTGCAAAGCTTTTTACAAGCAAATCCTATAAATAGTAGTAGTGGTAGCTTTACATATCATGATGATTTAAGATTTAATTTTAGTGATGATGAAAGGCTTTTTAGATTATTTGCAGATGAAAAAATAAGCATAGATGATTTTAAAAAAGAATATCTAAAAATAAAAGCCGAATATGAAGAAGAGCCTTCTAAACCCATAGAAGTAAAAGGAAATGATGTGCGTGAGAGTATGCAAGAGATTTTAAGCAAACTTGATATTCGTAATATCAAAGATGAAAGAGATTTATTAGCTTTATTTTTAGCTTATAAAGACGGCGAGAATTTATATGATAAAAGGGTTTAAACTAAAGGAGAGATTATGCAGATTAATTCAAATCTTAATGCTAATTATATAAACAATGCAAAAGTAAATTCAAATAACGAAAAGCTAAAAGCGACAAGCGAAGATAATGTAAAAGAACAAATAGCGACTTTTCAAGATAATTTAAAAAAGCAAGTTGCAAATTTGTTAAAAGATGTAGCACAAGATGAGTGTGGCACTTATGACCCACACGATACTCAAAGAATACTTTTAGGTGTAAGCGAATCTAAAAACCCAGAGCTATATGCTATGCTTGAAAGCGAGTTTATGGAAGGTATGCTTTTTTATGGAATGAGTAAAAAAGAGCGAGAATACTGGATAGAAACGGGCAAGAGTGTCGGAGCTGAAGAAATGGTAAAAGTGATTAATTCTTTACATCCCGCACTTTTTAACGAAAACGATGATAAAAAGGCTCTTTTTAAACTAGAAGCCTTACAACAAAACACAAAGGCTAATAATATTTATAATCAAGCATTTATTAAAAAAGATTCAAAACTTTTAGAATTTTTAGAGCAAAATAAGATTATAGGAGTTAAATTTTCTATCGATAATGCAGAGTTTGGGGATATGAGTGTGCCTAAGTTTTATCTAGCAAATATGTATGAAGATAGCAGTATAAAGCTAGGAGATGTTTTTTGTGGGAGCGGTGGCTTTGCTGATAGGCTTATGGATTTATTTGCCCTTGATGATATTGATGAGTTTATGGCTGGATATTTGGCATTAAAAGAAGAAGTTGATTTATACAAAGAGCAAAACGGCTTAACAGAGCATTTTGGGGAGCCAAAATCACAAGAAGATTCCGAAAAAGATGAAAGCGTAAAAAGAAAACCCATAGAAGTTAAGAGTGATTATTTGCGTGAAAGCATGGAGGATATACTTAGTAAAATTAATAAGCAAAAAATAAAAGATGAAAGAGATTTGCTAGCTTTATTACTAGCTTATAAAAATGGTGAGAATTTATATGATAAAAGGGTTTGAAATTCCTATTTCAAATTCCACGATTTTTTCAAAGAATTTAAAATAGGAATTTGAATTAAGAAATTCAAATTCCAAAAAATTATTTTACTTTTACGTTTGTAAATACTGAAGGCGTTGAATTAATTCCCATTTTGAAGATTTTTTCATTCACTTTTTTTAAGTATTCAGCTTGTTTTTCTTCTGGAATATCTTTTAATTCAACTGAATCTTGGTAGTATTTTTTTAAGATTGCGATTTTTTCACTATCTGTTTTAGCTTTTTTAGCTTCTTCTAAAATAAGCATACTTTTTACTAAAGCTTTAGGGTGCATTGGTAAAGGGCTTAGAACGAATTTAACATTTGCTTCTTTTAAATCTTCTTCAATTGCGTCTAAGTGTTTTCTACAATAAGGGCAATCTGGGTCGCTAAATACAACGGTAGCTACATCGCTTTTTTTATCGCCTAAGCTAACTAACATATCAGGATTTGCTTTTACAAAATCGCCTGATAATTTGCTTAATTTTTCGTATTTTTCTTTTTCTTTTTTAATAACAAACTCTTCTTTTAAGTCTATGCTTTCTTTTATATTTAACATAGTAGGTGTTCCATAAACTCCATCGCTAAAGAATATATCAGAGCCTAAAACATTTCCATCTTTTACTATATTAAATTCAATCATTTCAAAGTTTGTATTAGGAACTTTATCAATTTTTACAATTTCTACATCAGCTTTAGTAATACTTTTGATAAACTGCGCAACTTTATCGCTTATTGCACTTGCACTTAAAGCGCTTGCAACAGACATTGCTAAAATTATTTTTTTCATACTAAATTCTCCTTAAAAAATTAAAACTTAATTTTGCATTAAATAGCGTTTATTGTCAATATTTTTTACACCTTTTAAAGTGTCTAAGTATTCAAGTAAAGAAATAGCGTATTTTCTACTCAAATTATATTCATTCTTAAGCTCTTGCACCCCAACGCCAAGCTTTAAAAGTCCTTGAATATTTTTAACAAACTCATCTAAAGCAATAACGCTTATAAAATAATTGTGAGCTAGTCTTTTTACTTTGTTTTTAGAACATAGTCTTTTTATAATATCATCGCCACTTTTTCTATCTAAGTTTAGCTCATCATAGATATTATAAGGAGCTTTTGGGGTTAGTGAGTTTAGCTCTTTATAGATTTTTTCTTCATTATTTTCTAATAATTTTTCTATTTTTTCGCCTTTTTTATGATAAAGCCCATTATTTAATTCTAAAAAATCTAAGTCTTTTAAAGCCAAGTCACATAAAAACTCATCAGTTCCTAAAGATTTTTCTAAGCTTTTTGCACTTTGTAATGAATAAGGATTTTTTATAAAAAGATTTTTGATTTGAGTTTTGACTTCTTCTAAAGCTTTTTTAGTATAAACACAAGCACCTTTAATATCTACAATCTCTCCTACTATTTTTGCATATTCTAAAGCTTGTTCGGTGCTTAGATTAAATCTTTGCGGAGCACAAAAAAGCCCAAAACCTGTGCTGTGATTTTGATTTAATAAAGCAAAAGCACTCTTAAAATCTTTTTGCTCTAAGGCTCTTAAAAGCTCAATCATTTTTGCTTTTTTTAGTGGCTCAGTAAGTGGATTTAGCACCACTCCACCAGCAATAGCACGAGCATTTTTTAATATCACAAAAGGCTCATTAAAGCTAAGAGCGATAGGTTTTTTTAATACAAATTTCGCATATTTTTCATAATTTAAATATTTAGCTTCAATTTGCTTATTTGCAGCACAAAAAAGCACATTTTCATCATGCTTTAAATCACCTTCTAAGGTAGTATAAATCTCATTTGCGCTTCTTAAATAACCTTTAGAATAAATTATATTTCCTACTTTTAATTCACCTTTAAAAACAAAGGCAACTCTAGCAGGTGCATTTACGCTATCAACGCTTTTATGCTGAACTTCAATTGACTTTATTTGAATATTTTTGTTTTCATCGCTTATGTAGTTTTTGCATTCAAGTTTGCCACTTTTTAAAATCCCTGTTGCTACAAGCCCAACGCCTTTTACATTAAAAATCCTATCAACATTAATTTTTAATGCAAAATCTTCATAATTTGGCACAGGAAGACTTAATAAATACTCTTTTAATTCGTTTATTCCTATATTTTTTGTAGCACTTACTAAAAATGTTTTAATAGGTGTAAAGTCTAGCTTTTTTAGTATTTCTTCTTTTTTTTCATCTAAATTTTGCCATAAATCAATTTTGTTTAAAACTAAAATTATATTTTTTACACCCATAATTTTTAAGATAAAAATATGCTCTAAAGTTTGTGGCATAAGACCTTCATTGATATCTACAACTAGCATTGCGTATTCGCTTTGCACCCCGCCTATCATTGTTTTTACAAGGCTTTCATGACCTGGCACATCAACAAATGAGATATGCTCTAGATTTGAAAAGCTTAAATCAATTGTAATTCCACGCTTTATTTCTTCAGGGGTGTTATCTCCACTAAAATTATTTAAAGCTTTTATTAAAGAAGTTTTTCCGTGGTCAATATGACCTGCGGTTGAGATTATTAACATTTATATAGTCCTTCCTTTCTCCATATTGCGAAATTTTTTTCATATCCTATGCTGTAATCTTCATAAAATTTCGGACAATTTATAGCCATTTCTTGAGTTTTGTTTGGCTCATCGTGTGGATAGATATAAAATTTTTCTTTATCAGGATGATTATTGTCTAAATAAGTAGGTATTTCTAAAGCTTCATTATGTTTTACATAATCTAAGGCTTTATTAATTGCAAGATATGATGAATTAGACTTCTTAGAATTTGCTAAGAAAACTACGCATTGTGAAAGTGTAATCCTTGCTTCAGGAAGTCCTATGTCTTTACAAATTTGAAGGCAAGAATTAGCCATTACTAAAGCATTTGGATTAGCATTCCCTACATCTTCACTTGCAAATATACAAAGTCTTCTAGCAATGTATAAAATATCAATTCCTGCATTTATCATTCTTGCAAGATATAAAATAGCAGCATTTACATCACTTGCTCTAAGGCTTTTAATAAGTGCTGATGTGAGTAAAAATTCATCTTCTTTATTGCTAATAAATTGCGGTCTTAAGGCTTTTAAAATTTCAAGCGAAATATTGCCAAAAATATTTGCATGATGAAAAAGATTTAGCATTGCTCTTGCGTCATTTGAGCTTGATTTTATTAAATAATCTTTCACTTCTTCGCTTAAATTTGGTTCAACTTGTTCTAAAATCTCTTTTAATTCATCGTAGCTTAAAGGCATAAATTCAAAAAATAATAATCTAGAACATAAAGCCTTATTTAATGAATATAAAGGATTATGAGTGCTTGCTGCTAGAAAATAAAAGCTATTTTCTTCTAAAGGTTTTAATAACACATCTTGAACGCCTTTATTTAAGCGATGAATTTCATCAATAAAGACTAAGGGTTTAAAAAGGCTGTTTTGCTTTATAATTTTTCTAAGCTCTTCAACGCTAAAACTAGCACCATCAAATTCGTAAAAATTAGTATTTAATTCTTTTGCAATAAATCTTGCAAAAGTAGTTTTGCCTACTCCGCTAGGTCCATAAAAAACACTATGTGGAATTTCTTTAGCTTTTAAAAATTCATTAAAAATTTCTCTTACTTTACTTTGCCCTACCATTAATATCCTTTAAGGGCATTGTAATGATTTATTTTAATAACTTAGCAAAGCCTAAAGCAAAGTTAATGTATTTTCCGAATCCAAATTCTTTTAAAATTAATAATGAAATCTCTTTTAAAATATCAGGTTTTTGTGATTTTATAATTTCATCTTTTTTAAATACATATTTATTTACAAATTCACTTGCTTTATTTACTAGCACTTGAGTTTTTTTAACTTTTTTTGGTTTTTTAAATAAGTTAAAAAAAGATTTAGCTATTTTTTTAATAAAAGAAAACATAACTCTAACCTTTTTGATAATAATTTTATAAATTATAATCACTTTTGATTAATCTGTGATATTGTTTTTTATAATCTTTATTGAAATTGTTTTTAAATTTATTTTTAACTTTAATTTACTAGAATTAATTTTTTTCATTTAAGGAGAAAAAATGCAAAATAGATTAAATGATTATGCAAAATTAGTAGGAAATACTCCTTTAGTAGAAGTTGAGTACTTATATAAAGGTAAAAAAAGCAAGAGCTATTTTAAATTAGAATATTTTAATCCAAGTGGCTCGATAAAAGATAGAATGGCTTTACAAATTATGCAAGAAGCAATTAGTTCTGGCAATTTTAAAGAAGGTATGAGTATAGCTGAAGCAACAAGTGGAAACACAGGGATTGCTTTTAGTGCATTAGGTGCGTTTTTGGGTGCTAAGGTTGAGATTTTTATGCCTGATTGGATGAGTGAAGAACGCAAAAAATTAATTAAAAGCTATGGAGCAAAATTAAGAGAAGTTAGTGCTAGCGAAGGTGGTTTTGAAGGTAGCGTTAGGCTTGCTGATGAGAGTGCTAAAAATGGCAATGTGTTTTTACCACATCAATTTGAGAACGAAAGCAATGTAAATGCTCATAAAAAAACAGCTCAAGAAATAGTTGATACATTAGCTAAACACAATCTTAAGCCTGATTGTTTTATAGCAGGTGTTGGAACTGGTGGAACTGTTATGGGTGTTGGCTCGGTATTAAAGCCATTAGGGGCTAAGATTTGCCCACTTGAGCCTGAAGGCTGTGCTAGTATGAGTATTCCTGGCGAAAATGCTGAGCATAGAATACAAGGAATAGGAGATGGTTTTGTTCCTAATATCGTAAAATTAAATGAGCTTGATGATATTATTGTTGTAAATGATATTGATAGCGTTATTATGGCTCAAAAATTAGCAAAAATCGGTCTTGGAGTTGGAATTTCAAGTGGTGCAAATTTCTTAGGCTGTATAAAAGCAAAAGAGCTTTTCGGAGAATGCGTAAGCGTTAGTGTATTTGCTGATGATAATAAAAAATATTTAAGCACTGATTTAATGCAGGAAATGCAAAATGAAGAAAGATTTTTAAGCAACAAAGTTGAACTAATCGGATTTAAAGTATTATAAGGAGAAGATATGAAAAAATTATTATTACTTAGTGCAATTGCAAGTATTGCAATGGCTGATTGCTCTTATAAAATTCATAAGCTAGAGCGTGAGCTTAGCTATGCGAAAGAATATGGAAATTATTATAGAGTTAGAGGTTTAGAAAACGCTTTAGCTAATGTGAAAGCTCATTGTGGTGGCGGATATTATAATGATTATTACGCTAGAAAAGACGCAATAAAATACAAAATTGATGATTTAGAAGATGAGGCTGAGCGTAAAATTGATAGAATTGAAGATAAGCTTGATGAATTAAACGATATGAAAGATACGATGAGTAAAGAAGAATATAAAAGAAAAAAGGCTGAATTAAAAGCTGAAAAAAATCGTATCAAAAGAGAATATAAAGAGCAAAAAAGATCTTTAAAAGAAACTTATAATTATTAAGAATTTGAATTCGGAAATTCCGAATTCAAATTCCTTTCTTATTTTTTATCTGCTTCTGCAAAAACCGAAACTTTAATATCGTTTGAGATTAAGCTATCAGCTGTATCTTTTGCAACATTAAAATCTTTTCTTAATAAATCAAGATTTAAATCAAATCCTAATTTTGTTTTATCTCCTATGTTTGCAACGCCGTTGATTGTAACATCAAAAGCTACTTCTTTTTTAACGCCGTTGATTGTTAATTCGCCTATCATTTTTCCTTGTGAATCGCTAATCTTTTCGTATTTGCTCATAACAAAAGTTAGTTTTGGATTAACTTTAGCATTTAAAAAATCACTCGCTTGAATATGCTCATCTCTTTTTGCGCTATTTGTATCAACACTTGCTACATCAACACTTGCATTAAATACTTTAAAAGTTTTGCTTGCTTCATCAAAATCAATCATTGCATCAAAGCTTTTAAATTTACCCTTAGCATTTGTTACAAGCATGTGTTTTACACTAAATTCAACGCTCGTATGAACCTTATCAAGCATGAACTCACTAGCACTTAAAAGTCCTGCTAAACTTAAAGCTAAAAATAATTTCTTCATAATATACTCCTAAAATAAAATGAGATAATTATAATCCCATATAAAAGTTAATCATTATCATAAATATTTTATCATTAAGTAAAAGGAGAAATCATGAAACATTTATTAATAATTGGAGCTGGTGGGGTTAGCCGTGTAGCAACTTACAAAGCAGCTGAATACAAATACTTTGACAAAATCACACTTGCTAGTAGAACAAAAAGCAAATGTGATGAAATTGCAAGCTTTATTAAAGAGCGTTTAGGGGTTGAAATTGCAACCGCAACAATTAATGCTGATGATACAAATGCAGTTGTTAAGCTTATAAAAGATATTAATGCTACGATTTTATTAAATGTGGCTTTACCTTATCAAGACCTTACTTTAATGGATGCTTGTAGCAAGACACAAATCCCTTATATTGATACAGCAAATTACGAGCACCCAGATTTAGCTAAGTTTGAATATAAAGAACAATGGGCTAGACATGATGATTTTGTAAATGCAGGTGTTCCTGCACTGCTTGGAAGTGGGTTTGATCCAGGTGCAACGAATGTTATGTGTGCTTATGCACAGCAATATTTATTTGATGAAATTCATACAATTGATATTATGGATTGTAATGCAGGCGATCACGGCTATCCTTTCGCAACGAACTTTAACCCTGAAATAAACTTAAGAGAAGTTAGCGCGAATGGTCGTTACTGGGAAGAAGGCAAATGGATTGAGACTAAGCCACTTGAGATTAAAGTAGAGCACGATTATCCTGAAGTTGGCGTTAAAGATAGCTATTTGCTTTATCATGAAGAGCTTGAAAGCCTTTGCAAAAATATAAAAGGGCTTAAAAGAATTAGATTTTTTATGACTTTTGGACAAAGCTATATTCAGCATATGAATTGTCTTAAAAATGTTGGAATGCTAGGAATTGAACCTGTGGAGCATCAAGGAATGAAGATTATTCCTATTGAGTTTTTAAAGACGCTTTTACCTGATCCTGCAAGTTTAGGTGCTAGAACAAAAGGTAAAACAAATATAGGCTGCATTATAGAAGGTATTAAAGATGGCAAGGCTAAAAAAGTATATATTTATAATGTATGTGTTCATGAAGAATGTTTTGCTGAAACTGGCGCTCAAGCAGTAAGCTATACAACAGGAGTTCCTGCTGCAATTGGAACATACTTAATCGCTAGTGGAAAATGGAGTGGCAAAGGTGTGTTTAATATGGAAGAATTCGACGCACAACCATTCTTTGATGAAATGAATAAAATGGGTCTTCCGATTAAGATTATAGAGCTTTAAATTATAAATGCTAATAGAAATATTAGCATTTTGTTTAATCTTTATTAATTTTATTTAAATAAACTAACATTTTTGAAAGGGAAAAATGTTAAAAAAAATATCTTTTACACTTATTTCGGTTTTTCTTCTTAGTGCTTGTTCAGTGCAACAATTCTTAGGATATGAAAGCGCAAATAATGAAAAGCTTTCTAGAATTTCTACTAATAATTGCGATTTTACAAATATAAATAGTCTTGAATTTGATGAAGAAGGGCTTAAAAGCGTAAAAGATGAACTTTATAATGGGACTTTTTATGGTTATCAAATGTTTTTATGTAAAAACTATAAAAACAGCATAAAAGCTTTTGATTTAGTAGAAAACGCTCATAAGAACAACGATGAAACAAATATAGCATTGCAAGTTGGTAAAGAATTATTAAAAATGCTATTAAATGATAATATCTTAGATTATACAGGCAAAAATTATGAAAAAATGCTTGTAAATACTTATAAAGCAATGGATTATTTAGCTTTAGGTGATTTTGATAGTGCTGGAGTTGAGATTAATCGTGCTTTAGATAGACAAAAAAGAAATAAAGAATATTATGAAGGCAAGATTAATTCTTTGCTTAACTCAAGTAGTTTTAGCCCTAAAGAAAAAGATGAGGTTATGCAAATAGCAAGTTCTGTGAAAATACCTTATTATGAAGCTTACAAAGATTATTCAAATCCTTTTGTTAGTTATTTTGCAAGTTTGTTTTATATTCTTGATGATAGGCCTTCACTTGCGATTAATTTATTACAAGAAGTTTATACTCAAGAGAAAAATATTTCAGTTTTTCAAGACCATGCTTTAGTAGTAAATAATTTTAATTATAAAAAAATACCTAATAAAATTCGCAAAAATATAGAAAAATCAAAAAACGATAAATATATTTGGCTAATTTATGAGAATGGCAAAACAAGAGCTTTTGGTGAGATGAATTTAAGTATTCCAATAATTTTTTACCAAAAAGATGCAGAAAATGTTGAATATGCTTTATATTTAAAACCTACTTCAGATAATAATCATCTAGTAATAACTTCGGTAGTTTTTTCTATACCTATTTTAAAATATAGTAGCGATTCTTATATATTTTTATATGCAAATAACAAAAAAACTTCACAAATAAGCAATATGGATAATATCGTAACAGCAGAATATCAAGCAGCTTTGCCAAGAGAAATAGCTAAATCTTTCTTAAGTACAGTTGGTAAAACTTTAGCTAGTGTAAAGGCAAATAAGAAAAATTTATTAGCTGGTGTGGGTGTTGATTTGGCAAATAATCTTTTAAATCATTCTGATACAAGACATTTTGTAGGTTTGCCAAAAAATTATCAAGTAGCAAGAATTGCAAATAATGGCAAATTAGTAGTCAAAAGTCCTGAAGGTGTAGAGATTTTAAATACAGAACTAGATACAAATAAACACTATGTAATTTTAGTAAAAAGTCCAAATTATGGGATTTTTTATACTCATATTTTAAAAGGAAGATAAATGAAAAGAGCAATATTTTTAGGTGTAGCAATGCTTTTTAGTGCATGTGTTAGCAAACAAGTAGTGGCAAATAATAATTGCCCTAATGTGATTTTTACTGATGAGACTTTACAAAAAAACTTAGTTTGTAAAGAGCTAACTAATAAAAATCCAAATAATTTAGTAATTGAAATTCAGCTTTTAAATTCTAGTAAAAAAGAAATTAATCTAGAAGCAAAACAAAGCTTTTTTGATTCAAATGGAATGCATATTGCAAATCTTAAAATGATAAATCAAAAGCTTAATTTAAAAGCACATGAAAGTGGGTTTTTAAGATTTGGAGCACCAAATAATACAAATTTTTACAAAATTGAAATAATAAAACCAAAATAAGGAGAAAATATGAAAAAAACGCTTATGTTTTCATTAGCACTATTATTAAGCGCATGTGCTAGTGCGCCTAGTTATGTAGTTGATGAAACAAAAAATGGCAAAAATCAACCTGTTTCGTTAGGTATTGATGATATAGATTTACAAAATGCAGCAAGAGATATGATTAATTCTATGTTAGCAAGTCCTGTTTTTGCGACTAGTAATCCAAACGAAAGACATGTTCTAGTGATTAGTAGAATTATCAATGATACTATGCAGCATTTTGATACTGATATATTAATCAAAAAAATAAGAATCGCACTACTAAATTCAGGAAAAGTTTATGTAACAACGGCTATTGGAGCAAATGGTGCAGAAGATAAAATGAGTAAAGATATTAGAAGTTTAAGAGATGATGATGAATTTAATCAAAAAACAATAGCTAAAAAAGGGACTTTAATTAGTGCTAATCGTTCTTTAAGTGGAAAAATTATTCAAAGAAATACAAGAATAAAAGGAACTTTTAGTGATTCTCAAAGGGTTGATTATTATTTTCAATTAACCGTAACAAATCTTGACAATGGCTTAGCTATTTGGGAAGATGAAATCAAAATAAATAAATTAGGTTCAAATAGGAGTGTAGCATGGTAAAAAAAGCCTTATTAAGTATAGTTGCAGCAAGTTCATTATTAGCTGTTAATTGTGATGCGCCAAATAATAATATAGAAGATTTATTAAGTTGTGCAAAAAGTGAATTATTGTTAAAAAATCCAAATGCAAAAGTATATTTGCAGACAATTTCAGTTCCGAAAAATCAGCAAGACCCTCAGTATTATGATTTTTTATTTGCTAAATATAATGAAGCGTTTTTAAAAATTAAAGCTCAATTAGCTTTAAAAGTAGCAGGAGAGTTAATAACAAGCGAAATAGCTAGTAAAGATGATAAAAGCAAAATGCCACCAGAATTAGTTGAAGAGTTTTTAAATAAAGAAATAGAACGCCAAAAAAGAATAAGTGAAAATAAAATTGAAAATGGATTTTTTGATAAATTAATGGGCAAAATCTTTAGCGATAGCGAAGAAGCACCAGCTTATCAATTAAAACCAGAGCAAGAAAAAGAGTTAAAAATCCAAGCAAAACAAACTTTATATAGTAATAGTTTTAAAGAAAAGATGAATAAAGTAGCAAGAGAAGAAATAGCAGGTTTAATTCCTTATGAAAACTTCATAGTAGTAAATGATAATGGTGAAACTGAAATAGGAATAGTTGCATACACATCAGCAAAATCAAGAGAATTAGCAAGAGCTTTAGCAAGTGGATATAAAGCAAAAGCAGCAAAAAACGAAAACGCTTGTAAAAGTGCTGATGAAGTAGTTTCAAAAATCGGTGGAAGCGATGAGAAAATAAATAAATTAGGCTTAACTTTCTTTTATAATGAAGAGTGCCAACCATCACTTTTAGCTTATGGAATGGATTCTTATAAGGTAGAAGAAGGAATGACTAATGAATATAAAAACTCAAGCTACTCAATGGCTCAAGCACTTGCAGAAAAAGCTTTAGCTAATTTTGTAAGCTCATCAATTTACACATATACAAATGCAGAAAAAGTAACAGAAAATATTCAAACAGCTTATAAAGAAATAGTAGAAGATAATAGTGGCAAAAGAGCGACTGGTGGCAAGCAAACCACAGCCAATAGCTATTCTCACTTAGAAGAGTTTTTTAGCTCAAATGCTCAAATGAGTTTAGTAGGTGTTGAAGTAGCTAATAAATGGACTAAACAATTTGATGATTTTGGTGTTGCTGGTGTGATTTTATATTATTCTCCTTCAAGTGTTGCAGGTGCAAAACAAGAAAGATTAGAAATAAAAGGTAATTTAGATAATAAGAGCAAACAAGAAGCAAAAGCTAAAGGTGCAAAGCCTGCAAATGCTAATATCATTCGTTCTAAAAATATAGAAGTTGATGATTTTTAAGGTTAAAAAATGAGATTTTTAATTGTATTTTTATTATGTATTTTTGCAAATGCTAGTGTAGTTACTAAAAGCTACACTAGTAAAGCAATAGGCGAAGGCTATGGTAAAACTTATGAAGTAGCAGTTGATAATGCACTAGCTGAAGCAGTTCTTAAACTAAACGGAGCAAAGATTCAAACAAGCACAAATGTAAGTTCTGATTTAAGCTCTATAAATAATGAAAATGAGCTATATAAAAGATTTAATCAGCAAATCAGCAAAGCTACAAATGGTCGTTTTAGTGCTTTTGAAGTGCTTAGCAAAGAGCAAACAAGCGATGGTTTTAGAGTTGTTGTAGAGATTAAAAAAACTAGCACTATTAAAAGCTATAAAGCTCCAGGAATGCAGACAAATCGTAATAAAATAATCGTAGCACCTGCACTTGATCCAAATAATTATTCTTTAATGGGAAGAGATAGCGAGCAAGTTTTAAGGGATTTAAGATTTAGAATAGAAAGCAATATTACCAAAACTCGCAAATTTAATCTACTAGATAGACAAGCAGGAGAAGCTTTAGCTACCGAAAGAGAGATTATAGAGCAAGTTGGGGCTTTAGATGAAGCGCTAAAATTAGGCAAAAATTTAGGAACTGATTATATTTTACTTTATAGCATAAGTGATGCACAAACTAGCAAAGGCAAAGAAATAGCAATCACAGGCTCTAAAACAAAATCAAAGGTAAAAATCTATGTAAATTATCAAGTAATTGTATTTGCTACTAGAGAGATTAAGTTTTCTGATAGTGTTGATTTTGAGTTTGCTACGAATGATTACAATGAGATTTTAAATAATATTGCTAATTCTATTGTGTTAAATACTCAAGCAGCTATTTATCCACCAAAGATAGAAAAAGTTACTAAAGATAATTTAGCAGTATTTACTCAAAAATTGCCTTTAAATACAAAACTAGAATGCTACAAAAGAGGAGAGAAAATCTATGATAGCTATACAAAAGAGCTAAATGGATATGAAGAAGAATATATGTCTTTAGTAGAAGTTATAAATGCAAATAGCAAAACAAGTTATGCAAAAATACTAGATGGCAATATAGAAAAAGGTTTGGTTTGTAGATTTAAACAAAGCAATACCACAAATGATGCTAACGGTAAAGATGTAAAAGATGTAATCCCTGTAAATGGCGGTGGATTTATATTCTAATAATATAAGCAAATTCCTATTTCAAATTCTTAAAAAAGAATTGCGAAATAGGATTAAATTTTAATATCTAACGCTTTAACCTTATTAAAGCTAAAAGCTAGTTTTAAAAACTCATCATAATTTAATTCGCTAATGTTTTTATTTGGATTTTCCATACCCATTAACTCTCTTATTTTTCTCATAAATTCATCAGCTTGTTTTTGTTCAGCTTTTTTATTACTACTAAAAAATCCACTATTAGGACTATATAAGGTTTTAGTATAATTAGCACTTCCTAAAATAGCACTTCTTTGGCTTAATGGTTTATCATAAGCATTTAATTGAACATAATCTTTCAGCCATCTTGGCATACGCTCAACTTCAGCACTCGTAAAGCCATTTTCACCCCTCGCCATTACTTGCATTCCTAATGCTTTATCAAATGCAAAAAATGTAGCCGAGCTAATTTTTCTATCATAACCATTTAATTTACCTTTATATGTGCTTTCTCCTTCAATTAAAGTTGGGTTTGATTTTAATATACCTATCAAAAGCCCACCTTTTGATATTTCGCTATTTTCATTTATATAGTTTTGCTTTGCTACATCATAATCACCAAAATATCCACTAAATCTAGGATCTTGCTTGACATTGTCAGGTGGAAAAACATTTGTGTTTGGTAAGGTTTTATCATTATTATCAAAAGAATAAAATAAGGGATGATGAGTTTGGTAAAGTTCATTTTGAAAAGTCATTCCGTGATTATTTTCATAATCATCAGATGAATGTAAAATTTTGTTGATTTTGATTTCATCACTCCTTGCTTGAATATAACCTTGTGGAAATTGCTTTATATCTTCGGTATTAAAAAATTCTTTAGAGTTTAAAAAGTCCTCACTTACAACTTGGCTTAAGACTTTATAAGCATTTCCAACGCTTTTTGCTATATCAATTTCATAAAATGGTCTATGAGCCAAATATGATTTTTCGTTATTTTCTACTAGATTTTTTAAAGTATCGCTGTGGATTTTATAATTATCTGGAATTCCTGCGGCTTTGTTAAAATCACTTGTAAAAAAGCCATCTTTATCAACTCCGTATCCTAATATAACTCCTACCTTTTTATCATCTATTTTTTTAATCTCGTTATTAATTTCTTTTTTATAAATTTGCTTTGTTTGATATGTTGAATAAGAATTAGCCGATATTTTCATAATTACCCCTTTTAATTATTAATATCGGCATTTATTAAAATTATTTAATTCCTATTTCGTAATTCTTTAAAAATTCGTGGAATTTGAAATAGGAATTAGTTTTTATTGCAAGTCTTGTTAAAACTTATTAGCACAATGATAAATGCAACAATAGGAGCTAATAATATTTCTAAAAAATAAAATTTATTAGTATTTTCATCAGGATTTACAAAACTCAAAACCAAAGCAAATAATACGCTAAAAAGACCTAAAATCGCTAAAAAATAACTAAGAGCCTTGTTTTTAATATCAAAATCTTCGCCTTCGTTCGCATAATTTTTTAATTTAAAATATGCAAAAAACATTGCGATATAAGGTAAAAAATAAGAAACAGTAGTAAGTGAGCTAAGTGTCCAGTAAATGTCTTGAGAATTAGTAAAAAACGCACAAAATAAGCAGATTATGCTAACCAAAAAAGCTTGAAAAAATAATGCTCTATAAGGTGTATTGTATTTTGGATGTGGTTTTGCTTCGTAAAATTTAATAATACCTTCTTTTGATGCGCTAGCTAGCATATAAATTGGAGCAATTAGCCATGAATTAATTTGACCTAAAGTTCCTATAAAAAGACAAAAAGACATAATTTGAGTAAGATGATTTATGCCTAATAGTTTTTCAGAATACGAAATCGCTTGCATAATTCCGTCTAAAATATCAGTATCTTTTGCAGGATATATTACATTTAGGCAAAAAGTTCCTAAAATATAAATGCCAACTATTAGCAAGGCACTAAGAAAAATTGCTTTAGGATAATTTTTTCTAGCATTATCAACCTTAGCTCCTATCATGGTGCTAAGTTCAAGTCCAGCAAAGGCAAACATCATCGTGCTTGCAAAAACCAAAGTATTTAAATCAAATTCTATTAAATATCCTGAATTATAAGGGGTTTGGATTTTGCCAACATTAAAATAAAATATTAAACTTACTAAAATTAATAGTAAAGTAGGTAGTAATATTCCTAAATAAACAAAGATTTTATTTATAAACTTAGTGTATTCAAGACCTTTGTAATTAATATAAGTTAAAGCTAAAAAGCTAAATATTGAAAAAGCTGCTATGAAATATGATTTTGCTTTAATATCAAAAATAAAAGCTAATGAATTTGCTGCAAAATAAAGCATCATAGGAAAAAAAGTTAAGCAAGATAATAAGTAGCATATAAGACAAAAATAAGCAATCCTTACACCAAAAGCTTTATTAATCCATAGAAATATTCCACCACTTTTTTGAAATTTTGAGCCAAGTTCTCCACAAATTAAAGCAAGTGGCACAAAAAATCCAAAAGCTACAAATAACCATAAAATAATTGAACTAGCTCCGTATTGAGCAACATAAGGGATTTGTCTTAAAGAAAAAATCCCGATTAGATTCATAAAAACAATGTCTTTAATGCTTAGTTTCATTTCTTACTCGCTTAATAAAATGAGCGAATAATACTACTAAATCTTAATAAGATAAACAAAATTATAAATATTTTAAAAATTTAATAAAATATGGATTTTTAATAATATTAAAAGAGTTGGTTATATGGATTATTTTTTAAATTCCTAGTTTAAATTCTTATAAAAAATTGAGAATTTGAATTAGGAATTTGAAAAAGTTTTGAGTTTCAAAGAAGTAGTAAAATAGGTTTCACTAAAAAGTGAAACCTAAATAAATTATTGGCAGATGATTTTTAATTCAACTCTGCGGTTTGCTGCACGGCCTTCTTTAGTTTTATTATCGCCGATTGCGTTTTGCTCACCAGCCCATGTTGGGTTGATTCTATCTTCGCTAACACCAGCTTTAACTAATTCAGCTTTAACAGCTCTTGCTCTTTTTTCTGATAATTTTTTGTTATAAGCTGTTGCACCGATTGAATCTGTATATCCTGTAATGTTTGCAAAATATGCAGGTTCTTCTTTAATTAATTTCGCTAAGCGATTAATTTCTGGAATGTAATTAGCAGTTACATTGCTCTTATCAAAACCAAAATTAACTTTTACCATTTCAAGGTCATAGCAAGCTTTTGGTTTTGGTTGTGGTTTTGGCTCAGGTTTAACTTCAACTACTGGCTCAGGTTTAACTTCAACTGCTGGAGCTGGAGTTGGAACTACTTCTTCTTTTTTACCATCAAAATTGAAGATTACACCTAATGTGCTAATTAAGTGGTGATCTGCGTGGCGGAATTTGATTTGGTCGCGAACTTCTGCTCTTAAACCAAAGCTCTTATAAATTTTGTATTTTAAACCAACACCATAATGACCAAACATTCCGTTTTTATTGTCATATAGATTTTCGCTAAAGTTCTCATAACCAACACCTAATAAACCATAGAAATCAAAGTTAGTATCACCAACTTTAACTGGTAATATTAAGTTTAAGTATCCTCTATCAATACCTACTGGTTTGTGGCCTGAATTATTGATACTTTTGTATTCACCTTTTTGGTGCTCGTAACCAATTTCAGTTCCTACTGAACCATACATATAACCAATTCTTAATCCATAACCAAATTTATTCATAAGGTCAAGATTTCCTTCTGGTACATTGTATGTAGCGATAGGGCTTATTTCTAAGCCTTCAAAATTAATACTACTTGCGTTTGCACTTACAGCTAACACTGCAGCTGCACTTAAAACTAAACTCATCTTTTTCATAAATACTCCTAATTTAAAATGAAAATTAACGTTTGCTAAATTGTGGTTTTCTTCTTGCTTTTCTGCGTCCGTATTTTTTACGCTCAACCACACGACTATCACGGGTTAATAAACCTTGTGGCTTAAGTAAAGCTCTAAAATCAGCACTCATAGCTGCTAAAGCTCTAGAAATTCCGTGTCTTAAAGCTTCTGCTTGAGCGTTATAGCCACCACCTAAAGTGCTAGCAGTAATATCCATAAGACCTTCTTGCTTAGTAACTAATAATGGTTGAACTACTTTTAATTTAATAGCTTCGTGTCCGCCTAACCAAGTATTTAAATCAACACCGTTAACTATAATTTTACCACTTCCAGCCTTAGCCCAAACTTTAGCTATTGCAGTTTTTCTTTTACCTGTTGCATAAACTTTTGCCATTTTACTTTCCTTTTACCTGAGCTGTATGTGGGTGTTCGCTACCTGCATAAACTTTTAATTTTTTAAGCATAGCACGACCTAAAGTAGTCTTAGGAAGCATACCACGAACTGCTAATTTATATAATTTTGCTGGATTATTTGCTAATAAATCACCGAATTTCTCACTCTTTGTGCTTCCAAAATAGCCCGAATGTCTGTGATATAATTTATCATCAGCTTTGTTTGTTCCAGTAAATTCTGCTTTAGATGCATTGATAATTACTACATAATCTCCGCAATCAACATTTGGTGTATAGCAAGGCTTATGCTTGCCCTTTAAAATTGTCGCAACTTCTGTTAAAAGACGACCGAAACGCTTACCTTCAGCGTCTACGATTATCCAATCTCTTTTAACTTCGTTTGGCTTTGTTATTTTTGTCATGATTTTACCTTTGCCAAAATTTTTTAAAAAGGTGATTATATGTTTTTAAACTTAAATAATACTTAAATTAAGAAAAGATTAAGAAAAATATTTCCTAATTTCAAATTCCAAAAAGAATTTGAATTAGGAATTTAAATTTTATAAAGAATTTATCATAATTATAGCGATTACGATAGGGCAAATAAATCTAATAAATACAAACCAAATATTAAAACCAACTTCACTCATATAAGGCACAAAAAGATTTTTTAATTTATTAATATCTACAAAAAATCCTACAAATATGCAAGTAACAATCGCAGAAAGTGGCATTAAGATATTTGAAGTTAGATAATCTAATATATCAAATAAGTTTTTGTTAAAGAATGTAAAATAAGATGAATAATCTTTATTAAATCCTAAAATACAAAAAACCCCCATAATATAAACAAAAATACCTATATAAACTAGTGCAAGTTTCCTTGATATGCCAAATTTATTTATTAGATAAAACGCAAATGGCTCTATCATAGAAACAGCACTTGTAAGTCCTGCAAAAAGTAATGCTATAAAAAACGCAACCGCTAAGATATTTCCTACAATGCCAAGATTTGAAAACAAACTCATAAGGCTAACAAAAATTAAGCCAGGACCTTGCTCGCTTGCATTTGCTCCGTATTCAAATACGAAAGTAAATACAATAAGACCCATCATAATTCCAACTAAAATATTTATAAAAATAATTGATAAAGTTGATCTAATAACATTAGTATTCTCAGGCAAACTTGCAGCATAAGTTAAAACAACACAAACACCCATAGATAAACTAAAAAAGCTAAGCCCTAAAGCATCTAAAATTAGCGGGATATTTAATTTACTCTCAGTAATTAAAACACTAAAATCAGGTCTAAATAAAAATTCAAAAGCTTTAGAAAATCCATCAAATGTAAAGCTATATAAAAGCATTAAAATTAGCAAGATAAAAAGTGCTGGCATCATCCACACATTCATTTTTTCTATTCCACTTTTAATTCCTTTGCTAACAACCCAAAATACCATTATAAAAACTATACTAAAGCAAATAATTTGAGATATTAAATCACTTGAAATTAGATTGCCAAATAAAGCTCCTGCTTCTTGAGTATTCTTTGGTAAGCTAAAAAAGCTTAAATATATATATTTTAAAATCCAACCAATTACTACACTATAAAAGCATACGATTAAAATCGCACCTATCATAAAAAATCCTGCAAACCCCCAAGCTTTTTTATTAGATTTTGCTAAATCGCTAAAAGCATTTACAGCATCTTTTTGAGTTATTTTACCAACGCTAAGCTCTCCTAAAAACACCATAAAAGCAATTAAAAATGTAAGGATAAGATAAAGTAAAATAAATACAGAACCACCATTAGTTCCAACCATAGTAGGAAATTTCCAAGCATTTCCAAGCCCAACGGCAGAGCCTGCCATCGCTAAAACAAAGCCAATTTTAGAAAACTGCTCTCTCATTTTTATCCTTTAAATTTGAAATACACAATAACAAGCACTGCAATAGGTGCAACAAATCTTGCAAAAAATATCCATATTTTAAAACCAAGTTCGCCCATGTAAGGAACAAAAGTTTCTTTTAAATCTTGTTTGCTAATAAAAAATCCAACAAATATAGCAGCCATAAAAGAACCAAATGGCATAATGATATTTGAGCTAAGATTATCTAATATATCAAAGAAATTCATTCCAAAAAATGTTAAATTAGCTTTATAGTCGTTAAGGCTTGAAAAAATACATAAAAGCCCTAAAATATAAACTACAATCCCTATTAAAACTATGGCTTTAATTCTTGAAAAATTGAATTTATTAATTAGATAAAACACAAAAGGCTCAATCATAGAAACAGCACTAGTAATGCCTGCAAAGAATAAAGCAATAAAGAAAGTAAATGCTAAAATTTTTCCTAAAAATCCTAATTTAGCAAACAAAGAAATAAGACTTATAAAAATAAGTCCAGGACCTTGTGCGCTAGGATCAGCGTTAAATTCAAAAATAAAGCTAAAAACAATAAGCCCCATCATAAGACCTATTAAAAGATTTATGAAAATTATATATAAGGTTGAGCTTACAAAATTAGTCTTTTCAGGCAAACTAGCCGAATATGTAATAATACTACCAGCTCCAATACTTAAAGAAAAACAAGCAAGTCCTAAAGCAGATAAAAAAGAATCGTGATTAATTTTGCTAAAATCAGGCATGAATAAAAAGTTAAAAGCATCTTTAAAGCCATTTTGAGTAGCACTATAACAAAGCATTAAAAGTAGCATTACAAATAAAGTTGGCATCATAAATACATTTAGCTTTTCAATGCCATCTTTTACACCTTTTGCAACGGTGTAAAAAGCTATAAAAAACACAACGCTAAAACATACTACTAAAGCACTTAAATTAGTTTCTACTAAACTAACAAAAAGCTCTTGATTAATGGCAATTTCAGTGCTTAAAGAATTGATATTTAAAATCGTAGTAAAAGCATAATAAATATAATAAATTATCCAACCGATTATCACACTATAAAAACTAACTATTAGCAAAGCCCCAATCATTGTAAAACCTACTAAAGACCAAGCTTTTTTATGTTTTGGTGCTAAGTTATAATAAGCACTTGCAGGATCAAGCCTAGAAGCTTTACCTATATATAATTCACACAAAAATATAACAAATCCAACACCTAAAGTAAGAATGATAAAAAGCATAACAAATGCCGAACCACCATTAGTCCCAACCATAGTAGGAAATTTCCAAGCATTCCCAAGCCCAACAGCAGAACCAGCAACGGCTAAAATAAATCCAATTTTAGAAAATGTATTATTCAAAATAAGCCCTTCTTTTTGGTTTTTAAGGTTAAAACTTTCATTCTATAATAATTTTTAAAAATTTGTATAAAAAAATGAGAAAAATTACAAAAAAGGTTAAAATTTGGATAAAAATCTCACTGAATTTACTTACAAAATGATTTTAAGCTACGATGGTTCAAGGTTTTTTGGCTCTGCAAAACAGCCTGATTTAAAATGCGTGCAAAATACACTTGATAATGCCTTGCATTCGGTTGGAGTATTTAAGCCAAGCATTTTTGCAAGTAGAACAGATAAAGGCGTTCATGCAAAGTGCAATGTAGCAAGGATTTCATCACCTTATAAGCTAAATGAAAGCTTTGTAATAAAAAAGCTTAATAGGATTTTAGATGGAATTTATATTAGGAATTTAAGCCTTTGTGATTTTGAGCCTAGATTTGATGCAAAGATTAGAAGTTATAGATATATTTTCGCTAAAAACCACAATGCTTTTTCTAAGGCTTATTTTAGTGTTTATGAAAAAGATTTGGATATTAATTTGCTAAAACAAGCGATAAAATTATATGAAGGTGAGCATGATTTTGCTTTATTTTGCCTAAGTCTTGATGATGATAAAAACAGCATTAGAACGATTTATAAAACTAGAGTTTATGAGTATAAAGATTTTGTTATTTTAAACTTTTTTGCTAATGGGTTTTTAAGGGGGCAAATTAGGCTTATGGTTGATTTTTTGCTTAAAATTAATGAAGGAAAATTAAGCTTAAATAATTTAAAAGAGCAAATAAATTGCGAGATTATTCACTCACGCACACTAGCTAAACCTAATGGGCTTTATTTAAAAAGCATAACTTATTAAATTCCTATTTCAAATTCCAAAGATTTTGCAAAGAATTTGAAATAGGAATTAGATTATTTTTTCATTTTGGAACGAGAATATAAAATCAAGTCATTACTTGTTTTAATCAAACTTCCTTTTAAAGTATTTATACAATGATTTAAAATAAAAGCACAAGCTTTTGCATCGCTTAAGGCCCTATGATGAATGCTAGTAATTCCTAGTTCATTTTTTAAACTATCAAGCCCGTATTTATCGCATTCAATACAGCGACGTGCTAGCATTATTGTGCAAAGCTTTCTATTAATTAATGGTGCATTTAAATGCTCTAAGCTTTCTTTAGCGATAAAACCATAATCAAAAGAAACATTATGAGCTACAAAAATCGCATTACCTAAAAACAATCTAAAATCAGCTAGAACTTTTGCACTTTTTGGAGCGTCTTTTAGCATTAAAGCATTAATTCCAGTAAGTTCTGTGATATTTTCAGGAACTTCACTTGCATAAATAAAGCTTTCAAACTCATCTAATATTTTGCCATTTTTAACCTTTACAGCACCTATTTCTATGATTTGTCCGTTACTAATAGAACCTGTGCTTTCAATATCAACAACGCAAAAGGTTTCATCTTGAATTAATTTATTTCTTGAGTTTAAAAACACTTCTTGATTTTGTTTTAATGTGATATCAAGACCTAGCATTAAAAGTGTATCGTAGTCTAGCTCTAAACCTAGAGCATTTTCATATTGATTTTTTAAATCTTTATAATTTAAACTATTTGTCATTAATCGTTCTAAAATCTTATCGCAATTAATTATTTGCTTTTTATAAAGTTCGTTATAATCCATCAAAATTCCATTTTTAAAGAATTAATAGCTGTCTTATAATCATTTGAGCTAAAAATATAGTTACCTGCAACAACAATATCAGCTCCAGCTCCTTCAATATCTGCAATATTTAGCCCATTTACTCCGCCATCAACTTCTATAAAGCACTTATAATTATTTTTATCTATCATTTCTCTTAAATCTTTTATTTTTTTAAGAACACTAGGAATAAAACTTTGTCCGCCAAAGCCAGGATTTACACTCATTAAAAGAACCATAGAAACTTCGCTTAAAATATATTCAATTTCATGAAGATTTTGATGTGGATTTAATACGATTGCAGGATTTACGCCTTGTTTTCTTATATATTCAATAAGTCTTAGTGGATGAGTGCTTGCATCAATATGAAAGCTTAAAAATTTAGGTTTAAATTCTAAAAATAAATCAACAAATTTATCAACTTCTCTTACCATTAAATGAATATCTAAAGGCACTCTAGCAACTTTAGCTACGGCTTTTGCCGTGCAAGTTCCTATGCTTAGATTTGGCACATAATGTCCGTCCATTACATCAACATGTAATAAGTCAGCACCTGCATCTTCAACTTTTCTTATATCTTCGGCTAAATTCAAAAAATCAGCAGACAACAAACTAGGAGCTACATACATTTTTATTCCTTGAAAAATATTTTTTATAGAATATCATTAAAACTTAAAAAAAAAATTAAGCTTAAGATGCTATCATTAATGCTTTTAATTTTTAAAAGAATACAAAAAAAGGATTTACAATGTCAAAATTTTGTCAATTAACAGGTAAAGGTCCTATGGTAGGAAATAATGTTAGCCACGCTAACAACAAGACAAAAAGAAGATTTTTACCTAACTTACGCACAATTCGTATAGATTTAGGTGATGGCACAACTAAAAAAATTAGAGTTGCAGCTTCTACATTACGCACACTTAAAAAAAGAAGAGCTAACTAATTTTAAAGAAATTTTATGAGCTTTTTTAAAAAGCTAAGTAAATTACTTGGTTGGGCTGAAAGTGGAAAGCCCGAAGTAGATGTAAATACTGAACTTTACGAACAATTAAGACCTTTTCGCCTTCCTTTAATAGCTGTTGTTATTATGATGCTATTAGGGGCGATTGGGTATATGATTACTAGCAATTTTTCTTTGCTTGATGGTATTTATCAAGCGGGAATGACTTTTACAACTCTAGGTTATACTGAAGTAGCTGAAATAACTCCGGCAGGAAGATTTTTTACAATTTGTTATGTATTACTCGGTTTTGTTACTTTTACCTTTTCAATCGGTATTGTGATTGAAGTTTTAAAAAAGGGCGAATTAACAAGATTAATTAAGGAAAAAAGAATGCTTTATAAAATCGCAAGGCTTAAAAATCATTATGTTATATGTTATCACAATGAATTCACTCAAGAATTGGCAAAACAATTTAAACAAACTTACACACCTTTTGTAGTGGTTGATGATATACCTGATTTTGAGAAAATTGCAGAAGACAATAAGTATCCATTTTATGTAAAATGTCCTCCACATAGTGATTTAGCATTTTTAAAAACTCATCTTTCAAGCGCAAAAGGAATTATATCGCTTAGCCCAAATTCAGCCGATAATATAGCAATAATTGCAAGCGCAAGATTGTATGAAAAAGATATAAAAAGAATTAGTCCTTATTCTATAATTACGATTTCAAATTCCGAGCACGATGCTGCAAGACTTAAAAAACTAGGCGCAAATACCGTTGTTTTAGCTACAAAATTAGCAGCACAAAGACTTAGTGTAGTAAGTGTAAGACCTGAGATGGAAAATCTATTAGAGCAATATTTATATACAAGAGATCAAAGTATTGATATTGAAGAAGTAAAAGTTCCTGATGAAAGCTGGGTAAGATTTAGAAGATTAAAAGATGTTGCTTTTAGACAGCTTGCAAATGTTAGCGTAATAGGTATTAAAGATGCTAATAATAATTTTTTGCCTATGCCAAAGGGTGATGCGATGATTGGAACGGGGACAAAATTATTACTAATAGGAACTCCTGAAAGTATAAAAGAAGTAAAAAAAATCATTAAAAATAAGCAAAGTCCAGATAATTTAAAATAAACTATAAGTGTTATCAATTTGTAATTTATTTTAGTTAAAATTGCGTGAAAATTATCACTAAGGAGCAATCATGTTACATGAACATAGAGAATTAATTACATCTTTAAAAGGTAAAGATGCACATTTTGACAGATTATTTGAAGCACATAATGATTTAGATCACAAAATCAAAGATGCAGAAGAAGGCAGAGTTCATTTAGATGATTTAGAAATTGCTAGAATGAAAAAGGAAAAATTAAAATTAAAAGATGATTTAAATAATTACTTAAATTCAATCAAAAATAAAGCATAATTTAGAAAGGGGTATTAATGTTTTTTAACAAAGATAATTCCCACGAATTAGAACTGCAAGATAAACTTAAAAAAGCTCTTGCAGAAAGGGAAAGACTAGAAGCAGAAATTGCGAGCTTAAAAGCTGAAATTACTGCGAAACAAACTTATGAAGAAGAAGAAAAGGTTAAATTTTCTTTATTTGACATAATGGTAAAAGGCATGAAAGAAAGCGTATCTTTCGTTCAAAAAGATATTGAAGGTGATTTATCAAGAGCTAAAGAAATTGAAACTCTTTCAACAGATTGTGTTGATATGATAATAAATCTTAAAAAAGTTTCAGAAAATATCATTACTTCCCTTGAGCAAATTACGGAATCATCAAGTAAATCTCGTGATACAGCACAAAACCTTCATAGAAGTGTTGATGAAATAACAAATGTTATTAATTTAATTAAAGATGTATCAGATCAAACAAATTTATTAGCTTTAAATGCAGCTATTGAGGCAGCTCGTGCGGGTGAGCATGGTAGAGGATTTGCTGTGGTTGCTGATGAAGTTAGAAAATTAGCTGAAAAAACACAAAAAGCAACAGCTGAAGTAGAAATGAATATTAATTTATTAAAGCAAAATGCTAATGAAATGTTTACTCAGAGCGAACAAGTAGAACAAATTTCACAAGATTCTAATGCACATATAGGAACATTTTCAGAGCAATTTGATAAATTAGTTCATATTTCACAAGATATTAAATTTAATGGTAGTGCAATTAAATATGAAGTATTTACATCATTAGTAAAGCTTGACCATATCTTATTTAAAGCAAATGGATATGCAAATGCACTAGGCGAAAATCCAACTAAATTAAGCGATCATTTTAGTTGTCGTTTAGGTAAGTGGTATCAAAATGAAGGTAAAGAAATGTTTGGACACATTCCTTTATATTCTAAGATTGAAACACCACATAAAGAAGTTCATGAAAGTATTAATCAAGCACTTGAGCAAATTTCACATGGACAACTTGCAAGCAATAGTAAAGAAATTATTGAGCTTTACAAAAATGCTGAAAAATCAAGCCTTGATTTATTTATGATTTTTAGACATTTATTAGGTGAATTTTTAAAGAAATAATAATTAAGTCTAGCTTTTTGCTAGGCTTAAAATCCTAATTCAAATTCTACAATATTTTTAATATAAAAAATATTAAAATAATAGTAATTTTATTTTAATATAAGCATATTTTATTATGATACTCATTTTTAGCCCAAGTGGTGAAACTGGTAGACGCGCTAGACTCAAAATCTAGTAGGAGCAATCCTGTGTCGGTTCGAGTCCGACCTTGGGCACCACTACAATATAAAGGAAACAATATGCCAAGAGACGCAAACGGAAACGAATTACAAGCAGGAGATAATGTTAGCGTTATAAAGGATTTGAAAGTAAAAGGTAGTTCTTTAACAATCAAAAGAGGGACTAGTGTTAAAAATATTAAACTTACTTCAAACGATGACGAAATAGAAGCTAAAGTAGATAAGCATGGGGTTATAGTTTTAAAAACTTGTTTTTTAAAAAAGGCATAATATTTATGAAAAAATTGGCAATTTTATTACCGCTTAGTCTATTTGCTAATAATGCTTACACAGACTTGCAAAGTAACTATCAAAATAATAATTACAAAAGAGCTTATGAAATTTCATCAGATATTTGTAAAAACTCTTGTGCTGATATAGACCTTAATTTAATGATGGGTAAAAGTGCCTTTAAATTAGGTATGTATGATGAAGCACTTGCTGCTTTTGATAGGGTATTAGTTCTTGATGAAAATAATGTTGATGCAAGATTACAAAGTGCAATTATTTATCAAAAAAGTGGAAATTATGAATTATTAAAACTTGAGCTTGAGAGCTTAAAAGATGATGAAAGATTAAGAAAAGAAGAAAAAATTCTTGTTTCTAATATGCTAAAAGGTATTAAAAAACAAGAAAAATCAAAAGCTCAAATAAACACACCATACGCAAGTGTAAGCGTAGGATATGGATATGATAGTAATCCAAAAAAACAAAATCTAAAAGATAGCTATTTGCCTATACCACAACTAGGGATTAAATTTCCTATAAGTGGTGCAAAGCATGAACCTGCTAGCAGTGTATTAGCTAATCTAAATGCAGGTTATAAAAAGCAAGTAAATGATGTTTATGACTATGATATAAATGCTAATTTTTATAATAAATATTATATAAAACCTATTGAAGAAGATTTTCAAAATTTAAGCGTATTTACTGCATCTATTAATAATGGATTTGACATTTCAAGACAATTTAAACTAAATATTTTATTATCTTATGATTACATAGTTTTAAAGCATAAAAGATATTTAAATACTTTTACAGCCGATGTTTCTGGCGATTATTATATGGAAAATGGAATATCTTTAGGACTTGGTTATACTATTAATCATAATAATTATTTAAATGAAGAACATAAAGAAAACGATTCGAACCATCATAGTATTTATGCAATGAGTAGATTAATATCTCAAAGAAGTATGGTTTATTTAAAAATGGCTTATGATATTGAGCAAACTAGTAGAGTAAAAGAAAGTACAAATAATTATAAAGAATATTCTATTACTTCAGGTATTATTTATATGCTAAATAAACAAGTTATGTTAAAGGCAAGTTTAGGTTATTCTGCTAGTAAATATAAAGAAACAATTTTTACTAATCAAAGAAATGATAAATCTATAAGAGTTAATTTTGGTGCTGAATACAATATGGATCATCACAATATTTTCTCAGCAGATTTAGGATATGATAAAGTAAAATCTACACTTGAATATAATTCTTACGATAATTATTTTCTTAATTTAATGTATAAATATAAATTTTAAGCTTATTCCTTTCAAAACTATGTTATAATTTGTTAATATTTTTTGAAAGGAATGTTTATGAAAAAACTCATTTTGTTATTAAGTGTAATAACACTAAGCTATGCAAGTATAGGTAAAATCTCAGCAATTAGAGGAGATGCAGTAGTTATTTCAAATGGTTCTGAAATACAAGCTGTATTAAATCAAGAATTAGAAGAAAGCGATATTATAAAAACAGGTAATAACGCAAGATTACAAATAATATTCAATGATAACACGGTAACAACTTTAGGAAAAAATACAAGCTTAGAAATAAAGCAGTATTTATTAGATGGAAAAAATTCTAAAGTTAATTTAGTGGTAGATGAAGGAAGCTTTAAAGTAATTACAGGAGAAATCTCAAAACTTGCAAGAAAAAATTTCTCTTTAAAAGCACAAACAGCAACTATTGGTATTAGAGGAACAGTATTTGTTGGAGAAGTTGGATTTAATGTAAATAAATTAGCTTGCTTACAAGGTGCAATTGATGTTAAGTTAGGAAATAAAACTTCACTAATTAATTCAGGAAAACAAATAAGCTTTAAAGATACAAAAGTAATTAAAATAGAAAATTTAAAAGCAAATGATTTTTCTTTAACAAAAGCTAATATTATTCAAGAAAAACAAGAAGTAATTCAAGAGAAAAAAGAAGAAAAACAAAGCCAAAACAAAGTAAGTAGTATTACTCTTAGCTCAGACATTAAAGCTCAAAATCCGAATTCAAATTCTAAAAACACTTTAAAAACAGAAGAGCAGATAAATATTGCAAATGAAGTTAATCAAGAAGTGCAAGACCTTATAAGTCAAAAAACATCTATACCTTGGATAGAATTAACTCCTGCTAAACCTATTGATACTTCAGCCAAAACAGAAAGTACAAACGATGAAACACCTTGGATAGAATTAACACCTGCTAAGCCAAGTGATAAAACTTCTTGGACTGAATTAACCCCTGCTTTTAATAAATACTTTGATAATAATGATAAAGGCATATATTATTATGGAGATAACAAAAATAATACAAAAACAGCAGCCGAACTTAATTTAAACAATATAAGCTTAAGTCTTTATAATAGAGAATTAAATTCAGATAAATCTGTGAAAGTATTTGATGTTTATAATTTAGATGGTAAATCAAATACGATAAGCACTCAAAGATACAACAATAATAGTATAAGACCTGCAACTATTGATGAAGCAACTTATAATTTAAACAACTTCTCTATAAGCAATCCAGAAGGTAAAAATAATCTAGTTTATAATTCTAACTACGCTAGTTTTGAAGCTAACAAAGATGAATTAAAAGCGCAATTGTTAGGATTTAATTATGATTTAGCAAAATCAGATTTAGAATACTTTACAACTTTAAAAGATGATTGGGGTAGCTTTAAAGATAATGTTAATAAAAACAATCAAGAATTTTCAAATTATTATGTAGGTAATGATTCTTTAGCAAAATTAGATTTTAAAAACCACACCTTAACTTATTATTCAAAGAAAAGTAATATGAAAGATGGAAGAGATGAGTATGGATTAAAACAAGTTGTAATTCATAAAGATTTTTTACAAAGAAAAGATTTTGATGCGAAAGACTTAGAATACGAAGCATTTAAACTATTATATGTAGGTCCTGCGTATATTCAAGATAATAAAGATGCTTACAAGTTAGATGCAATTATTAATAAAGAACATATAAGTTATTTAGCTAATAAAAATAATTTAATTATGAGTGTTTCTGATATTCAAGATAGCCTTAATATTTCAAATGTTGATGAATTTAATGCAAAATTATCAAGCTGGGAAAAAGATAAAAATACATTTTTTGAAAAATTTTATGTAAATCCTACAAAAGAATTTTATTATTCAAAAAATGAAAATTATGTTAAATTAAAACCTAGCGATTCATATTTTGCTTCTTATAATAAATTAGATAATGTAAGAAGTATATTTTTTGAATTAGATAAGAATAATTTATTAGGAATTTATAATAAAAATAATAATATAACTAAGTTTAGTCCTAATACAACACCTCGTTTAAAGGTTGAAGATAGCGAATATAAAGTAGATATTGTAAGCCAAGACGCAGATAAAACTTCAATAGTTTTAAAAGCAAGTCCAAATGAGGCGGTATTAAAAATTAATAGCAATATAGATGGCGATAATATTAATGTAAAAATTGATGATTTAAAGAAATCTATTGAAAAAGACAAAATTAACAAATTAATAAAAGACTTAAAAACTAAATAAGGAAGTAAGATGAAAAAACTCATTTTGTTATTAAGTGTAATAACACTAAGCTATGCAAGTATAGGTAAAATCTCAGCAATTAGAGGAGATGCAGTAGTTATTTCAAATGGTTCTGAAATACAAGCTGTATTAAATCAAGAATTAGAAGAAAGCGATATTATAAAAACAGGTAATAACGCAAGATTACAAATAATATTCAATGATAACACGGTAACAACTTTAGGAAAAAATACAAGCTTAGAAATAAAGCAGTATTTATTAGATGGAAAAAATTCTAAAGTTAATTTAGTGGTAGATGAAGGAAGCTTTAAAGTAATTACAGGAGAAATCTCAAAACTTGCAAGAAAAAATTTCTCTTTAAAAGCACAAACAGCAACTATTGGTATTAGAGGAACAGTATTTGTTGGAGAAGTTGGATTTAATGTAAATAAATTAGCTTGCTTACAAGGTGCAATTGATGTTAAGTTAGGAAATAAAACTTCACTAATTAATTCAGGAAAACAAATAAGCTTTAAAGATACAAAAGTAATTAAAATAGAAAATTTAAAAGCAAATGATTTTTCTTTAACAAAAGCTAATATTATTCAAGAAAAACAAGAAGTAATTCAAGAGAAAAAAGAAGAAAAACAAAGCCAAAACAAAGTAAGTAGTATTACTCTTAGCTCAGACATTAAAGCTCAAAATCCGAATTCAAATTCTAATAATGCAATTAAATTAGAAGAACAAACTATAAAAGAAGAAATAATTGCAGATAATTTAGAAAATTATTTAGATAATAAATTAGATAATGAAAATAAAGAAGAAAATGGAAATACCAAACCTATAATTCCTATAAATCCTAGCAAACCTATAAATGATAAATATTTCACACATGCAGATACTAAAAATTTTTATTATTCATCTAATGCGAATTTAAACGATGGAAGCATAAAAAAAGATGCTGCGGAATTAAATGTTAAAAAAGGCAATTTAAATATTTATTCTCAAACAACAAATGGTTCTAATACAACTGATTTTAAAAAGATAAATATTTACGGAAACCAGTATGTGAATATTTCAAAAACAACAGATAATGCAAACGCTATTAAGAATACTCAACATACTATATTAGTTCCTACGACTTCTAAACTTGATGGAAATAGCAATTATGTTTTAAATTCTGAACATAGTTCGTTTTATTACAGCGCAAACAAAGAAGAATTAAAGGCACACATATTAGGCGATAGATTTGAAATGTTAAAAGATACAGGAAATAATTTTATTGATTTGAGTAAAAATTGGGTTGAATTTGAAAAGTATCTTTCTGAAAAAAATAAAGATTTCTTTAGTTCAGTTGATGTAAATAAGGATTTTTATTACCACAATAGTTTGGAATCAATTCGCTTAAGTTTAATAAATCCTTCTATTACTTATTATTTTGCAAACAATTACAGTAGTAAAAAACTATATGCAGACTTAAAATATGCAAATAAAATATACTATACAGAATCAAACGCTTCTGGAGAATATTATATGAGTAAAGAATTTGCTATAAATAATAAAACAATTTCTCCTATTGATGGTTCAGGTCCTTTGAACATAAATGCTAATGCTAGTGGTAGTAGTGGAAATGCTACATTAAAATTAGAAGCTGATAAAAAGTATGCTGATTTTTCTTTTTCTAATTTAATTAAAGAAACCATACTTGCTTCTTCAAGCGATTCAAAAAGCGTTCATGAGTTAAATAAAACTCAATTTGATAAACATGTTAATAAATATAAAGAAAAATATTTTGCCGCAGATGATGATAAAAACTTTTATTATTCAGGTCAGGGTAGTTCAATCAAATTAAACCCTGTAAAACAATCAGTTGATAGCTATATTGTTTATAATGCTGGTCTTGGCGATATATTTAGAATTACTTTTGATAAGAATTTCGGAGATGCTACTTATATACAAAGAAGTAATGGCACGGTTTTAGGCGTATATGATACTCAAAAATACGATATAAATAATATAAAATCAGCATCAAACGATTATTCATTACAAGTAGAAAGTAAGCAATCAAGTGATTATATCTTCCAACTAAACGCAGATAAAATTGGAGCGGAATTAAAAGGTAGTTTGGTAATACAAGGTAAAAAATTTAATGTAAATTCAGATAGATTGCAGCACGTAGATGATCCGACTGGTTACAAATTAATAAAAGATACCTACGAAAAAGCATATAAACAGAAAAAATAGGAGATTTATTTCTCCTATATTTGAGATAATTCTCCTAATAAACTTCTTAATTTATCATTTCTATATTTAATCTCACTAACACATTTTTTGGCAATATCAATACACATGCTAATGAAGTTTGCATTCTCGTCTTCTTCTATTTCAGTATTTGTTTTTGATTGAATTGTTTCTTGGTTTATACAGTTAAAAATATAAGTCATTACTTTAAGACTAGGAATAAATAATAAATATTTTTTATCTTTATATATTATAAATTGCTCTTGTGTTGTATTAGATACTAGATTTATAATTTCATATTTAAGCTCATCAAATGGAACTTCCGGAAAATCTTTTGCTACATTATTAATAAAAATTTCATCGTTAAATCTATCTTCTTCACTTTGCTTAAAGATGCTTTCATTACTTATTAAAATTTCTATTTCTTTTAATATTTCAACAGCCCTTTTGTAATCTCTCATTTTTAACCCCTTAAAAACAATTAATTATTACATTAATATTACAGAAAAATAAAAAATAAAGGTTAAAATATTATAATTTTTATTTAATTAATATATTTAAATAATTTTTAATACTTAAGATTTATATAATTTTATTTTTAGAATTATTGCAAATTGAAGCTTATAATATATTAAAATTTTATTTAAAATTAGAATTTGAATTTCCGAATTCAAATTCTAATTTTGTTACATTAAGTAATAAATAATTAATTTTTTATCATTTCTGGGTAATTTTGACACATTGCTATTATTCCACCCATTAAATTATAAGCTATTTTTTCTTCTTGGTTTAAGAATTCGCACAACATACTACTTCTAGCACCACTTCTACACATAATCACCAAAGCTTTATCACTTTCTTTGTATAATTTTTCAAAATAGCTCTTTACTTCATCTTCTTTGGCTGTATTAAAATCTATCGGATACAAATGAGTATTTTTAATGCTTAATTCATTTATTTCTTCAATAGTTCTAATATCTACTATTAAATGCTTATTTAGGTCAATTTCTTTTGCGCTAATGTTTGTATTCATCTCTTTCCTTTGTGTAAATTTGTAACATTATTATTATTTTTTTAAATCAAAAAATCATAAAAAAATATTTTTTTGGATATTATGAACGAATATTATTAAAAAAAGGGACATAAATGAGAAAATATTTAAAAAGTCTTATTTTTTGGGTTATCGTTGGATTAATCCTTGGAATTGTTGTAGGTGCTATGCCTCCTATTAAAATAGAAAGCTTAGGTATTGAAAATTTAGCAATATGGTCAAAAGTTTTTATTGATATGTTTATTAAAGCCTTAAAGCTGTTAATAGGACCTATTATATTTGTTATGATTATTTTAGGAATTGTAGGACTTGGAGATATTAAAAAAATCGGCGGTATTGGTGTTAAAGCTGTAATTTATTTTGAAGTAGTAAGTACTTTAGCTCTAATAGTAGGTATTTTTATGGCTAAAGTTATGCAACCTGGTGTTGGAATGAATCTTGATGTAAATGCGCTTGATGCAAGTAGTGTTGATAAGTATATTAAAGCTTCTCAAGGAGAGCAAGCAGGTTTTTGGGGTGTTATAAAAGGAGCTATTCCGCAAGACATAGTAAGCCCATTTACAGATGGCAAGACCTTGCAAGTATTATTTATCGCTTTATTTACTGCATTTATTGTAATCACTCTAAAAGAGCAAGATAGAGAATATATCAAAAAAGCTTTAGAAGTATTTCAAGCATTTGTATTCAAAATCTTAACATTAGTTATGTATTTTAGCCCATTTGCAACATTTGGTGCTATGGCTTATCTAATTTCAAAATTTGGTTTAAGCTCACTTGTAAATATGGGATATTTATTGTTCGTAATGCTTACAGCTTGTTGTGTTTTTATATTCGGAGTTTTAGGAGTGATTTGCTATTTTGCGAAAATAAATATATTTAAGTTCATTAGATTTATTGCAAAAGAGCTTTTAATAGTATTTACAACTAGCTCAAGTGAGAGTGCATTATTACCACTTATGAAAAAATTAGAAAAGGCAGGGATTGATAAAAGCTGTGTAGGTTTAGTTTTACCTACTGGATATAGCTTCAACCTAGATTGCACTAATATTTATTTAGCAATGGCTGTAATTTTCTTAGCACAAGCGTTTAATATAGATATTACACTTTGGCAAGAAATCACAATATTACTTATTTTAATGGTTACAAGTAAGGGTGCTGTTGGGGTTACTGGAAGTGGCTTTATCGTTCTTGCTGGAACTCTTAGCTCTTTAGGAGATAATTTAATTCCTGTGGCTACAATCACCGTTTTACTTGGAGTTGATAAGTTTATGAGTGAAATGAGAGCCTGTGGAAATCTTTGCGGAAACTCAGTAGCTTGTCTAATAGTGGCTATTTGGAATAAACAAATTGATATGGAAAAATTCCGCTACGCATTAGATCATCCGAATGATTACAAAATCCAAGATTAAGGAATACTTTTTGCTTTTGATATTTACTTGCTACGAAAGGATATCAAATGCAAATATTAGAAGAAGCGTTTTCTTTAGTTGCTGTGCTAATTTGCATAGCTACATTTTTTATAAAGGTAAATAAAGAAAATCAACAATAAGGCTTTAATTAAGTCTTATTGTTTTAAACTATTAATTTTTTTTAAATCTTGCCGATATATGAAAAACGGGGGTTTAAAATGAAAATATCATCAAATTCTTATATTACAGCAATTAACAAACACAAAACTACAAGCGAAAATACAAACGATAAACCTTACTATGAAGATGGCACAGCTACTTTAGAGTATCTTAAAATAGCTCAAGAAAAGTTAGAAAATGATCCGACTTACAATCCTTTTAATGATAGAAACTTAGGTAAAAGCGAAATACTTAATCTAGCTTTATTTGGGGCATTAGACCCTGATATTGTAGAACAAAGAAAAATAGAATGGGAAAATACTCCAAAAATTGATACAGAAGAATTAGTAAAAACTCTAAATAAACTTTTCAAAAATTTAGATAAATTAACTTCAGATAGCCTAAGTAATGAAGAAAAAAATAAATTAATGAAAAGTATTTTTTCTAATACAGATGAAGATTTGCAAATATCACAATCTAAAGAAGAAATTAAGCAAGAAGAAAAAGAAGAACAAACTAAAGAAAAACCATTCAAACCCATAGAAGTAAAAGGTAATGATGTGCGTGAGAGTATGCAAGATATTTTAAGCAAACTTGATATTCGTAATATTAAAGACGAAAGAGATTTATTGGCTTTATTTTTAGCCTATAAAGACGGCGAAAATCTTTATGATAAAAGGGTTTGAAATTCCTATTTCAAATTCTTATAAATTTTAAATAGAAATTAAGAAAATATTACTAAAAGTAACAAATATTTATTTAATTTTTAATATTAAGTTTTATTTAAAATTTCTTAAGATATTATGAGATTTTATCTCAATTCAAAGGAGAAAAAATGTTTAAAAAAACATTAAAAGTTTTATCTTTAGTTGCTATTTTAGGCTTAAGTGCTAATGCTAATGATTTATTAGCAGATATTAGCAAAGGTGCTATAAGTGATAGTTCATTAGGTGTTAAGGTATTAAACCCAGAGCAAATGAGCGAAGTTCGTGGCGGGTATATTGTAAGCTATTTCAATACTACATTTTATAGTGCAAATTTATTGCAAACAAATCATGTGGTATTGTTTGGTGATAATGAATTAGATAAAAGAGCAGTATATATGTATGGTTATGATTTTCAAAAAACTGATAATGCATCATATATGCAAAAAAATGAATTTAATGAAGCAATAGTTGGATTAATGAGTGGAGAATTGTTGGCAATTTCTTTTACACAAACAAAAATTCCTCAATTTATAGGAAGTCAATATAGTTATAGTTATGATCCGAAAGCTGTAAATTACTATACTGGTAAAACTAGAGCTATGACGGGTAATTCTTGGCTTAGAAATTTAACACTTAACAAAGCTATTAGAAATGATATTTATATGCAAGCTGTAAAAGAGCATGGTAATTTTGCATTAGGGTTCTAGTAGAACCCTACCTAAAGGAATAATTATGAAAATAAATTCTTATTCAACATATCAAACAAAGCAAATTTATAAAAAAGAAACTAATAACGAGATTAAAAAAGTAGATAATAAAGCAGATGATAAAAAGGTGGGTGAAGTTTTAGGATACGGAGTTGATAAAGATGGCTTTTTTACAAGTGATTTTAACAAAGCCGCAGGAATTCCAGATAATTATAAAATCCACAGCGATAGTTTAAAATCTCTAGTAGAACAAAACAATAAAGCTCATATAATAGGTAAAAGATTTATGGAAATTGATATAGCAAAAAGCGTTGGAAATGCTTATAAAGTCTTAAGCCAAGTTGTAAGTGAAGATTTTTTAAACTCTAAAGAATTTTTTAGCAAAGAAGATATTAAAAATTTGCCATGTGGGTTTGAGATAGATAATAGCACCTTTAGTGTAGGCAAGATTTTACAAACTAGATATGATTTTGAAGATTATAATGATAAGAATATTCATGCAAGAGATTTTCAAAGAATAAAAGGCGCTGATACATTATTTCATTATGATGGTAATGGAAAAATGGATATGTTTCCTGTGCATAGCGATAGTTTTTCTCAAGGTTATTCTATTTTATGGGACGCTAAAGGCGATAATTACAAAAATAATCAAGGAGATGTAAGTCGTGGTGGAATATTAATAGCCGTATTAAGAAATAATCATTTTTTAGTAGAGGGTGAGAGAACTTATTGGGGCAAGATGAGTGGTGGGGATAGATTTGTAGATTATAAAGAATTCGCACAAAATGTCGCAAAACCACTTAATTCTATGGTAGCAAAAGGTTTAATAACACAAAGCGATATTTCAAAAATGCCAAAATGGCTAGCAGATGAAGCAAATAGATTATCACAAGATTTTAAAAGAGCAAGAAGTGAAGAATTAGCAAAAGAATATAAAAAAATACTAAATTGGTATGAAAAACTAGCTTATGAAATGATAAGTGGTAAAAACCTAAAAGCTCCTAAAGATATAGATAGTTATGAAACTTTTGAAGAGTTTTTGCAAGCGGCTTTAAAATATAGTCAAAAAGATATGAAGTTATTTGATATGAAAGTTTAAATTCCTATTTCAAATTCTTATAAATTTTAAATAGGAATTAAGAAAATATTACTAAAAGTAACAAATATTTATTTAATTTTTAATATTAAGTTTTATTTAAAATTTCTTAAGGTATTATGAGATTGTATTTCAAAACAAAGGAGAAAAAATGTTTAAAAAAACATTAAAAGTTTTATCTTTAGTTGCTATTTTAGGCTTAAGTGCTAATGCTAATGATTTATTAGCAGATATTAGCAAAGGTGCTATAAGTGATAGCTCATTAGGTGTTAAGGTATTAAACCCAGAGCAAATGAGCGAAGTTCGTGGTGGGTATATACTATCAAGTGTATTGCAGTATAATGGCATGGCATTTGTATTGGCTATCCCTCATCCAATAACCGAGTTAGGAGTTGATACATCAAACTTATCATCTCATGGATTATGTCCTTTAGGACAACTTCAATGTTATGCAAATCCTACTACTAGAGAGCATATTGATAGAAATCAAGGTAGATATGTAGATTATATTAGTGCATTAGGTGGCAGAACTGCTAAGGATCATGTTTTATTATACGGTATAAAAAATACAAATGTGGGTAATGGAGTTATGGCACCAACTACTCATGTATATGCTGTAAAAAACGAGTATTTATATATGCCAGAGTATTGGTTTGACAATGAAGTTACGAATAGTTTTCAATTAGAATATAATCAAGTATTAAGAGAAATAAAACAAGCAGTAGGAACAGATTTGCTAAGAATGGCAAGATAAGGATTTGTTATGATAGTTAATGGAGTAAATAATTTTTCAAATACTTATGCAAATGCGCTTAATAATAAAAACTCACAAAATAAAGCAAATGATGGGGCTAGTTTAGAATATCTAAAACTAGCCCAGCAAAAGCTAGAAAATGATCCAACTTACAATCCTTTAAATGATAAAAACTTAAGCATAGGCGATATAGCGACTTTTGGCACATTTGGAGCATTAGACCCTGATTTAGTAGAAGAAATAAGCAAAGAATCTATGAAAAATTGGGTAGAAATTGATAAAAAAGAGCTTGATAGAGTGCTAAATTCGTTAAATATGCCATCTTTAGGTTTGCCTAAAGATTTTCCTTTAGGTTATGTAGATAGCAAGAAAATGCCAAGTAAAGAAGAATTACAAGCTAGAGTTAAAGAAAAAGAAAATTTAAGAAATAATGCAATAAATACAAAAGAAGAAATTAAGCAAGAAGAAAAAGAAGAACAAACTAAAGAAAAACCATTCGAAGCCATAGAAGTAAAAGGCAATGATGTGCGCGAGAGTATGCAAGAGATTTTAAGCAAACTTGATATTCGTAATATCAAAGATGAAAGAGATTTATTAGCTTTATTTTTAGCTTATAAAGACGGCGAAAATCTTTATGATAAAAGGGTTTGAAATTTTATATTTTAATTGAAAGGAAGAGTTTGAAAAAGTTATTTTTTATAGCATTTACTTTAAGCTTTTTATTTGGCTCTGATGCTATTACTATTGATAGTCTTTTTAAAAGACAAATCGGACTTAGAAGCATTACAAGTCTTAGTTTAATCACTAGCGGAAATGCCAATATCTACACAAGCTATCCAAGTCTAATAATAGGAGGCGATCCTGTGATTTGGACTGATAATAAAAGGCTAAGTTTGAATGAAACTTTGATATATTCATTTAATAACAAGCTTGATTTTATAGCTTCTCTTGGTGCTAATGCTACTAGAAATGAATATAGTAATTTCTTTACTGGTGAGCCAAAAAGTGAAACTCATTATTCATTTGAGAGCTTGTGGCTTGGGTTTAATTATAGATTTGATAGCTTTAGTGATAAAATACTTAGTTTTTCTTATCAAGCAGGGGTAATTCAAAGAGAAAAAGCACTTGATACAAATAAAAGCTTTCATTTTAAATCACACTCAGCTAAGCTAAATCTAAGAGGTTATAGCGACCCTGCTATTTGGGGTATTTATATGGGTTTTACATATAATGATACTAGGACTTTTGATAAACTAGCGATAAATTATGGAAATTCTTATAATTTTGGTGCAAATCTTAGCATAGTATTAAGCCCTAAAATCACGCTTGATTTAGAGGCTTCACAGAGTTTTCAAGCAGCCCAGAAGATAAACGGCGTAAAATATACAAATCTAAGAAGTATCCCAACATATAGCGTAGGTTCAACTTATAGTATAAATGATGATACAAGCATAAGCTTTAATGCTAGTTTAGGTGGTGGCTCAGCTGCTCCTGATAGTGTATTTGGCATTAGTCTATGGCAAAAATTTTAATATTTTTTATACTGCTTACTAATCTTTATGCTGAGTTTGCAGTAAAGTCTTATAAAGAATTTAAAAACGAATCAGTAGTAAGACAAAGCTATGAAGAATCTTGTGGGGCAAGTAGCATAGCGACCTTGCTAAATCTAACAAATATCAAGCGTTTTAGCGAAAAAGATATTTTAGAAGTTTTAGATAAAAATACTAATATGCTAAGTTTTAATGAATTAAACAATGCCTTAAACAAGCTTGGCTTTTATGCAAAAGCTTATAAACTAAATCGCATTATATTTGAGCAAATATTTACGCCTTTTATAGTAAAGATTGAAAACGATCCTAGATTCCCACATTTTGTAGTGGTAAATAATATTAAAGGAGATTTTGTAAAAGTATATGATCCAAGCTTTGGCGAATATCTAAGCTCTAAAAAAGAATTTTATAGCGTATGGGATAAAGATGGTTTGGGTGGTTATGCTCTAATAATAAAGCCAAATATTACAAAAGAAATAGAACTAAATCTACCACGCCCAAGTCAAATAAAATAAAGCTAATTCCGAATTCAAATTCTACAAATTTTTAAAGGAATTTGAAATAGGAATTATCATTTTATATTTATTAAAATATCGTTGTTTTTATATGTATTTTTTGGCTTTTTTGTAGGTTTTTCGCCATTTATTGTAATTTGTATATATTCGCTTGGATCTTGCTTTTTAATAGGTTGAATAATTTCTTTTACTTCTTTTATTTCTTGCTCTTCTTCTTCAAATAATATATCAAGAGCTTTTTTGAGCTTTCTTAGTTTTTTTTCATCTAATTCGTTTAATTTTTGACTTATATTAATTTCATTTGTATTATATAAATCAATTGGTTTTGTAGGGTCAGTCCAGTTTGGATTCGCATCAAGTGGTGGAGTATCTCCGGGAAAATCTAGCGTATATGAAAATAAATTCAAACTTAATAAAAATATTAATACTTTTTTCATCTTTTATCCTAATTAAATTTAAAATCTTATAAAAAGACATAAAATATCCAATTAATTTATAAGTTTTTTATAAAAAAATTATAAATTATGTTACCTTACTACACAATTAAAGCTCAAAAAAATGATTTTAAATATATTTTATAGATAATTTCGCTAAAGTAATAATTATTTTTTAATTTCATTTAAGGAGAATTAATGAAACGAGCAATTTCTATTATTGCATTAATCATTATTCCATTTTTATTTGCTTTTGTGCTTCCTTGCCCAAATGGTCTTAGCGAAGCTGCATGGGTAATGTTTGGAATATATCTTGCTGCTGTTTTAGGTCTTGTATTTAAGCCTATTCCTAATTCAATGGTGCTAATTACTGCTGTTGCAGGAACTGCACTTTTTATGGGTAAATATTTAGGCTCAGCTAAAGAAGCTACTAAACAAGCTTTAAGCGGTTATGCTAGTGCTACTACTTGGATTATTGTTTCTGCTTTTGCTTTAAGCATTGCCTTTACTAAGACAGGTCTTGGTAAAAGATGGGCTTATTTTTTAATAGGTAAGCTTGGTAAAACTACTTTAAGACTTGGTTATGTTACGGCGTTTTTAGATTTAATAGTATCTCCAGCAACTCCTTCAAATACTGCAAGAGCTGGTGGTATAGTGTTTCCTATCGTAAATTCAATTGCACAATCTTTATCAAAAGATAAGGTAGAAACAGAAAATAGAGTAGGTGCATTCTTAGCTTGTAATGCTTATATGAGCACTAAGATGACTTCGTTTATTTTCGCTACTGCAATGGCTGGAAATATGCTTGTTATAGGTTATTCAAACGATATTTTAGGAACTAGCCTAAATTGGGGAAATTGGGCTGTTGCTATGATAGTTCCTGGTATTGTGTGTTTATTAGTAATTCCTTTTATTGTTTATATTTTTGTTCGCCCTGATATTAAGACAATAGATAATGTTGCTATTGCTAAACAAGGTTTAGAAGAGTTAGGAGAGATGAAAAGAAGTGAAAAAATGCTTGTTTTAATCTTTATTCTTGCTTTACTTGGTTGGTCTGTTCCATCGCTTGCAAGCTCTTTATTTAACTATAAAATAGATATAGATGCAACTGCTGTTGCTGTTGGTGCGATGAGCTTATCTGTTTTATTAGGTGTTTTAAAGTTTGAAGATATCGCAGGTTCAAAAGAATGTATCGGAACGCTATTTTGGTTCGGTGGTATTATGTCGCTATCAAGTATGATGAATAAACTAGGGTTTTTTAAATGGCTTGGAACATTTATTGAATCTAATATGAACTTAAACCTAAGCCCTTTACTTGTGCTAATATTAATAGGATTTATTAGTATAATCGTAAGATATTTATATGCTTCTGCAACTGTGTTTATCACAACGCTTTTACCTGTGTTGTTTTTAATAGGTAAGAGTGCTGGAGTTGATCCTTATTTATTAGCGTTTTTATTAATTACTACAAACTCTTATGGTGGAGCATTAACTCACTTTGGTGGCCCTGCTGCTTCAGTTATTTTTGGTGCTGGCTATAACACTGTTAAAGAATGGTGGATAACAGGATTTGTAGTTGCTATGGTATCTTATGTATTATGTCTTGCTGTAGGACTTCCATACTGGGGTCTTTTAGGACATTAAGCTTATATCCTAATTCAAATTCCTTGGAATTTGAATTAGGAATTAGAATTTTTATATTTATCCAAAACTTATTTTTAATCGTTTTAATATTTAAAGCGAATTAGCTTTCCTAATCCAAAAAACTTAAAGAATTTGAATTAGGAATTATAAATTAATCTTTAGGTAATTTTTCTACATAAAGACTTGTTGATGGGAAGGCAAAGCTTAAGCCATTTTTTTCAACTATTTTCATTACTTCCATTAATATTTTGCTTTTTTCATCGTAGTATTGTTTTGCACTAATGCTTTTAATATAAAAATAAAGCTCTACATTAATACTACTTGCAGCAAAATCATCAAGCCAAACATAAATAGATGATTTAAATCCTTCTAAATCATTTACAGAAATTAGGTTTTGCTTGTAGAAGTTTTTGTTTTTGTGCTGAAAGATTTCATCGTTTTCATTAGCGATTATTTCATTATTATTTAAAAGTTCTTTTAAATCATTTATAAAATTTTGTATTTGTTCGGTTGTTGAATCGTATGTTAGGCCTACGCTTAATTTTACTCTTCTTCCATATTTTCTCTTAGAATAGTTTTTGATATTTCCGTTTAATATAGTTGAGTTTGGTATGAATACTAAGCAGTTATCAAAAGTTCTTATTGTGGTTTTTCTAAGACCAGTTTCAACGATAGTTCCTTCTATTCCATTCACTTCTACCCAATCGCTTTGAGAAAAAGAATTATCAAAAAGCATTAAAACCGATGCAAAAAAGTTCGCAATTATATCTTTAGCAGCAAGAGCAACAGCCAAACCACCAATTCCAAGCGAAGCAATGATTGCCGAAATATCAAAACCTAATTTTGCTAGTATTATTAAGATTGTAATTATTATGATAATAAAATCTATGATTTTTAAAATTAGGTTGATTATTTCTTTTTTACCACTTTTTAAGGCTAATTTTGACATTAAAATTAAACCATAAGAATTAATTATGTTTAGAATTAACCAAGCAATTATTATTGTATTTATGATTGATAAGATCGTTAAAATTATAGGCATTACAGCTGCAGGATAAAACGCTATTACAAAGCACAGCCAAATCCCATACATATAAAATAATAATGTTAAAGGCTTGGTTATATCTTTTAACGATTCGTTTATTTCGTGCTTTTGTTTTTTGATTAATTTTAAGAAAACAAAATATATTAATTTTAAAATTATCTTTTTAAACATAAATATAAACAATAAAATAATGCAACAAATTATGATTTTTCCAGGATTTAAGTATTTGCTTACTTCTTTAGGGAAAAAACCATTTAAATAATTGATAAAATTATCGGTTTTTAATTCTTGAATTAAATAATTACTTTCAAAAACATTAGCGTTTAATCTTAAGTATGTAAGTATTTCTATGTAAGAATTAAGATAAACTAATTCTTCATCTTTTACTTTTTCGCTATTTAGCTCTTTAATGCTTTCGTCTATAATGTCTTTTATGCTTTCATTATCAATTTTGCTATCATTAAAAACATTGTTTGATTCAATTAAAGTTTTATAAAATTCTAATTTTATTTTCTTTAATTCACTACTTATTTTTTCTTTTTTGAAATCTTCTAAAAGTTTGTTATTTAGATTGTTTTTATCAAATAAAGTTGGTAGTATTGATAGGATTTGATTTTTTTTGTTTTTATACTCGCTTATTTCCTGATTGATTTTATTTTGGTTTATTGTTTTATCTTCGTTTTTGCCTAATAATATATTTAAATCATTGATTTTGATATTATAATCAATATATTGATTTATATTATCAACTAAATTATTTGCATATACAAACACACTAAATAATAATATTAAAACAACTCTCATTGTAAATCCTTTAATGGTTTAAAATGTCCATCAGCTGGACAGTATTCATAAATCTCAGCAGTTTCAATTAGAAAATACCAAGCTCTAATGGTAAGCTCGTTATTATCAACTCTATTTTGAACATCAGGGTAGCCTAATAAGTTTTCATAACTATTTAAAACATTTGCCTTTTCTATCATCCAAGACCTTAGGGCGTATTGTCCTTCAAAATGGCTTAATTCAAGAGTGTAATCAACTTGTTTTTTAATATCATCTAATAAAGAAACCCATTTTTTTACGTTTGGTAAAACTTCAGCTTTTTTGCTAGGTATATCTTTACAACCCCCGCAATTACTATGACCGCAAATTATTATGTTTTTTACATTTAAAGCATATAAAGCGTATTCAATAGCAGAAGTAGTAGCCAAATATTCATCTTTAACCCTATAAGGCGGGATAATGTTTGCTATATTTCTTATTACAAATAGTTCCCCAGGCAAAGTTGAGGTTATTAGATTTGGAATTACTCTTGAATCAGCACAACCTATAAATAGTGTGTGTGGATTTTGTTCTTCTTTTAAATCTTTAAACAAATCCTTATGTTCTAAAAATCCTTCTTGCATAAATTGCAAGGCGCCTTTTATTAATTTATCCATCGTTTATCCTTGTTAAAAAGCAAAATTATATAAAAAAATTTCAATGAGATATTAACTAACTTAGCTATAATCAAGAGCTTTTAATAAATTTAAACAAGGAGAAAAAATGAGTTTATACGAAAGAACTCGTGCTAGTTCAGCTATTCGTTCAGACGCTGCGATTTTTGTAAGAGATACATATATGTATTTTGCTCTTTCGCTAGTTGCTGCAACATTAGGGGCTTATTTAGGTGCTACATATTTAGCTAGTTTTTTAGTTGGCAATATTTGGGCTAGTTTAGGAATTCTTGCTGTAGAAATTATATTAATTATGGTATTGAATACAAAAAGAGAAGTAACTAATGGTGCTATTGCTATGTTATTTACATTTGCATTTATTAGTGGTCTTAGCCTAACAGGTATTATTTATATTACTTTACAACACCCAGCAGGTGCTGAAATAATAGCTCAAGCTTTATTTTTAACAACACTTGCTTTTGCAGGACTTAGTGTATTTGCATTTACAACAAAAAGAGATTTTAGTGTATTTAGCAAGGCACTTTTCATTGTTTTATTAGTTGTTATCGGGGCATCTTTATTAAATCTATTTTTTCAAAGCCCAGTTTTACACCTAGTAATTTCTAGTGTTAGTGCTATTTTATTTAGCTTTTTTATCATTTATGATACACAAATGATAATTCGTGGTGCATATCAAACACCTATTCAAGGTGCAATTGCTTTATACCTTGACTTTATTAACTTATTTATATCTCTTTTAAATATCTTAAGAAGTATTAGAGATTAATTTTTAAGCCTTCAATTTTGAAGGCTTTTAACTTATTTTAAATTTTATAACATATAATACAAACTTTATTTTTAAACGAAAGAAGTAATATGAACACAATTTTTATCGCAATTCAATTTATCTTAGTAGTAATTATTTGTGCTTGTGTATTAATGCAAAAAAGCTCAAGTATAGGTTTAGGTGCTTATAGTGGTTCAAATGAGAGTTTGTTCGGAGCAAAAGGTCCTGCTGGATTTTTAGCTAAATTTACCTTTATAATGGGTGTTTTACTTGTTGCAAATACAATCTTTTTAAGTTATAGCTATAACACAAAAACTAGTGAAAGTTTAGTAAATAAATTAGAAAACGCTAGCAAGCAAATTCAAGAAACTAAACCACAAGCATTACCAGAATCAATCAAGTAAAAGGACGAAAATGTTAAGTGAAATTTATTCAAAACAAAAAGAACAAAACGAAAAAGCTCATAATGCTTTAAAAAAAGATTTTATGACCTTAAGAACAGGTAAAGTAAATATTTCTATATTAGATAATGTTTTTGTAGATTATTATGGAAATCCAACTCCATTAAATCAAGTTGCAACTATTTTAGCAACTGATGCTACTACAATTACAATTAGTCCTTGGGAAAAATCTATGATTAAAGCGATTGATACAGCAATCAAAGCAGCAAATATCGGAGTAAATCCAAATGCTGATGCAGATGGCGTTAAATTATTTTTCCCTCCAATGACAAAAGAACAAAGAGAAGAAAACGCAAAAGCAGCAAAAGCAATGGGAGAAAAATGCAAAGTTGCTATTAGAAATATTAGAAAAGATGCAAATGATGCTGTTAAAAAATTAGAAAAAGATAAAGCAGTAAGCGAAGATGAAGCGAAAAAAGCTTACGATGAAGTTCAAAAAATTACTGATTTAGCAATTGCTAAAACCGATGAATTAGTAAAAGAAAAAGAAACACAATTACTTAAAGTTTAAAAATGGCAAAGGCTAAGGTTTGTTTAGCTAGTCTTTATGATAAATTAAAAGCTGGCATTGTTGATATGTTTATGATAATGATGCCAATACAATACTTTACTACCTACATTTTAGTAGGTAGTGCTTCAGAATATAGACAAAGTCAAAATTTTATATTTTTAGCTACTTTTTTATATTTTTTAATAATTTTATTATTTTTATTTTTTAAAGGTCAAACTTTAGGATATAAATATTTAGGCTTGCATTTAAGAAATAAAAATGGTAAAAGAGCAAGTTTTTTACAGATATTATTAAGGTTGGTATTGTTTGTGCTTAGCTTTTCTTTAATATTTGGTATGATTTTTCCGTTCTTTAGAAAAGATAGGCAATATATACATGATTTATTTTCAAATACTTTAGTTCTTAAGGAGAAAAGAGATGAATAGAAAAAGAATATATAATCCTCAAAGCAATGAAGATTTAACTGCTAGAAAGGTATTTGGCGGTAATCCTCAAGGTATTTTAAATTTTACTAAAGCAAAATATGAATGGGCTTTAAAATTATGGGATTTAATGGAAGCTAATACTTGGTTTCCTAGAGAAGTTGATACTACAAAAGACGCACTTGATTATAAATGTAATTTAACTACAAGTGAAAAAAGAATGTATGATTTAGTATGGTCTCAGCTAATTTCTATGGATAGCTTTCAAACAAACAACCTAGCTGATAATATCAATCCATACATAACAGCACCAGAAATTAACGCTGTTTTAGCAAGACAAGCTTATGAAGAAGCAAACCATTCTAAAAGTTATGCCGTAATGGTTGAAGCTATTTGTGATGATACTGATTTAATATATGAAATGGAAAAACACGACGCTACATTAAGAAAGAAAAATGATTTTATTTCAAGTCTTTATGAAGAATTAGCAGGCGATGTAACGGAAGAAAAATTGCTTTATGCAATGGTAGCAAATCAAATCCTAGAAGGAATATATTTTTATAGCGGTTTTACTGCTATTTATGCACTTGCTCGTGCAGGTAAAATGCTTGGCTCAGCTCAAATGGTAAGATTTATTCAAAGAGATGAAATAACGCATTTATTATTATTTCAAAATATGATTAATTCAGTTAGAAAAGAAAGACCTGATTTATTCAACGAAAAAACAATCGCAAAGATTTATGAAATGTTTGAGCGTGCTGCTGAGCTTGAAATTGAATGGGGCAAATATATCACTCAAAATCAAATTATGGGCTTTACTGATGATATAATTACAGAATATATTCATTATCTTGTAGATTTAAGACTTAGTTCTATTGGTTTAGAGAAAAAATATAATGCAAAACATCCTATTAAATGGGTTGATGATTTTTCTAAGTTTAACGACCAAAAGAGCAATTTCTTTGAAAGCAAGGTTACAAATTATAGTAAAGGAAGTTTGAATTTCGATGATTTTTAAGGATATTTACGAACAAGAAAAGTGTGCAAGACTTGCCGAAAATATTGCTAGCGAAGTAAATATTAGCAAAGAAGTAAAACTTGCATTTGCTAATACTCCTAGAGAGATTTTTATGCCTATGAGTAATTTTGCTTATGAATTACATGCTATGCCACTAAGCTCTGATCAATGGATTAGCTCACCTATTACGGTAGCTAAAATGACTATGGCGCTTGAGCCTGTTGGGGCTGATAGTGTGCTTGAGATTGGCTGTGGTAGTGGCTATCAAGCTGCACTTTTATCTAATTTAATAAGAAGAGTATTTTCTTTAGAAAGAATTAAAGAATTATCAAATAAAGCGATCAAAAACCTTGATACTATAAAAGCAAATGTATATGTTCGCCACGCAGATGGTAATAATGGGCTTAAAAACTATGCACCTTATGAGAGAATTTTGCTTTCGGCATATACTCAAAAAGTGCCTGATGTATTGTTTTCTCAACTTGAAGTTGGTGGGATATTAGTAGCTCCTGTTGGTAATGCAAGCAAACAATACATTACAAAATATATTAAACATAAAGACAGAATAGAAGAAATAGTTCTTGATTCTTGCACTTTTGTTCCTATGCTAAGTGGCCTTGAATAAAATCAATTTCCTATTTCAAATTCCACAAGAATTTGAAATAGGAATTATAAATTAAAGTTTATTCTACAAATAAAGAAAATTAATACAAATACTAAATAAGGTAATTTTTATCTTTTATAAAGAAAAATTAATATTAAAAATATATAATCAGCTTTCCATTTAAAAAAATTAAGGAAAAATTGAGTAAATGAATAAGATTTTCTTATCATTTGTTGTTAGTGGTAGCTTACTAGCATCAAATTATAAGCTTGTTCCGCTAAGTTCAGACGGAATAGCTTTATCTAGCTCAAATTTAGCAAAGAGTTTTAGTGCCGATGCGGCTTTTATCAACCCAGCAAATATGGGATTTTTAGGACAAAATCCACAATTGCATTTTAGTGCTAACTATTATAATGTTACAGGTTCTAGATTTGAAAACCACTTAACAGAGGTTGGTGGCGAACCTTATTATAATGCAAGCGATGCACATGGAAAAGAATTCACATTTTTCTTGCCTACATTAGCATTTGTTTATCCTATTAACGAACAACATTTCGTTGGATTTGCAGGTTATACAGATTTTGCAGGCGTTTATGGTTGGAATAGTGATTATGCAAAAGCATTAACCGATACTATGGATATTCGTGGTGGAACTTTGGCTTTATCGTATGCGTTTAAGCCAACTAGCGAACTTAGTTTAGGTGCAAGCATTACAGCAAATCATACAAGGCTTAAATTTAGCCTAATGAAAGATAACGCTATGAATCCTAGATATACGTATAAGAATGATTATCCGATTTGGACTTATACAGATAAAGATGGTAATCTAGTTGAAAGACACAAATCATGGGTTTATAGTGGTAATGTAAAGACAGATAATGGGTATAAATTTGGTTATAAGTTATCTTTAACTTACGCACCTAAGTATTTTGATGAAAAATTAAGATTTTCTTTACTTTATAATTCTTCATACAAAAACGAATTTAAAGGCAATATGGATTTTAAAATGACCAAGTTTGCTATGTATGATTTTGCTAGTGCAATTATGTATGCACCACAATCTAATGGGGATAGTATTGCAAGTATAATGCCAAAGTTTGATTTTGCCATCAAAAACAATCCTGCGCTTTTGAATAATCCGAAATTTCAAGAGTTGTTGGGAATGGCTACTGGTTTAGGTAGTTTAAAATATGACATGGATAATGGAAATTTTGATAAAGTTGTTGGATATAATGGCTACGCAAGTGCAAATTTTTTATATCCTGCTAATGCAAACTTTGGTATTGCTTATGAATATGGCAAGCACGAGTTTATGTTTAACATGGGAAGAACATTTTGGAGCAAATCAAAAAGTACAGATTTAAAAATTGCTACCCCACAAATGCCTAAAAGTTTAGAATTATTAGCTGGAACCGTTGGTGGAATGTGTGCTGGTGTTAATCCTGCTACTGGACAAGCATTACCTCAAGCATCTAATTGTTCATCTTTTGATGAATTGCAAAAAGTTGTTGCTCAAGCTATTACAATGCTAAAAGCGCAAAATCAATTAAGCGATAGAGATACCCAGCAAATGCAAGAATATTTTTTCTCATCAGTTCTACAAGCTAGTTTAGAAAATGGTTGGAAAGATACTACATTATTAAGTTTTGGTTATAGATATAACTATGATAAAGATTTATCACTTATGCTAGGCTTTTCAACAGAAGATAGCCCAGTAAGACGCGAAAAAATATCTTTTTTAGCAAAAGATAGTAGAATGTATAATTATTCTTTAGGTTTTGAATATAGAATAAACAAACAATTAAAAGTAACAGGAGCAGGAGCTTATCAGCATTATGCAGATGTTAAAGTAGATAATGTAACCGATAATATTCTAATCCAAACAAAAGGAAAATTCTCAAATCAATCAAATCAGATTGTAAATTTTGGGGTTAATTACGAGTTTTAATTAAAGGAAGTTAATGCAAAATTATTATGAATATTTGGAAAATTACTCAAAATTAAGCAGAATTGCTATATTTGATAACAATGGTAAAATAAGCTTTAAAGAGTTAAAAAATCATGTTGATAAAATGATAGCATTTTTGCAAAATCACGGAGTTAAAAGCGGCGATAATGTAGCTTTTATTATGAGTAATTGCAAAGAATTTATGATTTTATATTTTGCAATAACTGCCTTAAAGGCTGTCGCAGTTCCTATTAATACTATGCTTAAAAAAGAAGAATACAGCTATATTATAAAAGACTGCGACGCAAAATTATTAATAGTTTCAAGAGATATTAAAGAAGCTGCTGAGCTTGTTAGTGAATTTGGTGATATTACGCTTTTTCACTCATTTGATAATAGCTTAAAAGATGGATATTTAGCTGCTTATTTAGATTATGCACCGGTTTATAATTTTAAATGCGATGCAAAACTAAGCGATAGCGTTCATATAATTTATACATCAGGAACAACAGGACTTCCTAAAGGCGTATTATTAAGCTATAAAAATATTTTATCAAATATAACATCAGCTCAACATGATTTTAAGATTAAATCAAGTGATAGAGCTATTGCATACTTACCTATGTTTCATAGTTTTACTTTAACAGCAGTTTGTTTATTACCTTTACTTTCAGGCTGTTCGCTTGTGATTGAACGCTCTGTTTTACCATTTTCTAATGTGGTTAAGCAAATACTTTTAAAAAGAGTTACGATATTATTTTCAGTTCCTGTTATTTTAAATGCCTTGCTTAAAGCTAAGCTTCCTTGGTATTTTATGTGGTTTCACAAAATTAGAATAATAGTATCAGGCTCAAGTGCTTTAAGCGAAGGCACTCTTAAAGCTTATAAAGAAAAATTTAAAAGAACAGCAGTATTAGAAGGATATGGCTTAAGCGAGTGTTCGCCTATTGTTGCAGTAAATCGCTTAGAAAAGCAAAAGGCTAATTCAGTAGGTTTGCCTTTACATGGATATGAAGTAAAAATCGTAGATGATGAACTAAAAGAATTACCTATCGGAGAAATAGGAGAATTAATAGTAAAGGGTGATTGTGTAATGCAAGGCTATTACAATAAACCTGAGCTTACAAGCGAAGTAATAGAAGGCGAATGGCTTAAGACTGGCGATATTGCTAGACTTGATGAAGATGGCTTTATTTATATTGTAGATAGAAAAAAGGATATTATTATTTCAAAAGGAATTAATATTTATCCAAGAGAAATTGAAGATGTTATTATGCAACTTAACGAAGTTGATTCTTGTGCTGTAATTGGCGTAAAAGATAATGAACTTGATGAGAGCGTTGTAGCTTATGTTTGTTTAAAAGAAGGTGTTACACTAAACGCACAAGAAATCCAAAGGCATCTTAAGAAACATTTAGCAAATTACAAAGTTCCTAAAGCTATAATTTTTAAATGTGAATTACCAAAAAATGCTGCGGGAAAAGTTTTAAAAAAAGAATTAAAAAAAGAGTTAGAAATTGGAAAAAATTAAAGAGTTTTTAAGCGATAATTACGAAGAAAGTTTTTTATATTTAAAATTATTAAATCAAGGTTTAGCTAAAGAGTCTTGCGTTATTTTAAGAACAATGCTAAATAAAACTATAAAATCACGCTTTGGGATTAAATTTCATAGCATAGTAGAAGATGCTTTCAATGCTCACACAACTGCACAAATGGTTTCGTATTTACCATTTTTTATAGAGCTTTATGAAAAAAAGTTTATTCAAGAAGCAAGTGGAAAACAATTTAATTATAAAGATAACGCTGGGCTTATTTTATTTCAATCAATAGCACTTACAAGATATGCTCATGTGTTTTTTAATCTTGCTAATGAATTTGATGGAGCAAGAGTTATTAGTGATAGTGAATTAGAAGAATATAAGCATAAACCTTATACTGATTTAAGCGTTTATTTAAATGATTGTTTTGATATGATTGATGCAAGGATTAAGCTAGAGTTTTTAACATCTGATTTAAGACTTGATTTAATCAATACAAGACTTAAAAACAGCCCTAAATTTCATAATCCTTTTAATGAATTAATGAAGGATTATGATTTAAGCGCAGAAGAAACACTTATCATAATGGCTTTATTAAAAGAAGAGCTAACAGGTTCTAAAAAGCCTTTACATTACGAAGAATTATTAAGCATAATAAATCCTTATCAATTAGAAAAGATTAGAAATTATGAGTTATTAAGCGATGATTCAAAGCTTTTAAGCAATGAATTAGTTGAATATGTAGGAAACGATAATAGATTTATAATAAGCGATAATGTTATTAAGTATTTCTTCCCACATAAAGGCGAAAATATAAAAGCCATTGTTGAAGAGCTTAATTTTTTTGAATATTTAGAAGTTCAAGAAATTGATTTAGTATTAAGTAAAGATGTTAGCGATCTTGCTACAAGTCTTAAAAAACGCCTTACAAAAAGCGTAGCAAAAAGACTTAAAGACTGGGGAATTGTAAAAGATGATGTTTTAAGAGCTAATATAATCTTTTATGGACCTCCAGGCACAGGTAAGACTATGAGTGCTAGTTATTTAGCAAAGACTTTAAAAAGAGAAATAATAACCCTTGATTGCTCTAAAGTATTAGATAAATATGTAGGTGAAAGCGAAAAGAATGTTCGTGCAATTTTTGATAATTATAAAGCGATTAGTAAGAGTGTAAAAACTCCGCCTATTTTATTATTAAATGAAGCAGATCAGTTCTTAAGCACAAGAAGTGTTGCAAGTCACGGAAGTGAATTAATGCATAATCAAATGCAAAATATTTTCTTAGAACAGCTTGAAAAATTTGATGGTATTTTAATTGCTACAACTAACTTTTTAGATAGTTTAGACCCTGCATTTTCAAGAAGATTTGAATATAAAATCAAGTTTTCTAATCCGAATGAATTAGAGCGTGAAAAAATATGGAAATTACATTTGCCAAAAAATGCGGAATTTGAATCAGGATTTAAGATTGATGATTTAAAAACTTATGAATTAAGTGGCGCTCAAATTAAAATGATAGTAAAAAATACAGCAATAAAAGTCGCTCAAAGCGATGGAATTTTTAGATTAGACGATTTTAAAGATAGCATTCAAAAAGAATTAAACAACGATTTTTCTAAAGAAATAAAAATGGGCTTTAATTAATAAAAAGCCCTTATAATAAATTAAAAAACGAAAGGAAAATCTAGTGAATATTATTAAAAAAGCCCTTACATTTGAAGATGTTTTATTAGTTCCACAATATTCAGAAGTTTTACCAAAAGAAGTTGATATTAGCACAAGACTTACTAAAAATATAAGATTAAATATGCCATTAATTTCAGCAGCGATGGATACTGTTACAGAACATCGTGCTGCAATTATGATGGCAAGGCTTGGCGGAATTGGAATAATTCATAAAAATATGGATATAGAAAGCCAAGTAAGAGAAATAATAAGAGTTAAAAAAAGTGAAAGCGGAATTATTTACGATCCTGTTTTTGTGAATGCAAATGCTAAAGTAAGCGATGCTTTAGCTATTATGCACGAATATTCAATTTCAGGTGTTCCTGTAGTTGATAGTGATAAAAAACTTTTAGGGATTTTAACTAATCGTGATTTAAGATTTGAAACCGATTTTAGTAAATCAGTTGAAGATGTAATGACAAAAATGCCATTAATTACAGCTAAACAAGGCTGCACTTTAGATGAAGCTGAAATTATTTTTAGTAAAAATAAAGTTGAAAAATTACCTTTAGTTGATGATAACAATGTTCTTTGTGGTCTAATCACTATTAAGGATTTAAAAAAACGTAAAGAATACCCAAATGCAAATAAAGATAAATTAGGAAGATTAGTTGTAGGTGCTGCTATTGGAGTAGGGCAACTTGATAGAGCTAGAGCTTTAGTAAATGCAGGCGTTGATGTATTAGTTATGGATAGTGCTCACGGACATAGTAAAGGCATAATTGATACTTTAAAAGAAATCAAACAAGAATTAAATATAGATGTTATAGTTGGAAACATTGCAAATCCTAAGGCTGTTAAGGATTTAGCATTAGCAGGAGCTGATGCGATTAAGGTAGGAATTGGACCAGGAAGTATTTGCACCACTCGTATTGTAAGCGGGGTTGGTGTGCCACAAATTACTGCGATTAGTGATTGTGCTGAGGCTGCAAAAGAGTTTAATGTGCCTATAATTGCAGATGGCGGTATAAAATATTCAGGTGACATTGCAAAAGCACTAGCAGCTGGTGCAAGTAGCGTAATGATAGGCTCACTTTTAGCAGGAACTGATGAAAGTCCAGGAGAATTTATCACCTATCAAGGAAGACAATACAAAAGCTATCGTGGAATGGGAAGTCTTGGTGCTATGGCAAAGGGAAGTTCTGATAGATATTTTCAAGAAGGCACAGCAAAAGAAAAGCTTGTTCCTGAAGGAATTGAAGGAAGAGTTCCACATACTGGAAGTATTAAAAATGTAGTATTTCAGTTATTAGGTGGTCTTAGAAGTTCTATGGGATATAATGGAGCTAAGGATATTTTAGACTTTCAAGAAAAAGCTGAGTTTGTAGAAATTACAAGTGCAGGGCTTAAAGAAAGCCATGTTCATGATGTAACAATTACAGCAGAAGCACCAAATTATAAGGTAAATCAATGAAAAAGACTTATGAAGAAATTTGTGAGATTTTAGATGAGAAATTAGCAATAATAGAAGATGAAAATACGCCCTTATTTGACTTAGTAGATGCTTATAAAGATGGTATGAAATTAATCAATGAAGCTAGAGATTTATTAGATAAGGCTAGTAAAGATATAGAAGAATTTGAACAAAACAAATCAAGTTCAATTAGTATTGATACAGAAAGATTACCATTTTGAAAATCGCAGCTCTTCAGCTTAGCACTCAAGCTTTAAGCAATGCTAGGCTTGATTATTATTTAAGGATTTGTGAGCAAAAAAATGTAAGGCTTGTTGCTCTTGGCGAATATGTTTTAAATAATTTTTTTACAGAATTAAAAGTAATGCCAATAGATTTAATAAAAGAACAAAGCAAAGTAAAATTACAAGCCTTAAAAGAATATAGTGCTAAATATAATTTATGTATCGTTGCACCCATTGTTTTGATTGAAAAAAACGAGCCGATAAAAACTTGCGTAGTAGCAAATAATGGCAAGATAAAATATATAAATCAGCAAGTATTTATGCCATATTCACATTGGAATGAAGAAGAATATTTTAAAAATAAAAAAGATAAAATCAAACTACAAACCTTTAAATGCGATAATTTTAAAATAGGTGTTTTATTTGGTTTTGAAATACATTTTGATGAGTTTTTTAAAAAGGCAAATGAATTAGATTTATTAATCATTCCTACTGCAAATACTTATAATTCAAATGCAAGATGGTGTGAGCTTATAAAAATGAGAGCTTTTTTAAATAATATCAATATTTTAAGAATTAATCGTATAGGTGTGAGCGAAGTAAATGAGCTTGAGTGGAATTTCTATGGCAATAGCTTTTTATGCAATGCTTATGGCGATATTATTCAAGAGCTTAGCAATGCTGAAGAAGTTTTAATTTCTGATATTGTTAAACCAAATGATGCGGCTAAGTTTTGGAAATTTAAGGAAGTAAGAAATGAAATCAACAAACGCCTTTTATGAAAGGCAAGCTTTATTATTAAAAGATAAGCAAAATAATTTAGAAAATAAAGAAATAATAATAATTGGAGCAGGTGGGCTTGGCTCAAGCATAGCTTATGCTCTTGCTAGTAGTGGGATTAAGAGTATTAGTATAGTTGATTTTGACATTGTTAGCTTAAGTAATATTCAAAGACAAATTATGTTTAATTTTAGCGATGAAGGAAGAGCAAAGGTTGATTGCTTTACTAAGCTAAAAGAGCGTTCATTTTGTGATATTAAAACTTATAAAATGAGCGCAGCAGAGTTTTTTGCTACAAATCCTAAGGCAGATTTGATTATGGATGCGACTGATAATTTATCAGTAAGAAGTGAAATTGATAATTTTGCTAAAGCTAATAATATTCCTTGGATTTTTGCTAGTGTTGAAGAGTTTTTCGTAAGTGCTAGTATAGTAAAAAATAAAAAAATAGCATTTAATAAAGAAATCAAAAGAATTAAGCCACAAGCAACTCCTTTTGTTATGTTTAGTGCTTCGTATGCTAGTATTTTAGCCTTAAAATATTTAGCTGGTTTTGATATAAAAGTTGATTATTTATATTATTTTGATTTCTCAAAAGATATTTTAAATCTTAGTAAGTTTAATTTATGAGCCATCAAGAAAAATCGTTTTTTTTATTAATATTTGCGGTATTTATTTGGGGTGCATCATTTTTGCCTACTCAATGGGTTTTAAAATACATAAATAGCTATGAATTATTATTTTATAGGTTTTTAATAGCGTCTTTAGTGTTTTTTGTGATTGCAAGAAAAGATATATTAATTCATTACAAAAAAACATATTTTTATGGCTTAATAACAGGCTTTTGTATGGCATTAGCCTTTATTTTTCAAACAATAGCGCTTACTCATACTCAAAGTTCTAATGTTGCGTTTTTAACAGGATTAGAAGGAATTATCGCTCCATTTTTGTGCTTTTTTATAAGCAAAGCAAGGCTTAGTTTTAAAATATTTTTCTTAGCATTACTTGCTTGTTTTGGAATGTTTTTATTTAGCGATGCAAATTTTAATAATTTTGGAAAAGGCGAATATTTAGCGATAATTTGTGCGTTTTTCTTCGCACTTTTGGTTGCTTTAAATGATAAATTTTTAAAATCAAATGATTTAAATACTTTTATATTTTTTCAGTTTTTAGGTAGCACTATAATTTATTTAATTTCTGCTCTTTCCTTTGCTAATTTAAGCATAATTCCTATTTCAAATTCTAAGGTTTTAATGCTTATTTTAATATCGGCTTTAGTATTTACAATATTTTGTTTTTTTGCACAAAATTACGCACAAAAACACTTGCATCCTAGCAAGGTTGCTTTGATTTTATTACTTGAGCCAATAAGTGCAGGGATTTTAGGAAGTTTTTTTGGAGAAACATTTACAATATTACAATTATTAGGAGCAGGGCTTATTTTAATAGCTCTAGCATTTTCTTAAAGGATACAAATGAAAAAAATATTTTTTATAGGTATAGGTGGGATTGGACTTAGTGCATTAGCTAGATTTTTAAATGAGCGTGGAGTTAGTGTTTTAGGAAGTGATGTATATGAGAGCGAATTAGTAAAAGAACTAAGAGCTGAAGGCATAGCAGTTTTTATAGGTCATAGTGCTTCAAATCTAAGTAGTGATATTGATTTAGTAGTTCATTCAGCTGTTATTCGTGAAAACAATCCTGAAATAAAAAAAGCTAAAGAATTAGGCATAAAAGTATTATCAAGAAAAGAAGCTTTGCCACTTATTTTAGATAATAAAATGCTTTTTGCAGTAGCAGGAGCACACGGCAAAAGCACTACGAGTAGTATCCTAGCAAATATTTTGCAAAGCTCATTTATTATCGGTGCAGTAGATAAAAGAGCTGGCAAAAATATGATGTATAAAAAAAGTGAAAGTTTAGTTTTTGAAGCTGATGAGAGTGATAGTTCGTTTTTAAATATAAATCCATATCTTAGCATAGTAACGAATGCTGAGCCTGAGCATTTGGAGCATTATAACCACGATTTAAACGCTTTTTATAAAGCTTATGAAGACTTTTTAAAACAAAGTAAAATCCGCGTTATTAATGCTGAAGATGAATTTTTAGCTAAAGTTGATATTGATTGCGAAAGATTAATTCCTAGCGAAGATATTACTAATCTTGAGTTTAGTGTTAAGGATTATTTGCCTTTTATATCGTTTGATTTAAGAGATTTTGGTCGCTTTAGCGTGCAAGGTCATAGTGAGTGCATAGCAATTGATGCTGCTTTGGCAATTCTTGCTGCAAGATGTGTTGGGCTTAGCCTTAGCGAAATTAAGCAAAATCTAAAAGATTTTAAAGGTATTAAAAAGCGTTTTGATGTTTTATTTGCTAATAATACTAGAGCAATTATTGATGATTATGCACATCATCCAACAGAAATAAAAGAAACAAAAAAGGGCATATTTGCATACGCAAAAGCACTTGGAATTAAAGATAGTATTGCTATTTGGCAACCACATAAATACACAAGATTGCTTGATAATTTAGAAGGTTTTAAAACTTGTTTTGAAGGATTTTCAAAGCTATTTATAATGCCTGTTTATAGTGCTAGTGAGAATGAAATTAAGATTGATTTAGCCGAGCATTTTCCTAATGCAAAATTAATTTTAGATATAAAAAGATTTGATGATAAGATAAAAATCATTTCAAATGATGGCGAAGAAATATTAGAAAATGGCGTAATTGTTGGATTTAATGCAGGAGATTTGACCTATAAATTAAGAGGTTTAAAATGATTAGATTTGCAATATTTTTGATTTTATTTTTTGTATTAATCGGAGTTTGCGTTTATTATAAAAATTATTTTAATTCTAAGCTTTATATTGCGGTTATTTCTCTTATTGTTGCTACATTTGTAGTTGGTTTTATTTATACAAGCCTTGATAATTCAAGTGGAGTTTTAAAGCAAGATATTTTAAATATTTATAAATCAGGTAAAGAATTAGATTGTAATGGTGTAAAAGTAAGCAATAAAACTCACGGATTTGACAACGGAACTTCAGTATTTATTGATAATAAAAACTATCAAAAAATAGATATGTTTATATGCAAATAGGAAGTAATTTCCTATTTCTTAATTTTTCTAATCTTTTTATATCAAATTTTAAAAATCAAATTCCGAATTCAAATTCTTTTATTAAAATGTGTATAAATTACACACTTGTTATTTTTTATTGTGAAAAATTGTAAAAAATCTTATAAATTAGTTTAAAATGACTTTTTATTTTATTTATTAAGGAAAATTATGAAAAGCAATTCATTTTCATTAGCTGTATTAACAGCCTTATTTTTTATGATGGGTTTTTTAACCGTTTTAAACGATATTTTAATCCCACACCTTAAAGAACTTTTTGAATTAACTTATTTTCAATCATCTTTAGTTCAATTTTGCTTTTTTGGAGCATATTTTATAACTTCAGCGTTTTTTGGTAAGCTAATTCAAAAAATTGGCTATCAAAATGGCGTTGTGGGTGGATTTTTCTTAGCTGCATTAGGTGCAATACTATTTTATCCAGCAGCAGGAACTCATAGCTATGCTATATTTTTAGGTGCTTTATTTGTTTTAGCAAGTGGCGTTGTGTTGCTTCAAGTTACCGGAAATCCATTCGTAACTTTATTATCACCTAGCGGTAAAGAAGCAAGAAACCTAGCTTTAGTTCAAGCGTTTAACTCTCTTGGAACAACCGTTGGACCATTCTTTGGAGCTTTATTTATATTAGCTTCAACAAAAGATTTAAGCTTAGAGCAAAAGGTAACTTCAGTTCAATTGCCTTATTTAGGCATTGCAGTTGCGTTGATTGTTTTAGGAATTTTTGTAAAGTTTTTTATCAAATTACCTGATGTAAGAATTACTGCAGAAGAAATCAGCGAAAACGCACACGATACAAGAACAAGTGCTTGGCAATATAAACACTTAGTTTTAGGTGCTATTGGGATATTTTGCTATGTTGGAGCTGAGGTTGCAATCGGTTCATTTTTAATTCTTTATTTAATGCCTATTTTAGGAATTGCTGAAAGCGAAGCTGCTAAAATGATAGCTTATTATTGGGGCGGAGCTATGGTTGGACGCTTTGTTGGAAGCTATATAATGAATTATATTAAACCAGCTTTGTGCTTAGCATTTAACGCTATTATGGCTATTGTTTTATTAGTTTATGCGATTATGATAGGGGGCGAATTTGGAGCTTATGCTATTTTAATGGTAGGCTTTTTTAACTCAATTATGTTTCCTACTATTTTTTCACTTGCTACAAATGGGCTTGGTCGCTGCACTTCAGAAGCTTCTGGGATTATTTGTATTGCAATAGTTGGTGGGGCTATTGTGCCACCTATTCAAGGTTTAGTTGCTGATAGCATGAACTTACATATTTCATTTATTATCCCTGCGATTTGTTATTTATACATATTATTCTTTGCTACTAAAGGTTATAAATGTAATTAAGAATTTGAATTCGGAAATTCCGAATTCAAATTCTCTTAATTAAAAGTAAAACATATTAGGATTTATAGGTTTTATTAAAAATGTATTAAACTCCAGCACTTTCTTTAATAGCTTTTATGAAAGCACTTCTTATAGCCTTGTCTTCTAAAACATTTACGCCTTTTATACTAACTCCTGCAGGAGAGCAAACGCCTTCTTTAATAAGTGCGGGATGATTATTTGCGATTAAACTCTCAAAACTAGAAAATAAAGCTCTTGTTAATTCATAAGCTTTTTCGTTTTTAAGCCCTATGCTAAGCCCACCATTTGCAATAGCTTCAGCAACTAAAGCTAAAAAAGCAGGAGCACAGCCATTAATAGCCATTGCTAAGTTTAATTCCTTTTCGCTTTCGCATTCAATTGCACTTCCAAAAGTTTGAATTATTTCTAAAGATTTTTGAAAATATTCATTATTTTTATTTCCAACATAAGTGGTGCAAGATTTGTTATATTCTGCTGCTATATTTGGCATTATTCTTAGATAGTGTTTAGCGTTTATTTTTGTTAATTCATTTAGCGAAACTCCAGCTAAAGGACTTATTATTATTTTTGCTTTTTGGCCTAAAAATTTATTACTAATTTCATCAAGATTATATGGTTTAAAGCATAGAATACATATCTTATCGTTTATATTAAAATTATCATAATGAATTGAGTTTTCGCAATTATTTTTGTTTCTAACTACAAAAATAGTTTGATATTTTTTATTTAATCCTTTAGCAATGGCTTTAGCCATCTTGCCATTGCCAAGAATATAAATGCTTTCTTGCATTATTTAAGTTCTTCCATATTTTGTTGCAAGAAATTTTTAATTTTTTCTGTTGGGTGATAGAAAGGATATTGATTTGGATCTAAAATAATTTGAGCCATAGTTTTGTTATCGTAGTTTAAAATAACAGGAGCTAGCATATTTATTGTAGATTCTTCAACGCTTTTATTTAAGATTAAAATATTATAAATTTCAATATTTGAATTTGCTGTAACTTCAAGCAATGCTTTATAAGATAAAGGCATATCAAATTCATATTGCTTACAAATTGTATAAGGATTTAACATAGTAAATGTAAAACCTTTGCCATCAACACTCTTAAGTCTTGCAAAGCAATCATACATTTTTTCTAATTCAACCTTAGTTGTATCTTCAAAACCTAAAATAGGCATTTTAACATCAAATATCATGATTTCTCCTTTAAAAAATTAATGTAAGTATATAATAAATATTTAACATTAGAACTTATAATCGCCGCTTAAAGGAAAATAAATGAAAAAACTTAATATTTTTTTACTAATCTTATCATTATTATGTTTTAGCGCTTGTGCTAGCAAGAAAGAAATGTTTGATGATTACAACTTAAGCGATAGTGCTTGGCTTGAAAAAATCATAGAAAGTGTGAAGAAAAACGATTTAGAAAAGGCTGATAGTGAGTATATTTCACTTTATAGCGAACATATTAATAGCCCACTTTTAGCAAGTGCAATGCTAATTCTTTCACAAGCTCACGCTAAAGAGCATGAATATTTATTAGCAAATTATTATATTGATGAATACATTAAATTATATGGAAATTCTAATAATTACGAATGGCTTAGTTATCTTAAAATTAAGAATAATTTTAATGCTTTTTCTTTGCCTAATAGAAATCAATATTTATTAAACGAAACTTTAAAAGAAATTGATGCGTTTTTATTTACTAATAAAAACTCGCAATATTCTCCTTTAGTAAATAGCATAAAAACTAAATTAAACCTAACAAAATTAATGCTAGAAACTGATATAAGAGATTTATACAGAAGAATGGGTCATGATATTAGCGAAAGTGTTTATGATGAAAAGATAAAAAATAATGAGCTAAACGATATAAAATATATAAAACCAAGACTTCCATGGTATAGAAAACTATTTGAAAGTAGCTATGCTTTATAATTAATTCAAATTCTTTTTAAGAATTTGAATTAGGAATTTAAAATATTGATAAATCAAGCGTATTAGATAAAGCTTCTAAAATCCTTACCCCACCTATTGAATTACCCTTATTATCAAGTGAAGGTCCGTATAAGCCAATTCCTAATTCTTTAGGTACTAGCGAAACCATTCCACCACCTACGCCACTTTTACAAGGAAGCCCAACTCTTAGAGCAATCTCACCTGATAAATCGTAAGTTCCACAAGTTAGCATTAAGCTTTTTATTATTTTTGCAATCTTTTTGCTAATTACTTGCTTACCATCTTTAAAGCCATCATTTGCTAAGAATAAGCCTAATTTAGCAAGGCTTTGTGTATTTGCTAAGATTGAGCATTGCTTAAAATATACTTCCAAAGCCTCTTCTACATCGCCTTCTATTATTCCATCATTTTTCATAAAATATGCTAAGGCTCTATTTTTATTACCTGTTTTGTTTTCACTTTCATAAATTTCATTAGATAAACACGCTGTTTCATCATCACAAATATAGCGAAAAAACTCAAGCACTCTATTAAATTTCTCATTAGCATTTTTGCCTTTAATAGTTGATGCAACTGCAATTGCACCTGCATTTATCATAGGATTAAAGGGCTTTTTTGTATTTGAACTCTCTAACTTCATAATAGAATTAAAAGCATCTCCACTAGGCTCAACCCCAACTTTAGAAAATACATATTCATAACTATTATCAAGTAATGCAAGCATTAAGGTTATTATTTTTGAAACACTTTGAATGCTAAATCTAGTTTCATAATCTCCTGCACAATAAATATTATGATTTTTATCAATAACACAAACACCTAAAGCATTTATGTTAGCTTTGCTAAGTTCAGGAATGTAGTTTGCTAACCTTCCTTGTCCTAAAAATTGAATATTATCTTTTACTAATTTTTCTAATAATTGCTGCATATTAAACCCTTAATTTTTTGTTGTAATTATAAGGCAAATTCGCATTAATCTTAAATTCTATTTCGCAATTCTTTTTATTTTTTGCCACTTTATTGCCACAAAGTGTTTTTATAATTTACTTACAACTTATTACAAAAAATATAAAATTTTTGTTTTTATAATTATTAAGTTGTATAACATCTCTCTTTAAATTATGTAAAAATAATTCCTAATTTTTGTTAGGAATTATTTTGCCACTTTTTTGCCCTTTAGTTTTTTTAAAATTGCTTGATTTTTTTAAAAAGGAGATTTAATGCTAAATAGAAGAAATTTTATCAAAGCAGTTGCAGGGACGACAATCGCAGTTCCTAGTATTTTAAGCGCTAATGAAAGCGTTAAAAAAGATATTAAATTTGATGAGATAGCAGATGTAATCATCGTTGGAAGTGGCGTAAGTGCTCACATATGTGCTGCATATTTGGCAAAAAATAAGGTAGATGTTTTAATGATTGAGAAAATGGATAGAATGGGTGGAAACTCAGTTCTTTCTCAGCAAGATTTTGCTGTGCTTAATTCGGATTTACAAATTAAAGCAGGTATAAAAGATAGCGAAGAATTATTCTTAAACGATTTAAATAAAGCTGGAGCCGGATATAATCATTTAGAACATTCTTTAAGAATTATAAGAAACTCAAATGAAGCTTATGAGTTTGCAAAAAGCTGTGGGGTTAAATATGCTGATAAGCTTAAGTTCTTAGGCGGACATAGTGTTGCTAGAAGTGTTGAAACTATCGGCGGTGGCGGTGCTTGTATAAAGGCATTGCACGAGTTTTTCTTAGCAAATAGAGGAAGATTTAAAAACGAAACTAAAAGCGATGAAATCATTCAAGATGAAAATGGCAAAGTAATAGGTATAAGCGTAAGAGAAAATTATAGATTCGATAGAAACCTAGCAAATGATGATAGGCAAAATTTAAGTGGAGTTAAGAAAAATTACAAAGCAAGACTTGCAGTAGTTTTTGCAACTGGTGGATTTAGCCGTGATGTTGAGTTTAGAAGTATAGTAAATCCTAGATTAAGACTAGCAAAAAGCCCATCAAGTTTAGGTCAAACTTCGGGTGCGTTAAAGCAAATGCTAAAAATCGGAGCAATTCCAACTCAATTAGCGCTTAGTAGATTTTCTTTTGGGATTCCAACGGAGGATTTAATTTATGGAATTATGGTTGATGTAAATGCAAAAAGATTTTTAAACGAAGATGGCGATAGACAAGGCTTATCAAATAAAATCCTAGCACATATGGAAAAATTAAACACCACAAGCTATCCAACTATTATTTTTGATAGCACAGGTTTTGCTAATTCGCATGACCCAAATAGAATGCAAAGCTTCATAATAGCAGGAAAGATGAAGAAATTTGATACCTTAGACGAACTTGCAAATCATTTTAAACTAAATAAAGATGAATTATTAAAGAGCATGCAAACTTATGAAGATGGTATTAAAAACAATAAAGATGAGTTCAAAAAAGATTTAAGCAAGATTAAAAACTCTAGCATGAGTAAAGCACCTTTTTATGCAATGACAGCTGCACCTGGGCTTAGCTATACACCGGGTGGTGTTTATGCTGATATAAATATGAGAGTTTTACATATTAGTAATTATGAACCTATAAAAGGACTTTATGCAGTAGGCGAAGCAACAGGTGGCGTTCATGGACAAGCAAGACTTACGAGCTGTTCTATTCCTGATTGTATGACTTCAGGTATTGCTTGTGCGAAAGATATTTTAAAAGGAGTGTAAATGCGAAAATTATTAATGATTTTAATGTTTAGTATTTTTGCACTAGGTAATGAATTTGCAATCAAGCCACACCATGTTGATGTGAAATTAAAATGCACCGATTGTCATAAAGAAGCAAATGAAAAGGATTATAAAGCACTTGATTCTAATGCCTGCCTTACTTGTCATGGAACTAAAGAAAAATTAGCAAAAAGGCTTGATTTTTTAAAGGGTAAAAACCCACATAATAGCATTCACGATAATGCTAATTTAAATTGTTACACCTGTCATAACGAGCATAAGCCTTCGTTTAATATGTGTAATACTTGCCACAATACTAAAACTTGGATGAAGGAGATAAAATGAAAAAAACTATTATTTTTGTTTCATCTATTGTAGTTTTAACTTTAATTTTTGTGTTCTTTTCTCATAAGGCTATTGAAATGACTGGCGATGATAGGTTTTGTGCGAGTTGCCATGTAATGCAGCCGATGAAGGAAGCTTATATTAAAGATGTTCATGGTGGTAATAATAATTTAGGTATTAAAGCAAATTGCGTAGATTGTCATTTGCCACATGATAATATATTTAATTATTTAGGCACTAAAGCTTATAATGGTATTAAAGAATTAAGTATCACTGCTTTAGGCAAGGATAAAGATATTAATTGGCAAGATAAATTAGAGCATAGAAAAGATTATGTTTATGATAGTGGCTGTATGAGTTGTCATCAAGATATAACCAAAGTAAATTCAAAAAACGAAATGCAAAATATTATGCATAAAAGATATTTAGATTACGCAAATGAATTAAAATGTGTAAGTTGTCATACTCATGTAGGTCATGATGGTTTAAGGGGTGAATTAAATAAGTGATGAAAAACTACACTATTTTATATGCTGAAGATGATTTAAATCTAGCAAATCAAGTTATTGATTTGCTAGAACTACTTGATTTTAAAGTATTTTATGCAAAAGATGGCTTAAGTGCTTTAGAGATTATTAAAGAAGAAAAGATTGATATATTATTGCTTGATATTTCTATGCCAAGACTTGATGGCTTAAAATTATTAGAGCAAATTAGACAAAATGATAATAAAACTCCTGCTATTATGATTACTGCCTTAAGTGATTCGCAAACTTTATTAAATGCTGTTGAGTTAAATATCTGCAAGTATTTAGTAAAGCCTTTTGATAGATTAAAACTTGAACTTGCTTTAGATAAAGCGATTAAGCAAATTAATAATTTGGTTAAATTAAGCAAAAATGTATATTTGGATATGGTTACAAATGAATTATTAGTAAATGATGAGGTTAAAAAACTTAGCAAAAAAGAGTTTTTATTGCTTGAAATATTATTAAAAAGTAGCCCAAATATAGTTGATTTTTATACAATTTGCGAGTATGTTTATAATGATTATGATGTAAGTTCTGATGCTATTAAATCACTTGTTAAAAACCTTAGAAAAAAGATAAATGATAAAGGAATAATCCATAATGCAAATGCTCGTGGGTATTACATCAAAACTACTTAATATAAGCATTCGTAAAAAAGCCTTTATATTTGTTTTAGCGCTTATTGTTTTTGTTTGTATTGTGCTTAATTTTTTATATATTTCTTTACATAAAAACTATTTATTTCAAAGCAAAAATAATTTTAATGATAGATTTGAGTATTTTTATAATGATTTTTTAAATACTTTAAAAAAGAATGCTTTTAGCATTAGTTATGAGTTTAGCTCTAATTTAAATAATTTAAAAAATAATGAAAAATTAGTGAAATTAAATCAACTTTTTTTAAATCTTAGCTCAAACGAAGAGTATTTAAAAGATATAAAATTGTTTTTATTAGATGAGAATATATGCTTTACAAAAGATAAAATTATGTTAGCTTGTAAATACAATAATAATTCAGATATTTTGCTAAGATTTGATAAAGAGCCTTATTATTTAATTAGTTTAAAAATCAATCAAAATTACGCAATGACTTATAAAATCAGTGCTAAAAAACTATTAGATTCTCTTATTATTCAAGATAATTTCTTAGCAGCATTAAAATACAAAAATGAGTATTTTTATAACGAAGCAAATTGGCAAAATAAAAGCAAATTATTAAAATTAGATGATGATATTATTAGTCTTGATGATAAGTATTTTATAAATAGCGAACTTAAACTAAATAATGATTTTTCAATACTAATTGTAAAAGATATTACAAAAGAATATATCCATCATCTACAAATCTCAAAAAAGATTTTTATAATAAGTTTGGTTTTAATATTAATTGCTTTTGTTTGTGTGTATTTTGTCTTAGGATTTTTGATAAATAAGCTCTTAAAAACAGAAGAGAAATTAAGAAAATTAAATGCTAATTTACAAAGCGAAATTGATTTAGCCGTAAATACTATAAAAGACAAATTAGAAGAAAATAGACAAAAAGAACAAATGCTAAATCATCAATCAAAACTAGCAGCATTAGGCGAAATGATAGCTTGTATAGCTCATGAATACAGACAACCCCTAGCAACCTTAGGTGCAATTTCAAGCTATCTTGAAATAAGCCTTGAAAAGAATAAAATTGATGATAAATTTAAAAATAAATTAAAAGAAATAAATCCTATTTTAAGCTATATGTCAAAAACGATTGATGATTTTTATGATTTTTTTAAGCCAAAAGATGAAAAGCTAGATTTTTATATTTATGAAGCTATTAATAATGCTATTACGATTTGTAATGCGAGCCTTAAAAGAAATGGAATAATTGTGCTTTTAAAACTTGATGAAAGTATTAAAATAAACTCTTATAAAAATAATTTATCTCATATATTAATTAATCTTATCACAAATGCAAAAGATGCTTTAAATAACAGCAAAAATCCTTTTATAATAATTAATTTGTATTCTTACAAAAATAGTGTTTATATTAGCATTAAGGATAATGGCGAAGGCATTAAAGATGAATTAAAAGAAGATATTTTTAAGCCTTATTTTAGCACCAAAGGTGGTTCAGGACTTGGGCTATTTATGATAAAAAATATTTTAAAAAAGGATTTAAACGCTACAATTTTTCTAAAAAATAGAAAAATCGGAGCGCATTTTTGCATTAGGATAGATAATGAATGAATTATTTTGCTTAATTGTGGGCGGTGGGCTTAGTGGTCTAGTTTTAGCTAATTTATTAGCTGATGAAAATATTTTATTAATTGAACAAGACGAACAATTAGGCGGAGTAACTAGCTATATGAATTTTGCCGCATCAAATACTAGCTTTCAAGCATTAGCAAATATAAAAGATGATAAATTTTATGAAGATTTAGTATCTTATTCGCCTAATTATTCGGACTTTTCTATGCTTAAGGTCTTAAGCGAAAAATCATCACTTGCAATAGAACTTTTGCAAAGTTTTGGCGTGGAATTTGAATTCGGAATTAAGAATAGTTTTAATCATCAAATTCCAAGAGAATTAAGCCCTTTAAAAGACGCTAAACAAAGCGTAATAAATCCACTAATAAATAGATTAATTAGCAAAAATGTAAATATTTTAACAAAGGCGAAATTAGTTGATTTTAAAGATAATTTCGCAAGTATTTTATATAAAGATGAAATCTTAAAAATAAAGGTGAAAAATATAGCCTTTTGCACGGGTGGCTTTTCAAATGATAAGGATTTTATAAAAATCCATTATCCACTAGCATTTTATGCTAAAACTCTAAGCAAAAATAATGCTAATTCTCTTAAAATTATGCTTAAAAATAGTGCAATTCCAACTCAGCTTAGCTTAATGAGGTTTGCTTTTATTTTGCCTATGGAGATTTTTAAATATGGGATTTTGATTAATTCAGATTTTAAAAGATTTGTTAGTGAAGATAAAGGAAGACAAGAATTAGCAATAGCTATTTTAAATGAGTTTAAGCAGGGTAAAAAAGTAAAATTACTTTTAGATAATCATGGAATAAATTATATAAATGATACGAGTAATTTTAAGAAATATTATTCTTTAAAAGACATTGATGAAAGGCTTATTAGAGTTGTAAATGATTATAATTTAGGCATTATTAATAGAATTGATGAGTTTGGCAAAAACCTAAATAATATCGCTATAAAAGAGATAAAAGAAAGCTTGTTTTATTTATGTGATGTTGATGTTTATTTAAACTATACTTTAGGCGGGGTTAAGTCTAATACGAACGCACAAATTATTGATATTAATACAAATAAAGCAATTGATAATATGTTTGTAATAGGAGAAGCTAGTGCAATGTTTGGCGAAGCAAGGCTTAGTGGAGTTGCAAGCACGGCTTGTGTTGTATTTGCTATGAACGCAAGTAAAACAATGCTTGTAACGACTTAATTAATTTACTTAGATTTAAAATAATAAAATTTTGTGGAATTTGAAATAGGAATTAGAAAATCCCCTAAATTAATTAGGGGATAGTTTTAGAAGCTATATCTTATAACTGCATTGATTTGATTATCTATATTTAAATCAGCTCCGAAAGTTCTTTCATAGCCTAGGTTTAATCTCAAATTATCATTAAACTTATAATCGCCTGTTAGGTTTAAATAAAATTTATTATCTCTTTTACCTTCTATTATCTCACTTGCTTTGCTTGATTTTGCGATTATTTTAGTATCACTTGGCTTGTTAACATCTATAATATAACCAGCACCTAGTCTTAAATTAGCATTATCATTTACTTTAAATCCTGAGAATATCGCAGGTTTAAGATGTAAATTAGAGTTAGCCTTACTTGTAATGCTTATGGCATTATTTTCTAAATTAGTTTTAGGTGTATAATCAAATATCGCTTCTATGCTAGGCTCAACATAAAATCTATTTAAATCAAATCTTTTTCCAAGCTCAACGCTAGCAACAAATCCTGTCTTGCTATCTTTTAAATCTTTTAAAAGTTCTGAATTGTATTTAACTTTATAATGATTTGCTTTAATTACTAAATCAGCATATAAATCATCGTTTGAAATATAACTTGCGTATAAACCAAATCCGTAATTATCACTCTTTAAAACATCGCTAGATTTAGAATTAGAAACATTAGCCATAATTCCTGTAATTACCTTGCCATCTGCAAAATCACTAGCCTTATCAGCTCCAAATTGAACTTCAGTTGAATTAAGTTTTACATCATCTATACTTGCATTTGTATAATAAGCTCTAGCCCAAATACCTAATTCTTTATCTAAACCTCTAATTTCGCCTAATCTTTTATTCATATTATTCCAAGCAAAAGTATTGATTAGTTTTATTCCTTTTGAAATAACTTGAGCTTGTGCTTTAGCTTTTTTGTTGATTTTTATATCTTTTATAAAATCATCTGCTATTTGATTTTTATCACTTGGAGTAGTTGTGCCTGTATTAGGTTTATTATCAGGAGTTGTTACGCCAGTATCTGGATTGCTTGGGTTTTCAGGGTTAGTTACACCTGTGTCTGGATTATTTGTATCAGGCTGATTTGGAGTTTCATCTGTAGTATTTGATACATAATTGCTATTTGCAAGATTATTTAAATATGAATCTAATACTTCACTATCCATATCGCTTGAACTTTGATTTACTAATTTACCTAAAGCGCTTGTTTTATCGCCATTTGCAATGCTAGCAATATTGTCTGCATTAAGCCCTGTATCACTTACTTTGCCATTTTTTGTAGTAGTGATTGCATAGGTTAAATAATCTCCTAGCATTGCACTAGCTATATAATCATTATTAATCACATAATCACTTATGCCATCGCTAATCTTATAATCTTTAAAAAAAGTTGCTAATTCTGCTGTTCCTGTTCCTTTTTTAAGTATTGCTAAAGGTAGGTTTGCGTTTATTTTACTTGTATCAAGCTTATTATCGCTCATAACATTAAGCAATACTAATTCATTGTTTGCACCACTTGTGTTTTCTCTTGAGATTATTACACCTGTGTAGCTTTCTTTGTTTGCTCCTAGATAATAAGCTGTATTATTTGATGTAAGATTGTTTGCTAGAACTCTTTTTGCGATTTTTGAATTGTTTATGTTTAAAATTCCTGCTCTAGCATTATTTGTAGCTACTACATTATCTAATGTTACACTGCTATTATCTAAAGAACCATAAAAAGTAGCAGCTGTTATAATTGGTTCATTTAAATATTTATCTGAAAATAAATCTTCATCACTAAAGCCTGATATTTGCATATTGATTAAAGAATTACTAATACTACCTTCACCTATAATACTTCCACTTGTATTGTAGTCTTTGCCTGTATCAAGGCTATCGATCTCATATTTTTTAGTTCTAATTGTATTTGATGAATTAAACTCGCTTTTTTTACCACTTGTATCTGCTTTAAGTATTAAAGACCTAGTATTAATACTGTTTTTAAATTTGCTTGCATAAGCTTCTAAATTAAAATAATTAGTCATAACACCTTGAACATCAGTATTGTGCAATTTTAAATTATTTGCACTATTGTCTAAAAGATTATTTGAAGCTTTAATTAAAGAATTTGATATTGTTACAAATTTAGGATTTTTACTAGAAAAATCACTTCCTGTAAAATAAATATTATCAATAATCGCATGATCTATCGTGCCTTCATCAATATGCTGAATATTATTTAAAATTATTTTATTAGTTGCTGTTCCTTTAATATTGATATTTTTTGTATTATCTAATGTATCAATTATGCCTTTATCGGCAGTAAAATCATCGATAAAACTTGCGTGGGAAATATCACTATTTGTAGAAATCAATGTCTTAGCTCCACCAACAGATGAAACTTTACTATCAGTTAATACCACATCATCTATTTGATAAATTCTACCCGTTATTTCACTATTTAAGGCTTCAAATTTATCTCCTACAATTTTATTGCTTGCTACTGTGCTATCCTCAATAGAGCCTATTTTAGAATTAATTGCTAAAGTGTTAAGATTGCTATATATTTTATCTACATAAGTATTTGTCAATGTAACTTTACTTACATTGCTGTTGATAGTGTCTATAATGGAATTAGTTACATTTACTAAGCCATTATTAGTTAGAGTTGATATATAGCTATCAGTAATAGTGGTGTTTTTGTTATTTTCTATTGTTAAATTACCATAAGATTTGTCTATATTGATTTTATTACTATTTTTAATACTTGCATTTGTATCAAAATAAGTATTATTAAAGCTTATATCAAATGCTTTTTGATTACTTTCAATATTGTAATAAGCATCTTTTATATTAGGAGCATTTAATTCAATAGAATTAATATTAGTAAGATTGGTTTTAAAATAACTTGCATCATGATTTGTTCTAAATGGATTTGTTAAGCCATTATGAGTTTTTGCATCAAATGAATTAATAGCATCAAGATTAACTACGCTAGTAGCACCAAATAAGTTTGAAGAGATGAACAAACTTGCAATTAGTGAGAGCTTAAATACCCCCCCCCCCGTGTAAGAAAAATTGTTTTTCATAGCTTTCCTTTAAAATAAAATAAAATCTCATTATAAATTAAATTAATTAATTTAAATTATTCTTATTAAATATTTTTAAAATACATTTATAAAAATTTCGTGGAATTTGAAATAGGAATTAGATTTTACTAACTACATAAACATATCTATAAGGGCTAAGGGTTTTTGTGTCTTCTAAAATAGCTTTTTTATAACCTGCTTCATCAATTATTTTGCTTATTTTTCCAACATAAATACCTTCAGGAAAAATCAAATCCTTTCCACTCGTATAAACCTCATCGCCTATATTTAATTCATTATAATCGGTAATAAAATTAATATATATTGCGTTTTTGCTACCTTGTAAAATCGCTGGAGTTTTGCTTTTGCCTACGATAACAGAAAAGGCACATTTATCATCATTTAAACTTAAAGCATAAGCTCTATTGTCATTAGAAAACATTATGCCAACGGCGTTGTTTTCATAAACAAGTCCATAAGTAATATTTGGCTTAATATCTTCATAATTCATCCAAAATTTTGTCAAGCTTCCGATTTTTTCATAAGATAAAACTCTTGTTAAATTTAATTCAAAATCATATTTTTTAAGATTGTGAGCTCTTGCTAGATTATTGTATTCAAGCAATAAATTATCATATAAAATCTTGTATTCTTTAAGGCTTTTGTTTTCTTGGTTTAATTCTTCAATTTGATTTACTTGATTAAAGTATCTTGAAATTTTTTCTCTTGTGTAATCATATGCGTTAAAAAATTTGCTTAAGAAAAAATCATTAACTCCTAAAACTGCATTCCTTACATCAGCTACTAAATAGTATGAACTTGCAAATAATGCAGTAATTAAGAGTAATAATTTAAACTTATTCATCATTTACTATTTGTCTTAGTAATGATATTTCTTCTAATATTTTTCCAGTTCCTCTTGCAACGGCGTGAAGTGGCTCATCGGCAACATATACAGGTAATTTTACTATATCGCTTAAATACTTATCAATTCCACGAATTAATGCACCACCACCGGTTAAAACGATACCATTTTCTACAATATCGCCTGCAAGTTCAGGCTTTGTGTTTTCTAATACAAATTTAAGTGCATCAGCGATTTCTTTTAAAGGTTCTTTTATAGCTTCACGAATATCTTCGCTACTTAGTTCAACCTTGCTTAAAAGTCCTTTTACTTGGTCTTTTCCTTTTACTACTATTGTTAATTCTTCTGGTAGTTGGATAGCTGAGCCTACTTGTATTTTAATATCTTCGCTAGTTCGCTCACCTATTATTAGATTGTATTTTTCTTTTACATAATTTACAATTGAGCTATCTAGCTTATCTCCTGCTGTTCTAATACTTTTTGCTGTATGAAGACCACCTAAAGTAATAACACCTATTTCAGTAGTTCCGCCTCCTATATCAACTACAAGTGAGCCAACAGGCTCTTGTACTGGAAGATTTGCTCCGATTGCTGCTGCCATTGGCTCTTCTACTAAATAAACTTCTCTAGCACCTGCACTTAAAGCACTTTCTCTTACAGCTTTGCGTTCAACTTGAGTTAGACCATAAGGAACTGATATTAATATTCTAGGGCGTAAAAAGCTCTTTCTTCTGTGAGTTTTTTCTATAAAATAGCGTATCATTTTCTCAGTCATATCAAAATCAGCAATAACGCCATCTCTCATAGGGCGGATTGCTTGAATATCGCTTGGAGTTTTGCCTAACATTTCTTTAGCTTCTTTACCAACTGCTAGGATTTTGCTTTTTCCGTATTTTGTATGCTGAACTGCTACAACGCTTGGCTCATCAATAACTACGCCTTTATCTTTTACTAATACTAAAGTATTAGCCGTTCCTAAATCAATCCCCATATCACTTGAAAATAGTCCTATTAAATGGTCTAATATCATTTATTATCCTTAATTTTTAAAAATACAGCGTCGCCTTCGCCATTAACGAAATCTTTATTTATAATAATTTCATAACCTTCGTATTTGTCTAAATCAAACATTAAATCAAGCAATAATTGCTCTAAAATACCACGAAGTCCTCTTGCCCCTGTTTTTCTATCAAGTGCTTTTTTAGCAATTGCTAATAACGCTTCTTTATCAAACTCAAGTTTTACCCCATCAAATTCAAAAATCTTTTGATATTGTTTGATGATTGAGTTTTTTGGCTCAATTAAAATTCTTACCATATCATCTTCGCTAATTTCATTAAGACTTGCAATCGCATGTAATCTTCCAACTAGCTCAGGAATAAGTCCGAATTTAATTAAATCATCAGGCTCAATGTGTGAATAAAGCTCATCTTCACTAAGTTTTACGCTAGTTGTATCAAAGCCCATTACATTTTCGCCTTGCTTTTGCTTTAAAATCTCTTCAATACCGTCAAAAGCACCACCACAAATAAATAAAATATTTGAAGTATCTACTTGAATGAATTCTTGATTAGGGTGTTTTCTACCACCTTGTGGTGGAACATTTACTATGCTTCCTTCAATGATTTTAAGCAATGCTTGCTGAACGCCTTCGCCGCTTACATCTCTTGTGATTGAACGATTTTCTCCCTTTCTTGCGATTTTGTCAATCTCATCAATAAAGATTATCCCACATTCTGCACGCTCAACATTATAATCAGCTGCTTGTAAAAGTCTTGTTAAGATATTTTCAACATCTTCTCCAACATATCCTGCTTCTGTTAAGCTTGTAGCATCACATATTGCAATAGGAATATCTAAAGCTTTTGCCATTGTTTGAGCTAGAAGTGTTTTTCCACTTCCTGTTGGTCCTACTAATAAAACGTTTGATTTTGCAAGCTCTACATCACTTTCGTTTGTATTACTCATAAGTCTTTTATAATGATTATGAACGCTTACGCTTAAAACTTTTTTTGCTCTTTCTTGACCTATTACATAATTATCTAAATGAGCTTTTAATGCTTTTGAGCTAATGTCTTTTAAACTATCTGCTATGTCTTCTACTGCTAATTCTTTGTCTTTTGTATCATACATTTTAAAAATAACACTAGCACAAGTAGGACAAATAGTATTACCTTTACCATTTGAAAGCAAGTCAAATGGATAACTCTTACCACAAAAACCACAAATATTATTACTCACTTCTATCACCTTTTGTTGGAATTCCACGCTTAGTATTTAATATAAACGAACACATTTTTAATACTTCAGGACAAGTTGAGCTCTCATATAAAGCTTTTGCTCTATCGCTAATTAGCCCTGTTTTACTTCTAAAAATCTTACTAAACGCATCACTAATTTCATTAATTTTATCTTTATCTAAATGTCTTCTAAGCCCTACTAAATTAAGACTTCTAACATAGGCACGATTGCCTTCTGCTAAACAAAAATGCGGTAAATCTTGAGATAAGGCTGAAGCACCACCTAGCATACAATAATCGCCTATTTTAACCCACTGATGAACAGGAGTAAGTCCGCCAATTACACTAAATGAACCAACTTCAACATGACCTGCTAAAGTTACGTTATTTGCTAAGATTATATTATCAGCTAGAGTGCAATCATGAGCTATATGAACATAAGCCATTATAAAGTTATTTTTACCTACTCTTGTATAACCATCACCTTTTTGCGTTCCGCAATTAATCGTGCAAAATTCACGAATGGTAGTATTCTCTCCTATAATTAAAGCTGAAAAATCATCTTCTTTATATGAAATATCTTGAGGAATATCTCCTAAAATAGCATAAGAAAAAATCTTGCAATTATTTCCTATTTTTGTATTTCCTAAAATTCTTGCACCACTTTTAATAATGCAATTATCACCAATTTCTACATTACTTCCTATATATGCAAAAGGCTCTATGCAAACATTTTTGCCTATTTTTGCACCATTTTCAATTACTGCTAAATCTGAAATCATTTATCTACTATCATTGCTTTTAAAATTGCTTGAGTGCATAATGTATCACCTACATAAGCCTCGCCACTAAATACCCACATAGCTCCACGATTTTTAACAACGCTCATTTTATAAACTAATTGATCGCCTGGCTTTACAGGTGATTTAAATTTCACATCTTCCATACCTGTAAAATAAACTACTTTGCTCTTAGGATCAACGCTATCTTTCATACTTTGGAATGCTAAAATTCCTCCAGTTTGAGCCATACCTTCTAAAATTAAAACTCCTGGATAAATAGGGTGTCCTGGAAAATGACCTGCAAATACTTGATCACTTATACTAACATTTTTATAGCCTAATACATAACCTTCATCTAAATTAATTTCTGTTATTTTATCTACTAATAAAAATGGTGGTCTATGTGGTAAAATTTCTTGAATTTGCATTACATCTAACATTACTATTCCTTTACTATGTTTAAAGGAAATAATTGTAATTTCAGCAATTAAACAAAGTGTAATAATTAGGGCTTTTTAATGATTTTTGCTAAAGAATTTGAAATAGGAATTAAACGAAATTCCTATTTCAAATTCTTTGAAAATTATCTATTCATATTAGCAATAATTCTTAGAACTTCTGCAGTTGCTTTATATAATTCAACAGGTATTTCATCTCCTACTTCGCAAATCTTATAAAGAGATCTTGCTAATTCTCTTTGTTCATAAATAGGAATATTATGCTCTCTTGCTATTTCTCTTATTTTAAAGGCGATATTATCAACTCCTTTTGCTAAGACTACTGGAGCTTTATGCTTTGTTTTATCGTAAGCAAGTGCGATTGAATAGTGGGTTGGGTTAGTAATTACAACATCAGCATTAGGAACATCTTGCATCATACGATTTCTTGCTGCTTGCATTTGGATTTGCCTAATTTTTGCTTTTACTTGCGGGTCTCCTTCCATTTGCTTGTATTCATCTTTTATCTCTTGCTTACTCATTCTAAGCCCTTTAAAATATTGAAAACGAACTATAAAAATATCAAGTATTCCAAATACTAAAAACGAGCATATAACAGCTCCAAAAAGTATGATGATTTTATCCCTTAACCATGCCATTTGCTTAATTAATGGAAGTATTGCCAAATGGCTAAGTCCTGGCAAAAAGCTATAAATAAAATATCCAACTATGCCAAAAACTACGCTAACTTTTAAGATAATTTTTACAAGCTCAACTAATTTCTTCATTGAAAGTATATTTTTAATGCCTTTTAATGGATTGATTTTACCAAAATTAGGCATTATGGGTTTAAGTGTGAAATTAAATCCTATTTGCATTACATTAGCAATTACTCCTGCAATCGCAATTGCAATCGCAAGAGGTAATACCATTAAAGTAAGTTCAAGTAAGGTCTTAATACCTATTTTATAAAGCAATTTTCTATCAATTTCACTGCCTATTAAACTCTGATAATAAACATATAAAGCTGTAATTCTTTCATGCAAAAAATACACCCAAAACAAAGCAAAGCCAAAACCAACACAAAGAGTTACAAGTGCTGCCACGTCTTGACTTTTAGCGACGTTTCCTTCTTTTCTGGCGTCTTCTATCTTTTTGTCAGTGGGTTCTTCCGTTTTTTCTGCATCATCAGCCATAATTACTCACCAAGTCTTATAGAAAAATCAACCCAAGTTGCCTTATAAATATTTGAACCTGAGCTTACTACATCAACTCCGCTTTTAGCATACTGGACTATGGTATTTTCGTTGATATCTCCACTTGCTTCTAAAATAACTTTTATACCTAAACTATCTCTTAATTTTACGATTTCTTCACATTCTTGCGGGCTCATATTATCAAGTAAAATCGCATTAACATTAGCATTAAAAGCTTCTTTTACTTGCTCAAGTGTATCGCATTCAATTTCTATTGGAGTATAGTAAGGGATTTTGCTTCTTAGCTCTTTTATGAAAGCTTTTAAATCTTTTACGCCAACTAAATGAGTATCTTTTAGCATTATGCAATCATCTAAACCTAAGCGATGATTTTGCCCACCACCACAGCGAATTGCGTATTTTTCAAAAACCCTTAAACCAGGTCTTGTCTTTCTAGTATCAAGCAAAGCCACATCATAATCTTTAATTAAAGCCTTCATTGAAGCAACTTTTGTAGCAATCCCGCTTGCATGCTGAATAAAATTAAGTATGGTTCTTTCACTCATTAATAAAGTTGTCTTAAGTGCTTTAAACTTTGCTAAAATATCGCCTTTTTTAAAGCTTTGCCCATCTTTTATAAATAATTCATATTCAATATTTTGCATTTTGCAAATCTCTTTAAAATAAGGCTCTCCTGCAAAAACTCCATCACTTTTAGCTTTTAAACTTGCTTTTATAATGTCGTAGTTTTTAAGTTGTGAAAATAAATCTCCCCTGCCTAAATCATCATTTAATTCTTTTTTGATTAATTCAATTTCACTATTAATTAACATTTAACTCCTTTCGCAAATGTTCAAAAATTCTAAAAATACATCGCTTAAAGCACAAACTTCACTAAACGGCACGCTTTCATTAATTGCATGGATTTTATCATTAACAACTCCAAGCTCACAAACATCAACACCGTATTTTGCAAATAATCTTGCATCGCTTGTGCCACCTTTTGCATTAAGGCTAGGATTTTTAAAGCCTTTATTTTCTAAAGCTAATTTTAGATTTTTAACTAGAATTGAATTAGCGTTTGTATAAAATGGCTCTGAACTTTGATTAATCTCTAATTCATAATTTAAATTCTTTAGATTTTGTTCTAAAAATTCCTTTAAATCTTGTTTAGTTGTAAGAGGTGAGTTTCTTACATTTAGCATTATTTTAAACTCACTAGGAGTTACATTAGATGCACCAATTCCTGCATTTACATTAGTAATTACAATCTTGCTAGGCTCAAAAAATTCATTACCATTATCTAAATCAAATCCAGCGATTTTTGATAAAAATGAAGCTCCTAAATGCACTGGATTTATACATTTTGCAGGATATGCAGCATGACCTTGAGTGCCTAATATCTTAATATTTGCATGAATGCTACCCCTACGGCCTACCTTTATACTATCGCCGAATTCTTTTTCGCAAGTTGGCTCTGCAACTATGCACATATCAGGCAAATCATTGCGAATATTTAGTTCATCTAAAACCATTATAACGCCGTCTTTTCCATCGCCTTCTTCATCACTTGTTAAAATAACACTAATTTTTCTTATATTTTTTATATCATTTTGACTAAATTGTTTTATAGCATGCAAAAATGCAGCCACTCCGCTTTTCATATCTTGAGTGCCACGAGCAATTATTAAATCATCTTTTATAATAGGGTAAAAAGGCTCGCTGTCCCAGCCATTTCCAGCAGGAACTACATCAATATGACCACAAAAGCAAATATGCAAGCCTTTTTCGTTAAAAGTTTTGCTTAAGATTTGATTTGAAGTTTCGTTTCTTTTAATTATTTCTTCACTAAAATCAGCTAAAAATTCTTTAGTTATTTTATAACAATTACACGCATTTGGCGTAACGCTTGGCTCTTTTAAAAGTTCTAAAAATAATTTCTTAAGCATCTTTTTCCTTTAATTGATAAAAGTCCAAATCAATTTCTTCTTGAGAAAAAGTTGGGCTTGGTTTTCCTAAATAAAATCCTTGAAACTCATCAACGCCGATTTCTACACATTTATTAAATATATCTTCAGTGCAAACAAATTCAGCAACGGTTTTAATACCAAGAGATTTAGAAAATAGCACAATTGTTCTTGCTATTTTTTCGCTTTTTTCATCATTTGTGATATTTTTTATAATACTTCCATCGATCTTTATGTAATGTGGCATAAGCTCTAATAAATAAGCAAAATTACTAAAGCCACTTCCAAAATCATCTATGGCGATTTTACAGCCTAGTTCTTTTGCTCTTTTTAAGAAGTCTTTTATTTTTTCATTTTGTGAGACATTTTCATCTTCTAATACTTCAATAACTAAGCGTTCAGCTACACCTGTTCTTCTTAAAAGATTTATGAATTTATTGTTTTTAGCACTATCTATCATATCTCTTCCGCCTAGATTTATAGTAAGCGTTATATCTTTATTCTCAACTAAAGTTTGCACTACTTTTTCTATTATGAAGTTTTCTATTATTTCATATTGCTTCATTTTAATTGAAACTGCCAAAAACGCACCTGGAGTGATAACTTCCGTTCCTTCTGGAGTTTTTTTCACAATTCTTACAAGAGATTCAAATTTTAATATGTTTTTATCTTTATCAAAAATAGGTTGGAAAAATGGCAAAATTTCATCTTTTACAATAGCGCTTTGAACTCTTTTCGCTGTGCTTAATTGATTGAAATATTCTTTTTCTTCATCTAAGAATTTTGAATAACATACGAAGTTTTTATTATCTTTTTTAGCTCTTTTTAAAGCAATGAAAGCTTTTTTAAGAGTATTTTCGTTTTCTAAACAAAGCCCCATTGTGATGGTTAATACTATGCTTGCTGTTTGATTATTGTATTCTATGCTTAAGTCTTTATTTTTAAGCTCTTGCATAAGTTCTGTTACTAATTCTTCATATCTTTGCTCATCTTCTATACTATCTTCTAAAAGTGCAAATAAATCCCCATCTAATCTATAAACCTCTAAGCCATTATCACTAGCAAAATCGCTCATTATTAGTGCAATATGCTTTAATAAATTATCAGCAGTATTAGAGTCAAAATAATCATTAATCTTTTTAAACTCATCAATATCTACTAATAAAAGTTTTGGATTTTTCATCAAAATTATTGATTTTTCTAAGCTTCTTTTATTTTTTAGCTGAGTTAATGGGTCAATACTAGCTTCAATTTCAAGCTTTTCTATTCTTTTATTATAAGTTGAGATTATTCTTTGGTATTGATTTTCTATGGCTTTTTTTTGTTTATATAAAATAAACATCAAAATAAAAAAACAGGCATTTAAAAATAAAGGCACATAAAGTTGATAAAACCTTGAATTAGTAAGATAAAAATCATCACTAAATCCGTAATAAACGCCATCTTGTAATTCATAATGTTTTATTTCAAAATGATTTTTATTAAGTTTTGTAGCTTGGTAAATCTCTTCATCTTTAATTAAATCTTGCAATTCTAATTCGCTTAATTTTGGCTCTTTTCCACTTTTTACAATGATTTTGCCATTTTCTATTGTGAATTCATCTAGTTCAGGTAGGGTTTTTGTTTTTTCTTTATTCATTAAAGAATGAAGATAGCTTTCTGCAAATAATTTCACATAATTTCTTGAATCCATAAAAAGATATAGATTAAGCAATAAAAAAACACTAACTAATAAATATAAAACATTTTTTATTTTTTTAAAATCCCTAGCTTCCATATTAACGCCTTATAATTTTATAATCTTAGCTCCAAACCCACCAGCATTTGCAGGTGCATCGCTAAAACTTTTTATGCTTTTGCTTGATTTTAAATATTCTTTAACAGCTGCTGCTAAACGACCAGTTCCGATTCCATGATACACAATCACTTCATCAAATCCTGCAATCAAAGAATCTGAAATAAATTTATCAAGCAAATCAATTGCTTCTTCGCTTCTTAAACCATGTAAATCTAGCTTTACGCTTGCATTACTTACGTTTTTTTCATAAGTAACTTTGCTAGAATTTGATTTAGGAATTTCGCTACTTGCTTTTAACATTGAAATATCAAGTTTTAATTGTAGCATATCAGTTTGCACGGTTGCTATATTTTTGTTTAATGCGATGATTTTGCCTTTAATTTTTTCATATTTTACAAAATCACCTACCTTAAAATCAGCTCTTTTAACAGCTTCAGGTTTTATTTGCTGCTTTAGTGCATTTGCTGCATTAATTTGTCTTTGCTTGTCTTTTAAGTCGCTAAAATCAAGAGTTTTTTTAGCGGCATTTATAGCTTTAAAATACTCGTTTTCTAATTCATTTCTTCTTTTTTTGTATTCATCTTGAAGTTTGTTTTCTTTGTCTTTTAAGTTTTCTAAAAGAGAGTTTAGCTTGTTTTCTTTTTTTTCATTATTTGCTATTAGCATTTTAAGTTTTGCATCTAGCTCTAGGTTTTTATTTAGCATTTCATTTATATTTTGCTCAGCTTCACTAAAGCTTTTTTTAGCAAGCTCAATTAAGCCTGCAGGAATTCCATATCTTAAAGCTGTTTCGTAAGCATAAGATTTACCAACAATTCCAGCTAAAAACTCATATTTAGGACGCTCATTTTTAATATCATATAAAGCTGCTAATAGACTAACTCCATTTTCTTTAGCAAGTAGCATTGCAAGTCTTTTATGATGAGTTGTGATTATTAATTTTCCATGTTTTTTAAGCTCACAAATTAGGGTAAAAAATAGCGAACTTGCTTCTTCAAAATCAGTTCCTAATTCAATCTCATCAACTCCTAATAAGAAGTTTTTCTTTCCATTCATTTTTGCAAAAGCTAACATTCTTCCTGCAAAGGTTGATATATCGTTTTTTGCCATTTGTGGGTCTTCTATAATGCTTATATATTCTTTAAATGCACTTATTTTTGATTTATTAGCGTTAATTCTCATAGGAACTAAATATTTAGCCATAAAACTAGCTGCCATTAGGCTTTTAAGTAACATTGATTTTCCACCAGCATTTACACCTGTTATTAATAATACTTGTTCGTTAAACTCAACACTAACAGGCTTTGGATTATTTAGTGCAGGGTGGCAAAACTCACTTAAGATTATTTTTTCATCATTGCTTGGAGCAATAAAGCTTAAATCCTTTTTCTTAGCAAAATTAACCCTTGCAATATAGCTATCAATTAAATCAAATTCTTTATTTATAAATTTTAAAAACAATAAGTGCTTTGATAAAATTTCACTAAATTTTTTGGCATATTCGTACTTTTTCTCATCTGCTTCGTTTTGCAGTCTTCTTATGCCTTGCTTATAATTTGAAATATTATTAGGTTCAACATAAAATCCCCCACCGCTACTTCTTGAGATAATATTTGCTTCAAGAACTTTTGCAAAACCACCCCTAACTAACAAGCATTCAGTATTTAAAATAAAGTGAATTTGCGTATCTATTAAATAGCTTTCAAGGTTTTTTTGATTTATTGTAGCTCTTAGGCTTTGGCTTATGCTTTGATTTAGCTCTTTTATTTTTGCTTTTATATTTACTAAACTCTCATCGCTATCTTCATCGAATTTATCATCTTTAAAGTATTTTAAAATATCTTCAATTTCTTTAGGAATTACGATTTTTTCAAGATATTTTTGAAAGGAATTTGAAAACGGAATTTGGGCTAAGTATTTAAAATAATTTATAATTTTTATAAACTCTTCAATCTCATCAAGGTGTAAAACACCCTTTTTACTAATATGATTTAAAGCATTGCTTAAATCTTTTACGCTTTTTATTTCTTTTAATTCATATTCGCATAATTCATTTATTCTTGCAAGGTGTAAGTTTGTATCGCCTTGAATAAACAAAGGCTTACTTCTTGCAAACATTGCAAATAATTCATCTAAATACTCAACTAAATCAAGGTTTTTAATAATTTGTTGCATCAAAAAACTCTTTTATAATATTAAACATAATCTTAGGTTCATTTATGCGATTTACTTCATTTCTAAATTCACTTGCATTTGCTAAGCCTTTTGAATATTCGTGCAAGTGCTTTCTAAATAATGAACAAGCATAATCTTTATATAAATCACACATATATTCAAAATGAGTTAAGATAATTTCGCATTTATTTATATCTTTAGATTTTCCTTTAATTTCTGAAAAAATCCAAGGATTTCCGATAGCATTTCTTCCTATCATTAAAGCATCTGCGTTTGTATGCTCTAAAACAACTTTGTGATTTTCATAAGATATATCGCCGTTTGCTACGATTTTGGTTTTTGCTAAAGATTTTGCTAGTTTAATAGCATCGTAATTTACTTTAGCGCTATACATTCCAGCTCTAGTTCTTCCGTGAATACTTATAAAATCTAATTCTAATTCATTTAGAGCTGTTATTATTTTTTCTATTTCGCATTCATTAAATCCTAGCCTAATTTTAACGCTTGTAGTTCCTACTTTATTGTTTGATTTTATAATATCTAGCAAGGATTTTAAAGTATCTAAATCTTTTAAAAGTGCTGAACCTGCGTTTTGTTTTATTACTTTATTTACAGGACAACCGCAGTTAAAATCAATTCCGTGAATGTTTTCTTCGTTATTTATGATTTCAACTGCTTTTTTTATTATTTCTTTGTTTGAACCTGCTATTTGGGCTATAAAAGGTATTTCGCTTTTATCTTTTTCTAGCATTGTGCGTGATTTTTCGCTCTCATATACAAGAGCATTTGAGCTAATCATTTCGCTAATTGTAATATCACAATCAAATTTTTTTACAAGTCTTCTAAAGGCAAGGTCGCTAAGACCTGCCATAGGTGCTAAAATTAAAGGTTTAGAATTAGCAAATAAGTTTGTCAACATCGTATGTTTTACCTTGTTCTTTTAAAAATACTATTAGTTTAAAATCTTCTAAATTAGCTTCACTACTATAAATTTGCTCTATTAATTCATCAATTAATGCAAGTTTTGCAAGTAAATATAAATAAGCTCTAAAGGCTAATTCTTTTTCATTTTTTAATTTATAAAAAATCCCTTTTATACTCTCAGGCTCAAGCTTAGTAAATAAATCTTTTGCTATATCTAAATACTCGCTTTCATTAAAATCAACACTAAAAATCAAAACTTCAAGCTCAGCATTGCTTAGACTTAAATCATCGTTTATAAATCTATTTAAAAGTATTTTTACATCTTCTTTGCTTTTTTGGATTTTAAGAGTTTTAATATTTGCATAAAGTCCGTTTAGCATTAAATTATTGTAAGCACTAAGGCTTATTTCATCGTTGATTTCATCTTGATTTTTGAGTAAATTATAAGCATAGTTTAAATCATGTTTAGCTTTATTAGCTTCATTTTTTAAGAAAAGTTCATTATCTTTTCCTAGCTTAAAAGGTTTTAAATCACAGATTTCTCCGTTTTCAATCATAGCTCTTATTGCTATTGCATTGTTTAATTTATCCCCTAAAGCTCCTGCTTGTTTGTAATAAAGCGATTTTACTAATTCGCTTGCTTCTTGAAATTCTTTTGTTTTAAATTTATAGCTATTGTTTTTTTCTAATACTAATTCTTCTAAGAAATTTTCAAATTTTTTCCCGTCTTTTACTAGTCTTTTTTTTGCAAAATGTAGTGATAAAAACGAAGAATAAAAATAAAGTAAAGCAAAAACCATATAAACTGCTAAAGGTAAGCCAACCCAAATTACGTTTTCAAATTCCAAAGTTTTTTGATAATTAAAAACGCTTATTTCAACAGCTCTTTTAGTAGCTAATAAATCATGGAAAAATACAATTACAATAAAGCCTACTATAATTAAATACAAAATAGAATAAATAAAAAAGTTTCTAATTTTCATAACTCCCCTTTATTTGTGATAAGGATGATTTTTGTTTATACAAAAACCACGATAAATCTGTTCTAGTAACACAATTCTAGCTAATTCGTGTGAAAAGGTAAGCTTAGAAAAGCTTAAAACATAATCACATTCATTTAAAAACTCATCGCTAAATCCATAAGCTCCACCGACAAAAAAATTAATCTCATTTTTATCTTTTAATAAACTTGCAAACTCAATACTATCAATGCTCTTACCCCTTTCGCTTAGTGCTATGCTAAAAGGTTTTTTGTAAGGCATATAAGCTTTTGCATATTCAAGTTTTGCTTCATTTGAGCCTAAATCTTGAGCTTTTGCAATTTGTTTTGAAAAAACATTATTTAAACTAAGCTTTGAATGCTGATTTATAAGTTTTATAAATCTATTTTCAATCTCGCTTAGTTTTTCTAATTTTTTTTGAATAAAATAAATATTTATATTCATTTAAAATATCGTAAAAAATCGCTTAAAAATTCACGCTGATTAGCTCTAGTTACGATAGCATCAATAAGTCCATGTTCTAATAAAAACTCGGCACTTTGAAATCCTTCAGGTAAATCAGCGCCTATTGTTTGCTTAATTACTCTAGCTCCTGCAAAGCCGATTTGTGCCATAGGTTCAGCGATAACTAAGTCCCCAAGCCAAGCAAATGAAGCTGATACCCCACCAAAAGTAGGATTTGTAAGAATTGATATATAAGGAAGTCTTTCTCTAGCTAGTAGTTTTAAGGCTGCTGAAGTTTTTGCCATTTGCATTAGTGAATAAGTGCTTTCTTGCATTCTAGCACCACCACTTGCACTTATTATTATTAGTCCTTCTTTTTTCTCCATAGCTCTTTGAATTGCACGAACTATTTTCTCACCTTCAACACTACCTAAAGAACCACCCATAAAAGAAAAATCAAACACACATAATTGAACGCCAATTCCACCGATTTTGCATTCTCCTGAAATTACCGCACTTGTTCTTCCTGTTTTTTCTTCACTTTCGCTTAAGCGTTTTTTATAGCTTTTTGAATCTACGAATTTTAAAGGGTCATTTGCTCTTAAAGTTTTATCATATTCTATAAAACTTCCTTCATCTACAAGCATTTCAATACGCTCTTTAGGACTAATTTTCATATGTAATCCACATTTTGGGCAAACATTAAAACAGCTTGCTACTTCTTTATAATACATTAAAGCATGGCAATTATCACACTTTACCCAGTGATTTGGTGCTTCACTTGGTTTTGGTTGAGCCTTTCTAAAGTTAAAAATATCTGCAAAATTCATTTTATCTCCTAAAATTGACTTCCTATACTAAATTCAAAAGTATTTGTTTTATCTCCTGCTTTTTTATCAAGAGGTTTTGAGAATACAAACACAAGTGGCCCCATAGGAGTAGTCCAATCAAGACTAATTCCTGCACTTTGTCTTTTTATCTCGTTTAATTTCTTTTCGCCTATCATACCATAATCATAGAAAATTGAACCACGAAGTTTTAATTTATTTATTAAAGGGAAATTTATTTCAGCACTTGAATTAAGCGAAATTGCTCCCCCTTTATCATAAGGATAAGCGATTATTCCATTACCTGGTTTATTTACCTTTGAGTGTGTTGCAGGGTCATAATATCCTATTCCTTTTGGGGTGATAGAATCGCTTTCATATCCTCTTACACTTCTTAAACCACCAAGATATAATCTTGAGTTTATAGGAGTGTTTTTATAATTAAATAGTTTATTAAATGAAGTTCTAAATCTAAAGATTAAATCTGTATCAAAATCTTCTTTTAAGCCTTTGTAGTATTTAAAATCAAAAGCGAATTTTTTATATTTTTGATCGCCTCCTAAACCTACATAAGTAAATGCAGCTCTACTATAAATACCACTTCTTGGCAAGTAAAAATCATCAGTATTGTCAAAATAAATATAAGGAGTAATAGCTGATTTTTTTGATTTTCCTAATTTTTCACCACTTGCTATCATTTCAATAGTTGCTTTTCTTAAATCACTTTGCTCGTAATTATAAATAGCACCAGCTCCCCAATATCTAGCAAATTCTCTTCCTATGCTAAGCTCTAAACCATTGTTATATTCTTCGTAAGTATCCCAATCTCTTTTATAGCTATATATATCAAAACCGCTTGAAAATTTTGAATCAAACAATCTAGGATTATTTAAAAAGATTTTACCTGTTACATCTTTGTCTGATTTTTCAACATTAACTCCGCCATACATTCCACTACCTAAGATATTTCTATCGCTAACAGAAGCATTCATTAAAAATCCATCAGCAGTGCTATATCCAACGCCACCTGTAATTGAGCCTGTTGCTTTTTCTTTAACTTCTACTAATAAATCAATATCTCCTGTAAAGCTAGGTTTTGGAGTGATATCAACTTCTTCAAAATATCCGGTTTTTTTAAGTGCAATTATGCTATCGTTTAAGTCAGTTTTGCTAAATTGCATACCTTCAGTAAGGTAAAGCTCTCTTCTTACTACCTTATCTAAAGACTTGTCATTTCCTTTAACAATCACTTCACCTATATTATAAATCTTGCCTAAATTAACTTTAAAATCAATTTTTACTAAACCATCGCTATCATTTTTGGCAATATCAGGATAAACTTCTGCTAAAGCGTAGCCTTTATCTTGGAATTTAGTCTTTATAAACTCAATATCAGAGCGAATTTTTTCTGAGTTTATGTATTTTCCTTTTTTACTTCTTAAATCTTTTATATTGATTTTTAACTCATTTTCTAAAGGATTTTCTATGCTTATTTCTTCTATTTTATAACGCTTGCCTTCGTTTATATAATAAGTTAATTCAGCTTTATAATTTTGCATATTTGCTTCTAAATAAGGACTTGAAACATTAGCATCAAGATAGCCTTTTTTCATATACTCATCTTTAATTCTTGCTGAATCATTTGGAAGTTCGGTTGAATATAATTTACCATCATTAAAACCCCAAAACCAGCCTAATAATTCTTTTTCTTTATTTGCTATTACTGGGTCAAAATCACTATAATTAAGCTTATTTGCTCCTATTAAATTAACTTTTTTAATAGTTATTATTTCTCCACGATTTATATTGAAATTAAGCACAACAGCATTATTTTCTAAATCTTGGGTCTCAACTTCTACAACGCTATCGTAAAAACCACGAGATTGATAGTAGAGAATGATTTTTTCTTTTGCTTCGCTTATTTTTCTTTCATTATAAGCTTCACCTTTTTTAATACTTAAAAATGATTCAATTTGCTTTTTATCATTACTTGAAGTTCCTTTGATATTTACTTTTGCGATGAATTGCTTTTCTACTACATGAAAAGTAAGCTTTCCATTATTTTCATCTACATAAATATCATCAAAATATCCATAAGAAAATAGATTTTTTACAGCATTATTAATCTTGTATATATTTATTTCATCATTTACTTTTAAATCTATTGCCTTTAATGCTTGTTCTGCTGATAAATGATATAAGCCTTTAAATTCAATATCACTTATAGTGTTTGCATATAAAAAAGAGCTAATAGCACTTACATATAATATTGTTTTCATATTTAACCTGATTTTTTAATTTTAAAGGGAAATAATAATAAAAGAAAGTTAATGTTAAGTTTGTCAAAAAAGCCCTAAAAATAGGGCTTTTAGGCTTAAATATAGCCTTGGTCTATCATAGCATCTGCAACTTTTTTAAAGCCTGCAATATTTGCACCTGCAAGTAAGTTATGCTCAAAGCCAAAATCTTTTGCAGTAGCTGAAGTTCTTGCATAAATATCTTTCATAATCTTATGTAATTTCTCATCAACTTCGCTAAATGTCCAAGAAGTCATATTAGCATTTTGTTGCATTTCTAATGCGCTTGTAGCAACTCCACCTGCGTTTGCTGCTTTTGCCGGTGCATAATACATTTTGTTTTCTAAAATGAACTTTTGAGCATCAAGTGTGCAAGGCATGTTCGCACCTTCAGCGATTAATTTACAACCATTTTTATGGAGATTTTTTGCATCTAGCAAGCTTAATTCGTTTTGTGTAGCACAAGGGAAAGCATAATCACAAGGAATGCTCCAAATACCATTAGTTCCTTTTTCGTAATTTACTTTAGATACAAATACTGCACCTTTTTTGCGATTTGCATAATCACTTACACGAAGTCTTAAATTTTCTTTCACTTCTTTTAATAAATCTAAATCAATTCCGTCTTTATCATATACATAACCATCGCTATCGCTTACTGCTACAACTTTTGCTCCATATTGATTTAGCTTTTCAATAGTATAAATAGCAACGTTTCCACTACCTGATACAACGCAGGTTTTTCCTTCAAAGCCTTCGCCTTTTTCTTTTAATAATTCATTAGAAAAATACACAGTTCCATAGCCTGTTGCTTCTTTTCTAACTAATGAACCACCCCAGCTAATTTTTTTACCTGTTAGGGTTCCATCAAATTTAGAAGTGATTTTTTTATACGCTCCAAACATATATCCAAGCTCTCTAGCTCCAACACCAATATCTCCTGCAGGAACGTCGGTTGAATAACCTATGTGTTTGCTAAGTTCACTCATAAATGCTTGACAAAATCTCATAATTTCTGCGTCGCTTTTGCCTTTTGGATCAAAGTTTGCTCCACCTTTACCACCGCCTATATAAAGACCTGTTAAAGAGTTTTTAAAGATTTGTTCAAATGCTAAGAACTTTAAAATATCAAGATTTACAGTTGGGTGAAATCTAAGCCCACCTTTATAAGGTCCAAGTGTGCTAGAAAATTGCACTCTATAACCAAAATGAGTTTGTGCTTTACCACTATCATCAATATATACAACTCTAAAAATTATTGTTCGCTCAGGCATTACAAGTCTTTGCAATACTGCGTGTTGCTCGTATTGTTTATTGCTTTCTAACAATGGTATAACTGATTTTAAAACTTCAGTTGCACATTGTAAAAATATAGGTTGTCTAGCTGAATAAGTTTTGATTAATTCAAGCGTGTCATTTACATAAGATTTTGCACTCATATTCTCTCCTTTAAAAATTAAAAAAACATTATACAAAAAAATTAAAAAAATTATGAAAATTTTTTAAGAATTTTTTATGAAAAAAATTAGAGAAAAATTTTAATTTTTTTTGAAGATAAATTTTAAAGAATTTGAAATAGGAATTTGCTTTAATTCCTATTTCAAATTCCGTTAAACTACTGGTATAAACAGCTGATAATTATCGTCTAATACTTCATATAGCTTAGAAAAATCATTTGATAAATATTTTAATGTATTAGTATGTAATAATTGTTTTTCAAATCCAAGACAATGGATAATATAAGGATTGAATTTTAAGTCTAATAATGGATTTTTGCTCTTGTATTCTACTAATTCAAGGTTTTTATTAAAAAATTGCGATTGCATATTTATATGCTCTATTAAATCATCATTTACAGGGTTTGCATTGTCAAAATAAAGTAACTTTGCATCAAGATTTAATAATAAAGAAATATCTAATAAAGTAGAAGTTAAATTCTCCACGCCAAGCGAGCCTGAGCTTATACAAGCTATTGAATTAAGCTTTGCAAAATCAACTTTTCCAACCTTTAAAACAGGCATAGAACTATCGTATAATTGCTCCATATTTTTTTTGAAAATTTCTTTGCTTACAATAAATAGCCCAGAATATACATTGCAAAACTCAAAAATCGTTTCTTTTACCGATGTAGCTTCATATTTAATATGGACTATTATTGTCTTTCTTTTTAATTTCTTTAATTTTTCTAATGATTTATTTAGAGTTGGGTTTATTACATAAAAAATTAGCTTAATACTATTTGTTTTTGCATGCAATAAAAGTGCTGTATTTATTAAATTGTCTATATTTGTGTCAATTTTCATATCAATAATTACACAAATTGTATCTCCATAAGGGCTAGGAAATTGTCCAACTTGACCTTTAATCCTTGAAAACATAAGGTTTAAAATATTTGGATCTCCTACTAAAACAAGCTCATCATTTGCTAGTATTTGAGTATCTGGCTTTGGCAAAATTATTTGATTATCTCTATAAATTAGAGCGATTTTATAAAATTCTTGAGCAATCGCATTTATATGTTTATTTGCATAAATTGAGCCAACAGGCACAAAAACTTGCATTATTTCGCCAATTCCAAGTCCAATATCTCTTGCAATCATAGGCATATTTGGCAAAATATCTATTAGATGATTTGTAGTGCTTTCTTCTTGATTTACTAGAGTGCAAAAGCTATCGTTTTCGTATTCTTTATTATTTGATAAGACTACAATTCTTACACGCTTAGCAATTTGTCTAATCGCATCATAAGCAAGTCTTGTGTCATCTTTTTCGTCTAATAAAATATATACTAATTCTAATTTATCATCTATGTAGTTTTTAAGTCTAGCAGCGTTTGTTGGGTCAATTTTAATATGAGTAAAATTGTGTTTAAAAGGAATATCTTCTTGGCAAACGATTATATATTCTTTTGTGCTATCCTTAAACCTTGTTAATTCTTTTAGAAAATGATTTGCTACGCAAACCTTAGCTAAAATTAATATTTTTTTCATAACAACTCCAATTTTAAAGGAAAGATTATAATGAAATTTGATTTATATTCAAGCGATAATTTTGCTAGACTTGGCAAGGTAACAACGGCTAATGGAGAGTTTAATACCCCTTGTTTTATGCCTGTTGGAACTCAAGCTTGCGTAAAAGCTCTTGATGCAAATGATATGCAAAATACTTTAGGTGCTAAGATAATCTTAGCAAATACTTATCATACATATTTAAGACCAGGTGCAAATATCATTGCTAATTTTGGAGGGCTTCATAATTTTACAAAATATAAAGGTTCTTTTTTGACAGATAGCGGGGGATTTCAAGCATTTTCGCTAAGCAAAAATACAAAACATAGTGATGAAGGAATTATGTTTAAAAGCCACATAGATGGCTCAATTCATAATTTTACTCCTGCAAGTGTGCTTAAAACTCAGTATCTTTTAAATAGTGATATTTGTATGGTTTTAGATGATTTGTGTGCTTTACCTGCAAGTGATGAAAGGATTAAGGCAAGTCTAAAACGCACGATTTATTGGGCTAAATTATCGCTTGAGATGAAAAAAGAATTTAAAAATAATGATGAAGAAACTTTGCTTAAAAGATATTCAAAAGAGCTTTATAAACTAGAGTTTAATAAGCTTTATGATGAAGAGATAAAAAGAGAGCAAAATATTTTCGCAATTATTCAAGGCGGAACTAATAAAACTTATAGAAAAGAATGCCTTGAAGGTATATTAGAATGCGAAAATGAGCATTCTTTTGATGGCTTAGCTATCGGTGGGCTAAGTGTTGGAGAGCCAAATGAATTAATGTATGAAACGGTAGAAAATCTAACTCCTTTAATGCCAACGAATCGCCCTAGATATTTAATGGGGGTTGGAACTCCACTTGATTTGGTTGAAAATGTCGCTCGTGGGGTTGATATGTTTGATTGCGTTATGCCTACTAGAAATGCTAGAAATGGGACTTTATTTACAAGTTTTGGCAAGATAAATATAAAAGCAAGTTCAATGAAACTTGATAAAAATCCAATAGATAGTAATTGCTCTTGTTATGCTTGTAAAAACTTTAGCCGTGCTTATATTCATCATTTATTTAAAGCAGGTGAGATTACGTTCTTTCGCTTAGCAAGTTTGCATAATCTACATTATTATTTAAATTTAATGCAAGAAATTAGAACAAATATAGCAAATAAAACCTTTGATAATTTTTATAAAAACTTTAAAGAAATTTATAAATAATTTTTAAGAATTTGAAATAGGAATTACAAACTTAATAATGGCAGTTTTTACTGCCACTAAACCTTTTTAAAATATATCCGATTTAAGGCAATAAGCATTACTTATGAGCATTAGTAATTCTTTAAATCTTACTTTAAAATATGATAAAAACCTTGATGGTATTATTACATTTGCTGAGTTTATGGATGTTGGCGAGAAGGGATATTTTGAAGATAATTTAGAAGCAACTAATAATAAAAACAATGAAGATTTGATTAATACATATAAGCTTACAAATACAGATAAATTAAAAGAAAAAGAGCTAGAAGAATTAAAAAAATTAACAGCCTTAGCAAAGCTAAAAAATCAAGGCTTAGAAAGTCTTACAAATGATGAAAAGAAACTCTTAAAAGATTTTTCTATAAATCTTAAAATAAGCGAAGATAAATTAAAGGATTTGATTAGTAGCGATAAATTAAAAGATTTTATATCTTATACAAAAGACTTTATAAATGAACTTAGCGAAACAAAATTGCTTGATATAAAAGCTTAATTAGTATAAACCCCTAAAAATAGGGGTTTAATTAATGATGATTGTGGTTTGAATGCTCTGGATATTTATAACCTTTTTTGTCTAAATATTCTTGCATAAATTTAATTTCTGCTTCTTGGGCTTTTATAATATCTTCTGCTAGTTTTTTAATGCTTTCATCTTCGCCGTATTTTAATACGATTTTCGCCATATCAACAGCGCCTTCGTGGTGTGGCAGCATACCTACAACAAATGATAAATCAGGGTCTTTTTCAACCAAACCTGCATTCATTTTTCCATGCATTTTTGCCATACTTTCGTTTAGCTCATTTTGCATAGCTTTAAAATCGCTATCGTTTAAAGTTTTTGCATTTACGCTAAGACTTAACGCAAACGCTGCTAAAAATAATAATCTCATTTTTCTTCCTTGTTTTAAAAATAAGTTCGTATTATAAAAATAAAAAGTGTCAAAAAAGTGTTAAATTATATCTATATGAAGATTTTTTAAAATATCTAAAGCTTTGTTATGCAAATCTTCATCATAACTTGCGGTTGCGTTTTTATCAATAAAAATTCTTGTATTTGGCTTCGCAGCTTTTATGATGATAGCATTTGATAAAACGCAAATATTACTTACAAGCCCAACAATTTCAATATTTGCATAATCTTTATTAGCTAGATAATTTCCAAGTTCAAGTGAGCCAAAAGTATTCTTATAAAAGCATAAATGATTTTTAGCTAAATCATCAAATTTTTTGTAAGCTTTAACTCCGTAAGTTTCATTAATGCAGTGTTTTATAGGTAGTTTTTGCCCTTCTAAAGTGTCTAAATAATCATCATAATGCAAATCAAAGGTAAAAATTATATCATCATTATTTTTTAAATATTTTTCATATTTTTCTAAGATAATTGGCTCTAAGGATTTGGCTTTTTCAAATCCTAGTGAGCCATTTATAAAATCATTTTGAAAATCAACAATTACCAAAAGATTTTTCATGAATTTCTTAATCCTTCGTATTCTGTTGGGATTAAATTATCCTTTGTTTTACAAGGACTAAATCCTAGTTTTTCTCCTAGTTTAAATAATATATCAAGAGATTTTATTTGCTCATCGCTTAGGCTTATACTCTCATCATTTGCATAAAGGCTTAGATATTTATTAAGCTCAGCTTCATTTACTCTAACTTCGTTTTTACTAAGCAAAATGCGACTTAATGAAGTTTTATTTTTAGTAGCAACTTCTACTGCACGAGTTAGTTCATTTTCAATCTTAATTGCATCACTTAGCATTAAAGACCTACGAATTGCCATTCCACCAAGGGGTAAGCTTAAAACTTCGCCACACTCAGCCTTGCAAAACTCAGCCCAAATATCCCAAATCTCACATTCAACCCTAAGTTTATCACTATAATTAAGAATACTCTCATGTATTAATACCCCAGCATCAACACTGCCATCTAAAACAGCATTTTGAATATCTAAAAAATTCATATATGTTATTCTTGCATTTGGATATTTTAAGCGAAATAAAAGAGCATTTGTGGTGTTTTCTCCACTTAAAGCAACTTTAAAATTAGGCTTTAAAACCTTATCTTTTAGAGTGATTAATTTTGGTCCATAGCCATTGCCAAAGCTTGTTGCACATCTTAGCAATGCATATTCACTTTGTATTTTTGGATACACAGCAAAAGAAATCGCACAAACATCATAAATATTATTTAAACTTGCTTTGTTTAAGGTCTCAATATCATCAGCAATGCTAGTGTAATTAAACTCTGAACTTATCCAACCATAGCGGATTGCTGCATACATAAAAATATCATCAGCATCAGGGCTATGAGCAAGACTAATTTGCTTCATTTAAGCAACCTTTGAAAATAAATTTATGCTCTTTAGGTAAAGCTTCATAAATATTAAATGCAAGTTCTCTAATCTCTTTTAATGCGGCTTTACTTGTTCTAAGAGTTAAAAAATTTTGTAAAGCTCTTGCATTTATACTCCAAGTAAGCTCAGTTTTATAGCATTCTGGTAGGGCATATTTTGCAATATCTTGTGTCATACCTTCAGCATTTAAAATAATTCTTAATTTTTCTAAAGCACAAATACTAGCATTATCAACCAAGCGATTTCCAGTTAGCACAATATATCTTTGAGCGTTAGCAAAATCAAATTCCTTAAACTCACTTTCATTTCTTAGTTCTTTTAATGTATATCTAGTGCTTTTTACAGATAAACTTGCCATTCTATGTCTTGCTAATTCTTGCAAGCATGCTCTTGAAATGCCTTGGATATAGAAATTATAATGCAAATGCTCTAAAGTGCTTGAATGCTTATAAATATTACCTATACGATTGATTAATTCGCAGTCTTTTTCTCCGCCATTATCACCTTTATCAAAACTTTGCCAACAAGTTCTCATAGCATGAGAGCATATATTTAACGGGGTGTGATTTAGTAGTGTAATTCTCATTATTTGCCTTTAATTTGATTTTTTTCATTATAGTTTTTTTATATAAATCTTAAGGAAACTTCAATGAATATGCTAAAAATCTCAATCTTAAGTATTTCTTTAGCAACCGTTACTGGTGGAGCTGCTGTTGCACCTGCATTAGGTCTAATTGCTAAGCACTTTGCTAGTGAAGATGAAATTTTAATAAAATTAATTATTACTTTGCCATCGCTTTTCATTATTTTATCTAGTCTTGTTTTTGCAAAATTAGCTAATTTTTTAAATGTCAAACAACTTGCCTTTATAGGATTTACATTATTTATTGTAGGTGGTATTAGTCCGTTTTTTTTAGATAATATTTATCAAGTTTTATTTTGTAGAGCAATTTTAGGACTTGGAACTGGATTTTTAATGCCACTTAGCGTTTCATTGCTTGGTTTTTTGTTTAAAAAAGAAGAGCAAGGAAAATTAATGGGACTTAGTGCAATGTGCAATCAATTAGGTGCAGTAATTACCGTTAGCTTTTCTGGGTTTTTAGCTTCAATTTCTTGGCAATATAGTTTTTTAATATATCTTTTTGCTTTAGTTTTATTTATTTTAAATATGATTTTTTTACCTAAAATAATAATCGCACAAAAAGAAAAGAAATTAGATTTAAGAAATGTAAAAAACCTAAGCGGAATTTATATTAATTTATTTTTTATGCAAGTTTTATTTTTTAACTTCACTAATAATTTTTCTATAATTTATCAAAAAGAGCAAATCATAAGTGCAAGTTTTATCGGTGTTATTATGGGGCTTAATGGTTTATTTGGTGCAATTGCTTCAATGAAACTTCAAGCCTTGATTAAAAAAATTAGAACAAAGATAAAAATTACAGGTGCAATTCTTTATATTTTGGCGTTTTCTTTATTTTCTATTAGATTAGATGAACCTTTTAGTATTTTAGGTATTAATATAATGCTAATTATAGGAATTATTGCAGCTATTTTAAATGGTCTTGCAGTTGGATTTACTCTGCCGTTTTTATTTTCTCAAATTAGCACAAGAAGTAAAAAGCAAAATCTAGCTACAAATATGGCGATAGCTAGTATTGCAACATTTAGCGGACAATTTGCAAGTCCTTTGATTGATGAAATATTAGAAAATATATTTAATTTACATCATCCAAGAGATGCTTTTTTAATCGCTTCATTTTTAGCGATATTATTATTTATTTATAATCTTAGGTTAAAAATCAAATTAAAGAATTAATTAAAAGGAAAGGTATGGCAAAAGCAAAAGAAACAACAATAATTGATGATAAAGCAAAAGCCCTAGAAGCCGCACTTAAAGGCATTAATAAAGCTTGTGGAGAAGGTGCTATTGTTAGATTTGGTGATAAGCCTATCGTAAAGGCTGAGCCAATTAGCACAGGTTCGCTTGGGCTTGATATGGCTTTAGGAATTGGTGGAGTTCCAAAAGGAAGAATAATTGAAATCTATGGACCTGAAAGTAGTGGTAAAACAACTCTAACTCTTCAAATAGTTGCATCAGCTCAGAAAATGGGTTGCACGTGTGCTTTTATTGATGCTGAACACGCACTTGATCCTGTTTATGCAAAAAATCTAGGTGTAAATATTGATGATTTATTAGTAAGCCAACCAAGTTGCGGTGAAGAAGCGCTTGAGATTGTAGAGCGTTTAGCAAGTAGTGGTGCAGTTGAATTAATAATAGTCGATAGCGTTGCAGCACTTACTCCTAAGGCTGAAATTGATGGAGAGATGGGCGATACTCATGTAGGTCTTCAAGCAAGATTAATGAGCCAAGCTTTAAGAAAGCTTACTTCAGTTGTTAGCAAGATGAATTCAATGGTAATTTTCATAAACCAAATTCGTATGAAAATCGGTCAAATGGGTTACGGAAGTCCAGAAACTACAACAGGTGGAAATGCACTTAAGTTTTATGCTAGTGTTAGAATTGATATTAGAAAAGTAGCTACATTAAAACAAGGTGAAGAGCCTATCGGAAATAGAACTAAAGCTAAGATTGTTAAAAACAAGGTTGCGCCTCCATTTAAAACAGCGGAATTTGATATCATGTTTGGCGAAGGAATTAGCTATGAGGGTGAGCTAATTGATTATGGAATTAAGCTTGATATTATTGATAAAAGCGGTGCTTGGCTTAGCTATGGTGGAAGCAAGTTAGGTCAAGGTAGAGAAAACGCTAAGATATTCTTAAAAGAAAACAAAGAAATAGCAAATGAAATTGCAGAAAAAATTAAAGCAAGCATAGGTGATGATATTACATTAGAAGGAGATTTTGGTGAAAGTAGCGAAGATTGATGCGCTTGAGGTGCTAGATAGTAGGGGTAATCCTAGCGTTAAAGTAAAAGTTGTTTTAGAAAACGGAATATGTGGTGAAGCAATAGTTCCAAGTGGGGCTAGTACTGGGATTAATGAAGCTTTAGAATTAAGAGATGGCGGTAGTTATTTTTTCGGTAAAAGCGTAAGTAAAGCAGTAAATAATGCAAAACATGTTGGTGCTGGAATTATCGGTAAAAATGTGTTAAATCAAAGAGAAATAGATGAGCATTTATTAGCTGTTGATGGGACTAATAATTATTCAAGCTTAGGTGCAAATGCGGTATTAGGAGTATCAATGGCAGTTGCAAAAGCAGCTGCTAATGCTTGCAATTTGCCACTTTATAGATATTTATGTGGAGAATTTACAAATCTTCCAACCCCTATGCTAAATGTATTAAACGGCGGAGCTCATGCAGATAATAATATAGACATTCAAGAGTTTATGCTACTTCCAACAGGCTTTGATACATTTAAAGAAAAATTATTCGCAAGTGCAATTACATATCATACTTTAAAAGATATTTTAAAGAAAAAAGGCTTAAGCACAGCACTAGGAGATGAAGGTGGCTTTGCTCCAAATCTAAATAGCAATGAAGAAGCTATTGAATTATTACTTGAAGCTATTAATAAAGCAGGATTTAGTGGTAAGATAAATCTAGCTTTAGATGTGGCTGCAAGTGAGCTTTATAGCGATGGTTTTTATTCTTATGAAGGCAAAAAACTAAGCAGTGATGAGATGATAAACGAGTATGAAAAACTCTTAAAATATCCTATTTTAAGTATTGAAGATGCACTTGCTGAGCAAGATTATGATGGCTGGATTAATCTAACTAAGAAAATAGGTTCAAGAACTCAATTAGTAGGAGATGATTTATTTGTTACTAATGTGAAATTACTTCAAAAAGGCATTGATGAAGGTATGGCAAATGCAATATTAATTAAGCCAAATCAAATAGGCACAATCTCTCAAACAATTGATGCGATAAAACTAGCTCGTGCAAATAATTATAACGCTATAATGAGTCATAGAAGTGGCGAGAGCGAAGATAATTTCATAGCAGATTTTGCAATGTGTTGTAAGTATATTAAAACAGGAGCACCTGCAAGAGGCGAAAGAACTGCAAAATATAATAGATTATTAGAAATTGAAGCAGGGTTTTAATGCAAGAATTATTAGAAAATAATAATTATAAAAAGTCTAAATTTAGGATTTTTACAAAGGGCATTTTAGAAATTGCCCTTTATGTAATTATTGTATTTTTTGGACTTTTTACGATTTTGTTTTCTAAATCATCAATAGAGACAATAATGGTGCTTGATACTAGAATAGAAAAATTAAAATATCAAATACACGAATTAAACAAAACTAACGCACAATTACAAAAAGATTATTTTGAATTACTAAGCATTCAAGGCGATTATGATAATTGATTTTTCAAAATATTCAAGCGTAAGAATAGGCGACGCTTGTGAAGTAAAAGTGCTAAATGAAAGAGTAAAAACCGATTGTTTTGTGATAGGCAATGCAAGTAATTTGCTAATAAATAAGCCAAAAAACTTAGCGATTTTAGATGATTGTTTTGATTATATAAAAGATTGCAAGGATTATTTAGAAATCGGAGCTAAGACAAACTCATATAAGATTTTTAATTATTGTAAGAAAAATGATTTCACAGGTTTGGAGTTTTTATCGCATTTACCAGGTCAAATGGGTGGTATTACAAAAATGAATGCTGGTATGAAAGAAACTGAGATTAAAAACTACATTTTAGAAGTAAATGTTGATAATGAATGGATAATGCCGAATTTTTCATATAGAAGCAGTGATATTAAAGGCACAATTTATGCAATCAGGCTAAAGCTTGAAAAAGGTTTTAAGCAAGAATTAGTAGAGCAATTTAGCAAAATGAGAGCAAATCAGCCAAAGGGCTTTAGTTTTGGCAGTATTTTTAAAAATCCAAGTGGTTTTAGTGCTGGTGCGTTGATTGATAAGGCTGGACTTAAAGGCAAGATTAAAGGCGGAGCAAAAATTAGCGAAATACATGCAAACTTTTTAATCAATTTTAATAAAGCAAGTTTTAACGATGCAAATTATCTTATAAATTTAGCAAAAGATGAGGTATATAAGCATTTTAATATATTGCTTGAATGTGAAGTTATTATTTTAGATTAAGCTAATTCCTATTTCAAATTCTTAAAATCGGAATTAGACTTTTATATCAAGCAATTTTATTTCGCTAAGTTCATTTATAAAGTCTTTTGTATAAGATATAAAATCTTTTAATTTATCGCTACTAATTAAATCCTTTAATTTATCTTCGCTTATATTAAGATTTATAGAAAAATCTTTTAAGAGTTTCTTTTCATCATCATTAAGCGCATCTTGACCTTGAGTGTTTAATTTCTCTAAGGTTGTTATTTTTTTTATTTCTTTTAATTCTTTTTCTTTTAATTTTTCTATACTTGCTAAGATATTAACTCTAGGAATACTCATAAAAGGCTGATTATCTTCATAGTATGCAATCCCAAACTCATCTAAATAATCCTTATCAGTGTTCCAATACTCACTTGCTGTTACCTTACCATCTAAGTCTTTGTCCCAATTTATCACAATATCTAATGCTTTACTTAAATCAGATTTGCCTTCAATACTATTTGCTGTTCTATTTGAAACATAAGTTTCATCTATATTTGTTGCCTTTAAAAAATATTCTTTATTTTTATCTTGTGCTACTTCATAATTTACATTGACTAAATCAAATAAATCCCAAGCTTCATAAGCCGTAATTTCTCCATCGTTATCTTTATCAGCTGCAAGGTAGTTTCTTTTATACGCTACATCAGCAAACCAACCAGCTACAAAACTTGCTGCATCTTTATCTAAAATAATGCCTTTATTAGTATTAATAAAATTATCTTCACTAAAAAAGTCTTTTAATCTATTTATATTGCTTTCGCTAAGTTTTACTCCGATATTATCTTTATCAAGTCTAAAAAATACATTGTAATCTTGTTCTTTATTTGTCTTAAAGCTAAAAGAATTTGAAGTAATACTTGCATTTAATTTATTTGTTTCATCAGTGCTTAATTCTTTGCTTTTTATATCGCTTTTGTTAGCTATTGGAGTGTTTTTTACTTGCGAGATGTCTATTTTCATAAAATTTCCTTAATGCTTATTGCTTTAAATCGGACATATTACAAAAATCTTAATTCCTATTTCAAATTCTTTTAAAATTCACAAGAATTTGAAATAGGAATTTCAAAAGAAATTCCTATAAGTTTTATTTAAATGCACCGTTACTTGAATGTGCTTGCATGTAGCGTAATATTCTATCTTTTTGCTCGTCAGTGATTTTTGCGTTCATTTGCATTGCACCTAAATATGCGTCCCACTCATCAAGTGCGTGTTCGCTAGGAGCATGAGCTGCGTGACAACTCGTGCATGAATCATAATAAAATACTTCAACGCCTTCAAATGCTGCATCTTTATCGCTTGTTAAAGAGCTAGATTTTACCCAAAAGCTCATTTCAGGCTTAGCACTTTTGCTAACTAGGTAAATAAATTCTCCATCTTTACTAAAAGCTAATTTATCTCCTACAACTTCACCCGCAACGCTAACCTTACTTAAATCGCCTTTAGTTTCTAGTAATTTTACTTGAGTGCCTTCAAAAATTGTTCCTATTTCTTTTTTATTATCATCTAGCATTGCTACTTTTTCATCTAAGATAAATCTTACATCTTTTGCAAAAACTTGCTTTACTGCTTCCATTTTTGCAGGAGTTGGTAAAAATATTTGCTTATAATCAGGTTGGTAAGCAAATAATGATGCAGCTGCTAAACTAAGTCCTATAATTTTTTTCATTTTTTACGCTCCTATAATAGTTGGTGGTGTTATGTTTTTATATGGTTTTACCACTTCGTTAGCATCAAGTTTTTTAATAGCTACTAAGCATGTATTTACGCTTGTTGCTTGTGCCATTTGCGAAGTTGGTCTTGAAGATGTTAGTACATTCACATGGCCTTGATTACATCTTGCGTTGTCTTTGTCATCTTCTGGATCATACCAAGCACCTTCTTGAATAGCTATAACGCCACTTCTAATATTATCGCTTACATAAGCACCTGCAAGTAATCTTCCACGATTGTTATAAACTTCTACAACTTCTCCGTGTTTAATACCAAGTTTTTTAGCATCTTCTGTGTTAATTACTACTGGCTCACGACCTTGGATTTTGTATAAATCTCTTATCCAAGTGTTATCAAGTTGAGAGTGGATTCTATATCTTGGGTGTGGGCTTAGTAAGTGGAATGGGAATTTTTTGCTTAAATCTTTATTTCCTAAATACTCAGCTGGTTCAAACCAAGTTACATGACCTTTGAAATCAGGTAGGTTATAATCAGCAAATTTTTGTGAATAGATTTGGAATTTTCCACTTTCTGTTGCTAGTTTGTTATTTACTGGATCTTTTCTAAAATCAGCGTGGCGAACATATTCGTAAGCTTCTTTTGGAGCTTTAAAGTGAAGTGAGCCTTTTTCCCAGAACTCATCAAATTCCATTTCATTTATACAATCGCTTTTTTCATAAAAGCTTCTAATCCATTCTAAATGATCTTTTTTACCACCGCTAAACTTAGCTAATTCTCTTTCGCCAAATCTCTTTGCTAATTCGTAGAATACATCGTAATCATTGCGGCTTTCATATACAGGCTCGATTACTTTTTTCATAGCATAAACCCAATCTTGTGAGTATGAACCACCAAAGCTTATATCATCACGCTCAAGTGTAGTTGTAGCAGGGATTACTATATCAGCCATTTTTGCCATCGGAGTCCACCATGGTTCATGAACTACTACGGTATCAAGCTTTCTTAAAGCATAAATTAATTCATTTGTATTTGGGTGATGTCCTAAAACGCTTGCACCTGCAACATAGAACATTTTAATATCTGGATATGTGAAAGTTTTACCTTTAAAATTAATAGTTTTATTTGGATTTAAAATCGCTTCACTTACACGGCTTGCAGGAATATTTATATTAATATTATTTTTTCCTTGTGGAAGACCAACAGGAAGTAATGCACCACTAAATGCTCCACCAGCTGAGCAATAATGCATAGAAAATCCAAATCCACCACCAGCAAGTCCAACTTGTCCTATCATGCAAGCAAGAGTTATGATAGCCCAGTCAGCTTGTTCTCCATGATGTGCTCTTTGATTTGCCCAGTTACCTGCTAGGAATGTTCTTTTGCTAACGAATAAATTACAAAGTTCTTTGATTTTTGCTGCATCAATACCGCAAATTTTTGCAGCCCATTCAGGAGTTTTTTCAACACCATCAGTTTTTCCTAATAAATATGGTAAAAACTTATCAAATCCATCTGTATATTTTGCTATGAAATCTTTATCATATTTTCCGCTCTTATATAGATAATGGCACATTCCTAAAATCATTGCTACGTCAGTATTTGGAACGATTTTTATCCATTCTGCTTTTGTGATTTCTGCAGCTTTTGTGTATTGTGGGTCAATGTTTATGAACTTAATATTTGATGCTGCGTATTTTTTAAGCCACTCATCGTTTTCACGATTTGCTACTTTATAATCTATTTGATTGTCTTTATAAATATCGCAACCCCACATTACATAAACTTCGCAATTTTTAATCATTTGCTCATAGTTTGTTTGTAGGCTATAAACTTCCAAATCACCTGCGATAGCAGTATTTACTCTACCAGCTGCTCCGTTACTATATTCGCCATCAGTGCCTATTGCTCCGCCTAAAACGGTGTTAAAAAATCTACCTGCTACTGCGTTGCAGTTGTGTAGTAAGCCAACATGACCCCAACCACCATAACTAGCGTTGAAGATATTTTCAGGTTTTGTTTCTTTTAATTTTTTATAAAGCAAGTCAAGTGCTTTTTCCCAAGTTACACGAACGAAAGGCTCACGACCTCTTAAATCTGGGCGATTTTTACCTTCTAAGAAGCTTTTTCTAACGCAAGGATATTTAATTCTTGTATCAGAATATGTTCTATCAATAATAGCTTTTGTAATTACGCTTGGATTTTTGTCGCTTTCGTGTGGAGTAAGGTTGATTACTTGTCCTTCGCTATTTACATCTGCGGTAAATGCACCAAAATGTGTAGCGTGTGGGATTTTTTTAATATCATAAAAGTTTGTAGCAGCACTCATATGGCTAGAGATTGCACCTGCTGCAACTGCTGAACCTTTAAGAAAAGTTCTTCTTGAAATTGCCATAATTTCTCCTTTGTAAAATAATAAGGGAACATTTTAATTAACTTACGTTATAAGTAAGTTAAAAGGTTATTTTTATCTGATTTGGAATAATAGAATTTGAAATAGGAATTAGGAAGTGTTTGTTATATTAAAAAAATATTTTAGAATTTTTATAGTTTTATTTTGTTTATTAGAATAAATATTTATTTAAAATCTTTTTAATAAAAATTAATTTATAATGTTATTTGCTTTTTGCCTTAGGCTGTTAGGGTGGAAAGGTGGTAATATGGGAGAAACTATTGTTCTAATCGTTTTAATCATAGCTTTACTTAGAACCTTAAGAAAGTTCTAGCAAAGCACTACTTTTAAAAACCTTAATTAAATTATAGTGAAGCACGGCTTAGCATAAGCTTAAAGCAATTCACCTAACCCTAGCAAATTAGCCGTGTTTTGCTAGGTTTTTACACATATTTAAGTAATTTTATTCCGATTACAAAATAATCAATCACTAAGCCTAAAGCGAATAGCATTAAAGGGCTTATATATACTAATGCCTTATTCTTATATTTTACGCATAGAATTATGCCTATTATAAGCCCTAAAATACTCGCTAGATAGTTTAAAACAAATGCCTTTAAGGTGTAGTAATTAAAGCTTTCTATATCGCCTACATTTGCACTAAGTCCTAAGGCTTTGTCCGTTGCTGTTATTTCATTTTTTGCATTTTTACTTAATTCATATTCGTTAAAATGAGATTTTATAAAGATATTAAATACTATTTCATCATAGCTTGAATTCATCTTTAAAGCCTTGTTATAATCTTTTTTGTAATTATCTAACCAAGAGTTTTTTATATTACTAGCATTTAATACTGCATAATAGCTTTGTAATTCTGATTTTAAATCATCATAAAGCCTACTACCCCTATGATAAACAAAATCGTTAAAGTCTTCTAATTTTTCTCTTTTATAAGCTTTCTCTTTTAAATCCTTTGCATAATTAGAATATACATCTATATCAATTCTATAATGCTTATAAAAATTTTCATCCTTTCTATCTTTTTCTGATAATCTATGCATTTTCATTACATCATCTTGAACTGCTTTTGCATACTCAACTATATCTTTATAATCTTTGCCATAATCCTTATAATGGCTAACAACTCCTTTTATCATCTCATCGCTAAATCTGTTTTCGTTTTTTAGCATAGTGTAGTATTCATTATAATTTGTAGCAAATAAACTATTTAATACCATTATTAAAAAAACTATATATCTCATTAAAACTCCTTTATGTATAAATATTTATAATTTATGTGAGTGATTGAAGTTGAAATAGGGTTTAAATTCCTATTTCAAATTCTTATTTTGAATACAGCTTTACTAGGTTTAATGCTACTTCGTAAGATTTTTCAAGTGATTTTACAGGTAAAAATTCAAATCTTGAATGAAAATTATGCGCTCCTGTGAAAAAATTCGGAGTAAAAAGCCCTTTAATACTTAAAGCACTTCCATCTGTTCCACCACGCATTGCAATTGTTTTTGCTTTTACATTTGACATTTTAAAAGCTTCGTATAATTTATCTAAACTATCTTTATTGTTATCATTTAAAGCATCTTTTAGGTTGTAATAAGTATCGCTCATTTCTAATGTAAAGCTTGCTTTTTTGTATTTATTTTGCATAAATTCAACGCAAGTTTTTATATAAGATTTTTTTTCTTCAAATTTCGCTCTATCATGATCACGAATATTTAAATATACATTAGCTTCATTTTGATTTGAATGCATTTCGTTTATCCAAATATAGCCTTCTTTATCTTTTGTATTTTCAGGAGTTTGTAATCTATCAAAAAGATTTATAAACTCATTTGCTAACAAGGTTGGATTTAACATAACCTTATAGGCATTCATAGGATGAGCTGATACCCCAACGATATTAAGCTTTGCGCTAGCAGCATTAAATGTCTCATACATTAGTTCTCCAATTTCGCAGCAATCAATCGTATAAGGATGAGTTGTTCTAAAATCATCTAAATTAAGCTGTTTTGAGCCTAAAAGTCCTATTTCTTCATCAGGAACAAAAGCTAAGAAAATATCAGGATGATTTATTTCGCTTGTTTTAAGAGTTTTTACAAGGTTCATTATAACAGCAATTGCAGCCTTGTTATCAGCACCTAAAACAGATGAGCCATCGCTAAAAATTATATCTTCGTTTAAGTATTGCTTAATCTCAGGGCGTTTGCTAACTTCTAAGATAGCATTTCCTAAGTCTAAATCCTTGCCTTCAAATTTTAATATTTGTGGCTTTACAACAGGGCTAAGTCCTACATCAATAGTATCAAGGTGAGCTACAAAGCCTAAGCTAGTTTTACTTTTATCACCTTCTAAAAGAGCTGTTAAAATGCCATTATCATTAAGCTTTATCTCACTAAGTCCTAAGCTTTCTAATTCGCTTTTTAATACCTTTGCAAGCTCTAATTGACCTTGGCTAGTAGGAGTATTACTCTTACTAGCATCACTTTGCGACGAAATTTTTACATATCTTAAAAAATCTTCAACTAACATAACTTAGCCTTTAAAATCATAAGTATATGTAGATTCAAATCCTAATGGAATACCTAAAGCCCAGAAAATAAATAAGCTTCCTACAAGTGCAATCCATAACGCGATACCAAAAGGTAGCATTAATGAGCTTAGCGTTCCAACTCCGGTTTTTTTGTAGTATTTTTGGCAATAGCTTATAACTAATGGATAGAATGGAAACATCGGTGTCATAACGTTTACCGCACTATCGCTTGTTCTATATGCTGCTTGAGTAAGCTCTGGACTAATTCCTAAAAGCATTAGCATAGGAACGAAAATTACGCTCAAAATTGCCCATTTTGAAGTTGCCGATGTAACAAATATATTTAAAAAGCTTGTAAATATAATAACCCCTAAAACGGTGAAAACTGAAGGCATATTCATACTCTTTAATAATTCAGCACCTGAAATTGCCAATAATGTTGAAAGGTTTGATGTATTAAATACATATAAAAATTGCCCACAAACAAAACAAAATACTATAAATGTTGTTAGAGTATTTAAGCTACTTGCAGCCATTTTTGATAAATCGCTTGAAGTTTTGATTGAGCCACTTATTTTTCCATATACATAGCCAGGAATTGCTAAGAACAAGAATACTAAAGGAACAATAGCTTTCATTAAAGCAGCATCAGCACTAGTAAGTGAGCCGTTGCTTCCACGCATAACTGAGTTTTCTGGAATAGATACAGCAAATAAAACAACAGCCATAAATATAAATGTTAAAGTTGCACCCCAATAAGCTTTGTTTTCAATACTTGTAAGCTTTTCGTTTTCTAAATGTGCAATTTTGCAATCACTATCAATAGGCATAGTTTTATTAAGCATAGGCTCAATTATTTTGCTACTTACAAACCAACATGCAGCAATTACACTAAAGGTTGAAAAAATACTTAAAAAATAATTACATAAAACATTTATATCAATGCTAGGATCAATCGTTCTTGCAGCTTTTTGAGTGAATTCTTGCATTAGTGGATCAACAACACTTGGAATATAACAAGCACTAAATCCGCCTGCTAAAGCAGCAAATGAAGTTGTAATTCCAGCTATTGGATGACGACCCGCACTATAATACATAGCAGCTGCAATTGGCATTAAGAATACATAAGCACTATCAGAAACTATGTGGCAAATTATAGAAATAATAATAACAACAGGAACAACGATATTTTTTGGAACAATTCCTATCATTTTGATAAGTAAAGCTCTAATATACCCACTTCCTTCGGCAATACTTACACCCAAAGTTGCAACTAAAACTAATTGTAAAGCAGGAAATGTTATAAAGTTAACGCCTAATCTTACGATAAGTTCAGTTAAATTATGCATTTCAAACATATTTTTCACTACGATTTTTTCGTGACTTACTGGGTGAACATAAGAAAAATCAATAAAGCTTAAAGCAAAACTTAAAAGCATTACAATAAAAAATGCAATTAAAAATAAAATTGTAATATCAGGTAATTTGTTTCCTAATACTTCAATTTTGTGTAAGATTTTTTCAAATCCATTTCGCTTAATTTGTTGGTTTTCTACCATTAAAGCTCCTTTTAAGAAAATAAAAGCTTCAATGTTACTATATTTTCTAGTTTTATGCAAAAAATAATGTTAATTTTATGTTAAATTGTAACTTTTGGTAACAGAATTTGAAATCGGAATTAGAAGTGGTGCGGATGAGAGGACTTGAACCTCCACGCATTGCTGCACCAGATCCTAAGTCTGGCGTGTCTGCCAATTTCACCACATCCGCTAAGTGGTACGCCCAAGAGGATTCGAACCTCTGACCTACGGCTTAGAAGGCCGTTGCTCTATCCAGCTGAGCTATGAACGCATCTAAAAATAAAAGCTGTATATTATCTTAATAAAATTAATTTTTGCTTAAATTATATTATGTTTTTAATAATTTTATTTCTTCCTGTATTTTTTGCTTCGTATAAGCATTTATCAACTTTTGTAATATATTCATCTAAAATATTGCTTGCAAAACTGCTCTCTACATAGACAAAACCTATGCTAACACTTGATTTAAGCCCTTCAACTGAAAATATAGAATTTCCGTATTCTGCCCTAAAGTTTTCACAAGTATTTTCAAAATCATATTCTGATACATTGTAGGCTAATACTAAAAATTCTTCTCCACCCCATCTACAAATTAATTCCGTATGTTCTCCAAAATGTTTTTTCATAAGGTTTGCGCAATTTTTTAATACTTCATCACCTATACTATGTCCATAAGTATCATTTACTTTTTTGAAAAAATCTATATCAATTAAAGCTATGCCAACTTTATCAGTAATAACCAAGTCTTCTATGTTATCAAGAAAACACCATCTGTTCATAAGCTTTGTAAGATAATCAAAATTAGCACTTTTATCTAGCTTTTTATTTAAGCTTTGTCTATTTTCTAATTCAATATATATTTGTTTTCTTAGAACATTTGATACTAGTATGAAAATAGAACATACTACAAAGGCATTAATACATTTAAATACAAATTTAGCATTATCTTTAAATAGATGAAGTGGAACTTCCAAGGAATAATTTTCTACACAAAATAAATAATACATAGTTAAATAGTATGCTAAAGATAGAGTTGCAATTATATAAATTATCCATCTTTTTGAATAAATTCCTATATAGCAATAAGTAATCATAGGTAAAATATAATATTCAAATCCATATCCCCACCCAAGATAATAAATAGAACTTGATGAAAATACAACAGCAGCAAAAAAGACAACAGCTACACAAGCGTTAAAATTATTGCTTTTGACAAAAACTAAGGATATTAAAAACAATCCTGATAGCATAAAATATGATAAAAATAAGTAAGGTATATCATTAATTAGCATAATTAAAGCATAAACTAAATTAAACACTAAAAGAGCTTTTATAATTCTTTCTACTTGTAATACTTTAATCAGCTCTTCTTTTCTTTTTAAAAAATTAATCATATTTGTCCTAAAACTATGGTTTCTACTTTATTTTTACCACTTTTTTTGCCTTGATATAGTGCATTATCTGCCTGTGATAGCATATAATCAATACTCTCAACTCTTAAAGAATAGCATATTCCAAATGTAATTGTGGTTTTCCTAGCATTGTAGCCATCTTTATGTGTAAAATTAGAAAATTCATTTCTTATATCATCAATTAATTCTTCACACTCATCTATTCCAGAACCTGTTATAAATATTAAAAACTCTTCTCCACCCCATCTTGAAACATAATGAGATTGTTTTTTTGCTAATTTGTCTTTAATTATTTTTGCTGTATTTTTTAAAACAATATCTCCAAAATTGTGTCCGCACTCATCATTTAGGCTTTTAAAATTATCAATATCACCTAAGACAATAGCCATTGAACGGATTTGATCTTTTTGAAAATAACTATGATAAGTTTTTAGTATCTCATTCATTGCACGACGATTTAAAATACTAGTTAAATAATCATAATCAGCTTTATTTTGTAATTTAAGATTTTCTTTTTCAAGATTTCTTGCTTCGTTTTCATCTATACTATTTGTATAGCTTGAATAAAATATAACAACTAAAGCCATATTAACAACATTAAAAACATAAAAAAATGTCTTATATTCACTTTCATAATTAGGAATATCTTTAGTTACACATAAAACAACTAATACTAGTATTACTTCAAAAGCACCTATAATAAAAGGGTATCTTGAGTTTCTAAAATCATGAATATATCCAAGTGATAGTATTGTCATCATAACTATTAAAAATCCATACCCTTGACCTAATATATAAGTGCAAATTGAGCATGATATTAAAATTGAAAGATGTGTAAAATAAACTGCAATATTATGAAATTTATCAAATCTAAAAGTAATTATCGTAAATATTAAAGCAATTAAAGCTTCAATAATTTTTACTTTAGCCATTACATGAATATTTAAAAAGTAAAAGATAGTTCCATAAGTTGTATGTGTTAGTGTAAGCAAAATCATTGTAATTTTAACGATTTGCTTAATATTGTCTATTTTTCTAATGTCATTCATGTTAAGTGCTTTTTGATACTATTCTATTTCTTCCAGAATTTTTTGCTTTATATAATAAATCATCTACTTCTTTAATATATTTGTCAAAATCAACATAAGAAAAATCATTGTCTATATGCAAACATCCTATACTTGCACTCACCTTAAAATCACCACCGCAAAATTTAGAATTATTTAAATCAAGTCTAAATTTGTTGCAAGCTTCATAAAATTCTTCGTTAGAGCAACCTAATGCAAATATTAAAAACTCTTCTCCGCCCCATCTAGCTATCATATCTGTGTATTTACTAAAATTTATTTTAATACAGCTAGCAGTTACTCTTAATACTTCATCTCCTACGCTATGTCCGTAGGTATCATTTACTTTTTTAAAAAAATCTATATCAATGATTGCAAAATGAAAAGGTTTTTTATATTTAATCAAATGGACTTTTTCCATAAAAGCCCAACGATTTAATAAATACGTTAAAGGATCAGTTGATGCGTTTATGCTTAATGCTTCATTTATATTTTCTTTTAATTCTATTGTTTTATAGGCTTTAACTTTTACAAAATACATTACCAAAATTATTGTAACACAAGCTACAAAACTATGTATGATATAAAAAACTCCATTTATATTTTTGCCATATATAACGAGTTCATTAGATAATGAAAAATGTTGAACTTCCATGAAAAAATATAGTAATTCAAAAATAATACTCTCTAAAATAGCTATTGAATAAATTGTAATCTTATTATCAAATTTTCCTACATAACAAAAGGCTATGCAAGGAATTAGATAATATTGTGCTCCAAAGCTCCAACCAAAATAATAGACCATAAATACTGAATATATAACACATACACAATGAACTACATACGCGATACTATTTAATCCTATTGTTTTTTGTCTTATAAAAAAGCATATATATATAAATGCCAAAAATAAATTGATATACATAGGAAATGTATGTCCTGTGTAAGCAAAAAATGCAGATAATGTTAAATATAAAAGAGAAAATATTGCTAGTATATATTTTCCTATTTTGCTTGCAATTACGATGTCTTCGCTACTTAAGATACTATTCATATTAACCTAACTTTACCGATTTTACTCTATTTTTACCCGAATCTTTAGCTATATATAGTGCTGAATCTGCTTTTGTAATCAATAAATCTTTATTATAAACATTGTTTGAATAGCTAAATCCCATGGAAATACTTACATTTGTGCTATTTAATTCATCTTTTATTTCTAATTTTTCTATTATTTTTCTAATATTTTCTAATAAAGCATAAGTTTCATCATAGGAATAATCAATAAATAAAATTAAAAATTCTTCTCCACCCCAACGAGCTACGAAAATATTTGGATTTAAATCGTATTCTTTTTTAAATACTTGTGAAACTTTTTTTAATACTAAATCTCCAAAATTATGGCCATAAGTATCATTTAAATGCTTGAAGTTATCCAAATCACCTATTGCAACCGATAAAGAATTGATTGTTTTCTCTTTTAAATTCTCTAATTTCTCATCTAAAATATCATTCATCGCACGACGATTTAAAAGAGTTGTTAGATAATCGTTTTCTGCTTTATATTGTAGATATTCTTTTCTATCGTCTAGCTGTTTGATTATCTTTGAATTTTCTCTATCGTTTAGCCAGATATAAGCAAGTAGAGTTACTACCATGAATAAAAAGTTTGCAATATTTATATAAGGCATAAAAGGATTTGGATAGTTTGGCGTATCTTTTGTAAGATATAACATAACAAAAAACGCAGTAGCTTCAACTAAACAAATACCTATTGGAACTAAAAAAGTATTAAAATTTTGTAAGTATGCTAAGGATAGTAAAAGTACTATAATCATAGTAAAGCCATATCCCCAACCAAGCATAAAAGTGCAATAACAACAAGAAAATAAAATATCAAAATGAGCGTAAAATACTGCTAATCCTATTCCTTTATTTTTACAAAATACAAAATAAGCAACTATTATTGAAATAAATAATTGAGCAGTAACAACAGGTAATAAAAAATAAAGACCTGTCAAGCTAAAGCTAATCATATATATAACATGCACAAGGCATATTATTATTACTGTAGCTTTGATTATGTATTCAAAATTATTAACAATTCTTACTTTACTCAATTTTTCCTACTTTAAATTCTTAAATTTAACTATATACTACACTGGCTAGAGAGTGAGGGAATCGAACCCCCCGCAGAATAGTCAACTATCCCACCACAAGATTTGAAGTCTTAGGGCTACACCAGTAGGCCAAACTCTCCACGAAAAAAGGCTTATTTATACCATATTTTGTTTAATATTTATTACTTTTTAAGAACTTTTTAAAATCATCTTTTGTATTCATATTTAAAAAAGTTTCATCATTTTTAAAGCTTAAAGTATTAGCCTTAGTTTTATTAAAAAAATCCTTTATTTTGCAATTTTCATTAAATTCGTTTAAATATATAAAATCACTTTTTTTATAAAATCCACACAAAAAGTGAGTTTTAATGCTTTTTGCAACCACTGAAGTTTTGTGTTTTTTATGCTTATAATAAAGCCTTTTTATAGCACTTTTTTTAATATTTACAAAATCTACTGCGATTACAAAAACGGAATTTGAATTAGGAATTTCATTTTTTGCAAAAGTCTTTAAACCATTGATAGGATGAAAGTATTCATATTTATCTTTTAAGAACTTACATTTTAAATCATTTGGCTTAGTTTTAGCACAAAAATAAATTTCATTAAACAAAGGATTTAGTTTTTCATATAAATAATTAATTAGGCTAATTTCACGCTTTTTATAATTAAAGCGTAAGTTAGCCTTATCTTGTCCCATTCGGCTTGATTTTCCACCGCCTAAAATTAGGCAAACACTATTTTTAAAGTTCATCAGGAGAACAGATATAGCCTTTGATTGCACTTGCAGCTGCTATTGCACTATTTGCAAGATAAACTTCAGAAGTTCTTGCGCCCATACGACCTACGAAATTTCTATTTGTAGTAGATATACAACGCTCACCATCAGCTAAAATCCCCATATATCCACCAAGACATGCACCGCAAGTTGGATTACTAACAACAGCACCAGCTTCAGCAAATATATCCATTAAGCCTTCTTTTTGAGCTTGTAAAGCAATTTTGGTTGTTGCTGGAGTTATAATCATTCTAACATCACTATGAACTTTTTTACCTTTTAAAATATTTGCTGCAATTCTTAAATCATTTAGCCTTCCATTTGTACAAGATCCAACAAATGCTTGATCAATTTTTACCTTTTCACTTACAGCTTGTTTGATACTTTTTCCATTACTTGGTAAGAATGGGTAAGCTACCACAGGATCAAGTTTATCTAAATCAATTTCAATTACTCTTTCATAAACAGCATTAGGTAAATGGCTAAACTCTACACCCTTTCTTTTTAACGGAACTGATTTTAAAAACTCTCTTGTAGTATCATCAACAGCACATATTCCATTCTTTGCACCTGCTTCAATAGCCATATTGCATAAGCTAAAGCGGCTATCCATATCAAGCTCTTCAATCCCAAAAAACTCTAATGACTTATAAAGCGCTCCATCAACGCCTAAAATTCTAATAATTTCTAATATTAAGTCTTTTCCATATACCCAAGGCTTTAATTTCCCACGAAATTGCACTTTAATTGCACTTGGCACTTTAAACCAGTTTTTACCAGTTATCATTGCGTATGCTAAATCAGTACTTCCCATTCCAGTAGCAAATGCTCCTAAAGCTCCATGTGTACAGGTATGAGAATCCGCTCCGATTATTACATCGCCTGGGCTAATAAGTCCATTTTCAGGTAAAAGTGCGTGCTCTATTCCCATATTTTTTTCATCAAAAAGATATTTTAAATTATGTTCTTTTGCAAAATCTCTACTAATTTTTGCTTGATTTGCACTTAAGATGTCTTTAGCAGGAATGTAGTGATCTAGCACTATTGCAAAGCCGTCAGGATTAGCTAATTTTGTAGCACCACTCTTTTTAAATTGTTTGATTGAAATTGGAGTTGTAATATCGTTTCCTATTACCATATCAATCGGACAATCAATTATTTCTCCTGCTTTTACATCACGACCTATGTGATGAGCAAATATTTGTTCTGTTAAAGTCATAATTTTCCCTTTTTTCTAGTTTTATTAATTTTAGCCGTTAAAATTAAAAAAAGGATTAAAAATGAATTATTATGATTTAGTGCAAATTAAGGACTATTTAAAGCAGTATAAAAAAATAAATCGTGCTTATAGAATTAATGATAATTGTTTATGTATTGAGTTTAAAGAAAAATTATATTTTGATTTAACAAAAGGCAAAAGTGCGATTTATAGTGGTAACTTATATGCTAAAGACTATAATAGCCCCTTTGATTTACAGCTTAAAAAAATGCTTTTTAATGCTGCTATTTTAGATATAAATGTACCTACTAATAATAGAATTTTAGAATTTAAACTAGCTTTAGCACATGCTTATAAAAGATTAGAGTTTTATTTGGTGCTTGAGTTTTCTGGCAAATTTACAAATGCACTAATTTTAGATGATAAAAGAAACATAATAAGTGCTTTAAGATATGGTAAAAATAATCTTAGAGACATTTTACAAAATGAGCCTTATATTGATTTAGAACCCACAAAAATCACTGAAAAAAATATAAAAATTATTGATTTTCAAGAATATTTTGCAAATATTTTTAATAAACTTCAAAATGAGAAATTAAACTCACTAAAAGCTCAAAAAATCTTAGAAATAAATAAAAAAATAGAAAAATTACAAATATTAATTTCTTCTTTAGAAGATGAAGAGATTTTAGAGCAAAAAGCAAAATACGAATACGCAAAAGGCGATGCTTTAAAAGAAAATCTATATAAAATCAAAGATTACGAAAGAGAATTTGAAATAGGAATTTACAAATACAATTTAATAAATTCAGCTAGATATGAGCTAAATAATATTTATAAAAACGCTAAAAAATTAAGCCAAAAAGCAAAAAATATAAGCATAGAAAAAGATAATTTAAATGAAAAAATAGAGATTTTGCAAAATCAACTTCAAGCAATAATTTGCACTAAAGATGAGGTATTTTTACGCTCACTTTTTGCTAAGCAAAATAAAAAAGGCAAAAGCGAGCAAAATCCAAATGTTCTTAATTTTTATGTAAATGATTATAAAATAAGTGTTGGGCTTAACGAAAACGCAAATGAATATTTGCTAAAAAATAGCAAAAAAGATGATTTGTGGTTTCATTTAAAGGATTTAAAAGGCTCACATGTAATAATCTCAAGTAACAAAAAAAATTACGATATAGACTTAATTTATCATGCAGCAAGTCTTTGTGCTTGTTATTCAGGTAAAAAAGATGGTAATTTTTTAGTAGATTTTACAAAAAGAGCAAATGTAAAAATTATTGAAAAAGCTTACGTAAATTACGTTAATTACGATACTATAAAGGTTTTTTTATGAGTGTTAGTGGTATAGGAAATATAAATTATATAAATCAAAATCAAGGCGTAGCAATTGATAATCTAGCAAAACATAACGCAAAAATGTTTGCAGATGAGCAAATAACTTTGGTTACTCCTGAAGTAAAAGTGATAGAAGAAAGTAGCGAAAGTGCAAAAACTAGCACTGATTTAGATGAAGAAAAATCTTTTCAAGAACGCCCTAAAAAAGAGCATAAAAAAGCTAATTTTTTTGGCATAGAAATAGAAGAAGATGAAGATTGCGAAGAAGAAATTAAAGAAAATAAAATATTTGATAAGTTGGTTTAAAGGAGTTTAAATGCTTAATGAAAAAGTAAAAACAGGTTTAATTTTTGCAATTTTTGCAATAATTTTTCTTGCTATAAATTCATATTATTTATGGCTAATTGTGTTTTTATTAGCTAGTGTTATTGGTTATTTAGAAGCTTGTAAATTATTTAAAACTGAAGCTAATTATTTGGTTTTAGCTTTTGGTTTAATAATGAGTATATTTACTCAAACGCCTGTAATGTCAATGATATTTGCAATTATTGTTTTTGCATCTTACATAGCGTATAAGCAAAAAGATTTAAAAGCACTTTTGCCTTTTTTATATGCTAGTTTAGGGATTGCGTTTATATTTGAATGTTACTTAAGATTTGGATTAAGTGGTTTTATATTATTACTTTTAAGTGTTGTATTATGTGATAGTTTTGCATATTTTGTAGGTAAAAAATATGGAAAAACTAGCTTTAGCCCAAGCTCTCCTAAAAAGACCTTAGAAGGTGTTGTAGGTGGGGTTTTAATTAGCACTATTGTTTCTTCAATTTATTCATATTTTGTGATTAATTTAGGAGTTTTAGAAAGCTTATTTGTTACATTTTTAATGGCATTTTTTGCTGTGTTTGGCGATTTATTTGAAAGCTACTTAAAACGCCTTGCAGGAGTAAAAGATAGTGGAGAGCTTTTCCCTGGTCATGGTGGGGTTTTAGATAGAGTTGATGCTTTAATTTTTGCAAGTATTATAATGGTGGTGATATTATGAAACCAGAAATCGTAAGTCTTTTTGGCTCAACAGGCTCAATCGGAGTAAATGCCTTAAAAATCATCAAACAAGCAGATATTAAGCTTGAATGTATAAGTGCTTATAAAAACTATGAATTATTAAACGAACAAATAAAAATGTTTAATCCAAAAATAGTTTTAGCAAGTGATGAGATATTAGATAAGGTAAATCATTCTAATAAATATTCAATCAAAGATGCTTTATTTGTTATGGAAGATTTAAAAAGTGATGGAATTATTAATGCAATTGTAGGCTTTGCGGGGCTAAAAATATCTTTAAAAACTCAAGAATTAGATAAAAAATTATTCCTAGCAAATAAAGAAAGCTTGGTTGTAGCTGGTAAGTTTTTAGATTGTCTTAGTATTTCTCCTATTGATAGCGAACATAGTGCATTAGCAGCGCTTCTAAGGGGTGTAAAACACCCTAAAAAGCTTACTATTACAGCTAGTGGTGGAGCGTTTTTTAAATATAACGAAGTTGCAAATCTAAAAGCAAATGAAGCCTTAAAGCATCCTAATTGGGATATGGGAGCAAAAATTACTATTGATAGTGCAACAATGACAAATAAGCTTTATGAATTAGTAGAAGCTAAACATTTATATCCAAATATAGAATTAGATGCAATAATTGAGCCAAGCTCAAACATTCACGCATTTTGTGAAAGTGTAAATGGTGCTATGAGTGCTTATTTTAGCGTGCCTGATATGAAGCTTAGCATTGCAAATGCGCTTTTAGGAGAAAGTGAATTTCAAGCTTGTGAATATATTGATATTTTAAAATTAGGAAAATTAGAATTTTTTGAAATAAATCCTAACAAATATCCTATTTTTAAACTAAAAAATGATTTATTGAATAATCCTGATTTAGGAGTGATTATAAATGCTGCTAATGAAGAATTTGTTTATAAATATTTAAAAGATGAATGTAAATTCTATGATATTAGCAATGCAGTATTTAAAGCTCTTGATAAATTTAGCGACGCTAAAATAAATACTATTGATGATGTATTTAGCTTAGATAAATTAACAAGAGAGTTTGTGAATGCTTAGGATTTTTTTAGTCTTTTTAAGTATAAATTTATTTGCACTTAATTTTACTATAAATACTCTTGGAGAGTGCGATAAGGTTTGTGATAATACGGTTTTAATCTTTGGTGGAATACAAGGAGATGAGCCAGGGGGATTTCATGCTGCAAGCTTGCTTTTAACTGATTATAAAATTAAAAAAGGAAAAGTAATTGTAGTGCCAAATCTAGCATTTGATTCTATTATTGCTAGAAGTCGTGGAGAATTTGGAGACTTAAATCGCAAATTTGCTGAACTTAGCGAAAATGATCCTGATTATTACACCGTTGCATTAATCAAAAAAATAATCACAATGCCAGAAATAAAGCTAATCATAAATCTTCATGATGGTAGTGGCTATTATTCTCCACATTATATAAACAAAGATAAAAACCCTAAAAAATGGGGAAATTCTTGCATAATAGATCAAGAAGTAATAGATGCTAAATATGGTAATTTAAATGAAATTGCTGATAAGGCATGTGAGAGTATAAATAAAAAACTACTTCATAAACTTCACAGCTATCATTTAAAAAATACAAACACAGCAAAAGGCGATGAAGAAATGCTAAAAAGCCTTACTTATTATGCTATTACTCAAGGAAAAGCAGCTTATGCAAATGAAGCTAGTAAAAATCTTTTAACCCATGAAAGAGTTTATTATCATTTACTTGCGATTGAAAGCTATTTAGAAGCTGCCGGAATTGAGTTTGAGCGTAGTTTTGAGCTAAATCCAAAAGAAGTAAGAAATGCAATTGAAAAACCGATTTTAATTAATTTAGAAAATCGCTTTTTATTAAGTTTGCAAAAGCCAAGAGATAGAATAAATTTCGTTCCTATAAAGCTACCTTTTAATTACAAAGCAAGTAATGAATTAACAGCTATTTTTAAAAGTAAAAATGATAATGGTTATGTAGTGCAGTATGGAAACAGATTTCAAACTAAATTATATTTAGAAAAAAATGTTGAATATAGCGATATTATAAATAAATTAGATTTAGTCGTAGATGGAAAAGAAATAAGCACGGAATTTGCTAAATTAATTGAAGTAAAAAAAGACTTTTTAGTAAAAAAACAAGAAAATGTAAGAATTAATATCATAGGTTTTAATGGTAAGGGCAGTGAAGATAATATAAAGCTTGAGCTTAAAAATATGCAAAAGCAGTATTCGGTAGATAAAGCAGCAAAGATTTATAGAATTGAAGCTTATGAAGAAAACAAATTTATAGGAGCAATATTAGTTAAGTTTATATGAAAAATTATATATTTTTTCTTTTTATTTTATTCTTTTCATCTTGTGCTTATAATGATGATTTTATCTTGCCATCGCAAGATTTAAGCGATTATGAGAGCAAGGATTTTTATATTAATGATGATATTTCTGCTAAGCTAAAAGATGATTATTTAAATAACTTTTTTAGTGCGTGGAGCGATGAGAAGGCTAATATTAATATGAACGAATTTGCAAATAATTTGCTAAACGAAAAATCATATTCAGAAAATTATCAGCCTTATGATAAAGAGTTTTTAAAGCAGTTAATTAACAATGCTGATTTTAAGAATTTGAATTCGGTTTTTAAAAACGCAATCATCATACATTCAAGCAATGTAAGGCTATTGCCAACTAAAAAGCCAAGATTTAAAAATCCAAATCTTGCAGGCGAAGGCTATCCGTTTGATTATTTACAAAATTCTTTCATTTATGCTTATACGCCTGTTAAGATTAGTCATTTTAGCAAAGATTTTGGTTGGAGTTTTATTTATAATAGTTTTATAGTTGGCTTTGTTGAAGATAAAAATATCGCTTTTATTAGTGATGATGATTTAAATGCTTTAAAAAGCTCACAAGATTACATAAGCCCTAAAAAAGACAAAATCCCTTTAATTGATAAAAATAATGATTTTGTTGAATACGCAAGAATAGGAATGCTCTTAGCACTTAGTAAAGAAAGTGCTAATTATTACACTATAAAAGCATTTAAAAAAGGCATAAATAATCAAGCAAAATTAGTAGAAATTAAGGTTAATAAAGAAGATTTTTTTAAGCTAGGTTCAAGTTTTTCAAGCAAGGATTTAAAAAATATTGCTAATGAATTAATAGGTCAAAATTATGGCTGGGGCGGAATGAATGGTAATAGAGATTGCTCGGCGTTTTTAAAAGATGTTTTTGGAAGTTTTGGTATATATTTAAAAAGAAATTCGCAAGATCAAATAATGCAAAAAGACTATTTAAATAGGTCAAATTTCATAAATATAGGCAAATTAAACAATAAAGAAAAATATAAATACATAAAAACACACGCAATTCCTTTTGCAAGTTTGCTAGCCCTTAAAGGTCATATTGTTTTATATCTTGGTGAGTTTAATGATAAAATGTATATCTTGCATAATCTATGGGGTATTAAAAATTATAATAGCGGTAAAGAAAGCAGAATCGTTGTAGGCAAAGTTGCAATCACTACAATAGATGCAGGAAGCAATCTAAAAAGCGTTAAAAATAGCGATGTTATATTAAGTAAAATTTATGGCATTAGAAATCTTTTTATAGATGAGATTAGCTACATAGAAGAATGATTTATCTTAATTTAGGGCTAAAATTCTAAAGAATTTGAATTAGGAATTTAAACTTCTTTTAAATAAGTTAAAAGCAAATTCCTATTTCAAATTCTTTGGTTTTTATCAAATGATTTTTAAACTAATTTGTAACTATTTGTATTATTTTAATAACTTGTAACTTTAAGTAATACTTTTTTGTAATTTTTATGATATTTAAAACTCCATCAAAATTTCTTTTATATTTTTTGATAATTTATTGATGTAAATCAATTAAGGAGGGTTTTATGCAAGAAGAATTGTTTGTAGATGATAGAGCCAAAAGGCTTAAATCTTGGCTAATTATCGCTATTGCAATTGTTTCAAGCGTTGCTTTGTATTATTTGTTACCTTATGATACAAATGCAAACAAAGGTTTAGCTTTGTTACTTTTTGTAGCGATTATGTGGTTTAGTGAGGCTATTCATATTTCTATGACGGCTATTTTAGTTCCTGTTATTGCTATTTTTATCGGGGTAGGTAAAAGCAATGCTGATGGGAGCTTTTCTGCTTTTAGTATCAAACAAGCTTTGGCTAATTTTTCTGATCCTACTATATTTTTATTTTTTGGTGGTTTTGCACTAGCAACTGCACTTCATATGCAAAGCATTGATAAAAAAATTGCTATGAAGATTTTATCGCTTTCTAAATCTCATTTAGGAGTAGCTATAATTGCAATATGTATTGCAACTGCAGCCCTTTCAATGTGGATATCAAATACAGCAACAGCAGCTATGATGTTACCACTTGTAATGGGTATTTTAAGCGAGCTTGACCCTAAAAAGGATAGAAATACCTTTGTTTTTGCACTTTTATGCGTTGCGTATTCTGCTAGCATTGGAGGGCTTGGAACTATCGTTGGCTCACCACCTAATGCAATCGCTTCTCAGGCTTTAGGGCTTGATTTTGCATCTTGGATGAAAATAGGAACACCTTTAATGCTAATGATTTTACCTTTAATGATTATTGTTCTTTATTTTGTATTTCGTCCTAATTTATCACAAAAAATTAATATGCAAATAGAAGAAATCCCTTGGACAAGGCCAAGAGTTGCAACTTTGATATTATTTAGCGTAACTGCACTTGCGTGGATTTTTAGCAAACCACTTAGCAAACTAACAGGCATTCCGTTTTCTGATGCTTTAATCGCTCTTAGTGCAACTACTGTTATTGTGGTGCTTCATCTTGCGACTTGGGAGCAAATCTCAAAAGGAACTGATTGGGGAGTTTTAATATTATTTGGTGGTGGTTTAGCACTTAGCTCAATTTTAAAAGATTCAGGAGCTTCGCTTATTTTAGGTAAAGAAGTTGCAAGAATATTTGGAGATTTTTCTACTTTAGGAATTATTTTTGTAGTTTGTACTTTTATAATAATTCTTACTGAATTTACAAGCAATACTGCTTCAGCGGCTTTATTAGTTCCTGTATTTGCGACTATTGCTAGTAATATGGGAATGCCTAAAGAAATCTTAGTTATGGTAATAGGAGTTGGTGCAAGCTGTGCTTTTATGTTACCAGTTGCAACACCGCCAAATGCTATTGTTTTTGGAACAGGACATATAAGACAAAAAGATATGATAAAGGCGGGTGGATATTTAAATATAGGCTGTGTTATTATTATTTCATTGTTTGTATATTTTTATTTTTAAGCGAGATTATTTTAAAATCTCGCTTAATTTATCAAAGCAAATTCCTAATTCAAATTCCGTTGAAATTTCAAAGGTATGAGCGTTAAATTTCTTATTAAATGTGCGTTGTCTTTTAGCAAGTTGTCTTGTATGAATTGTAATTAATTCTTTTAAATCTTCTTTTTTAATTCTTCCTTCATAGCAATCTATTATTTCTTTTGCTCCAATTGATTGTAAGGCTTTTGTATATCCATGTAATTTATATTGATTTATCACTTCATTAAAGGCATTAAGTTCTAGCATTTGCTTAGTTCTTTGCTCTATTCTTTTGTTTAATTCAACTTTGTTCCATAAAATATCATAAATTAAAATATCTTTTATTAAAGACTCTTGAGTGTTATTTTTAAGCCAAAGGCTTGGAATTTCATTTGTAGTTAAATAAATGCTATACCATTTATTTAAGCGATACTTATCATTAGCTGCGATTTTGCTATCTTTATCAATACTTTGCATTAGATTATAGATTTCATCAAGGCTTAAATTATGCTTAATATCATCAATTTTAGGGCTTAAGCCATTAATTAAAGCGCTTAGATAAAATCCACTTCCACCTACTATTATTAGATTTTTTTCATATTTTTTTGCATAATTTAAAGCATTTTTGTATTCATCAAAATAAAGCCCTACATTATAATCATCTTTAACGCTAATTAGATTTATTCCAAAATATTTAACTTCATTAAGCATAGCATTATCAGGCTTAGCATTTATAATATTTAGCTCTTTATATAAACATAAGCTATCAAGACTTAAAATCACTGCATTATGCTTTAGAGCAAGCTTATGAGCCAAGGCTGTTTTGCCACTTGCTGTTGTTCCTATTAGGGCTATTTTTTTCATTTTTATCCTTAAATCTTAATTAAAATATTATAAACTAGCATAAAGGATAGTTATGCAAAAGTTAAAAAATATTTTAGAATTAATTGTGTTTAAGCATAGCATTTTTGCTTTGCCGTTTTTATTAGTTTCAATGCTTAGTGCTATAAAATTATATGATTTAAGCTTTAATGATATTTGGCTTAAGTTTATTTTGGCTCTTCTTTGTGCTGTTAGTGCAAGAAATTATGCAATGGCGCTAAATCGTTTGCTTGATGCAGATATTGATATCTTAAATGAAAGGACAAAAAATCGTCCTAGCGTAGATGGTAGGGTAGGTAGATTTAATTTAGCTTTATTTATAATTGCTAATGCTTGTATTTTTGTTCTATTAGCATATTTTATAAATGAATTGTGCTTTTATCTTAGCTTTTTTACACTTATTTTACTTGGTTCTTATTCTTTATTTAAACGCTTTTCATATCTAGCTCATATAATTTTAGGTTTATCATTAGGTTTTGCTTGTGTTGCTGGAGAAATTGTGCTTACTAATAGTGTTAGTTCTTATTCTATAGCTTTATGTTTTGCTGTTTGTTTTTGGACTGCTGGATTTGATTGTTTGTATGCTTTACAAGATTTAGAATTTGATAAAAATCAAGAATTATTTTCAATTCCTTCATGTTTTGGAGAAAAGGCTACATTATTTATCGCTGCTATTTTTCATTTAATTGCGTTTTTGTTTTGGCTAGTATTTTTAGCTAGTGTAAATGCTGGATTTTACGCATATTTGGGCTTAATTATTGTAGGGCTTATGCTTATTTTAGAGCATATTATTGTAAGAAAAAATACAAAAAATATTGAAAGAGCTTTTTTTGATATTAATGCTTTTATTAGTATATTATTCTTAGTATTTTTTATAATTGATTTAAAGGTTAGCTAATGATTATGTATGAAACAAGATTTAAGATTGAATATGAAAAATGTGATGAATTAAGCGATAAATTTTTACAAGAATATAACGCTATGAATTATCATAAATCTTTGCAAGATTATAGACATAGAGCTTCTAAAATGGATATGTATCCTGAAGATAAATTGTTTTTTGAAATGCTTTGTGATATTAAAAGAGATATTTTAGAACTTAAAAATCTTAAAAAAGATGAATTAATAACTCTTAGTGATGAAACATTTGCTAATGCAATTAATTATGATTTTATTAGAGTTGATGGCGTTTTAGAAGTTAATCAAAGCTATTATGCAAGGCTTGTTTTAGTAGATAGAACCATATCTTGCTGGCTTAAGGCTATTAGCGAAGATACTTTCAAAATCACACAAATGAAAAGATATGATCAAGAAGGTTTAAATATTTTCGTAGCAGATACGCAAAGAAATCTAATTCATATTAAAAAGGAAAAAAATGGGGATTGATTTAATAATTTATATTGTTTTTATAATTTTTATCATTTTAATGTTTTTGTATGTAAGGCTTACATCAAGAGATTTAAATGATAAATTAGATGGGGTTTTAAAGGCTATTGATGAAAATTATAAATCAATTCATAGGCTAGAGCAAGTTGTTGAAAAGATGAAAATCGCTGAAATAAATCATTCAAAACAAAACGAATTTAATGATAATATTATGCAAAATTGCGAGTTTTTAATACATTCTATTATTGATGAAAGAATTAATGAATTAAATAGTGATTTAGGCATTATTCAAGAAAGTATTCAAGAAGTAACCAAAAGTCAAGATAGCAGAATTGCTAACTTAGAACTAGCAACCGAGCCAATCTCTAGGCTAAAACCTGATGATGATTCTACTAGAATGCAGATTTTAAAGCTTTATGGCGATGGCAAAAGCGTTGATGAAATCGCAAGTCTTTTAAATAAAAGTCCACAAGTAATTAATATAATTTTAAAAAGTTTATAAGGTTTAAAAATGTTAATAGATTCGTATGGAAGAAGAATAAATTATTTAAGAATTTCACTTACTCAAAGATGCAATTTTAGGTGTTTATATTGTATGCCAAAAGTTCCTTTTAATCATGTGCCAAAAGAAAATTTATTAAGTTATGAAGAATTGTTTTTATTTGCAAAATTATGTATGGATAAAGGCGTGGATAAAATCCGTTTAACAGGTGGAGAGCCACTTGTAAGAGCTGATTTAGATAAATTTATAAAAATGCTAATTGATTATAAAAGCGATTTAGATTTAGCACTTACTACAAATGGCTAT